>JACCXK010000181.1 GCA_013697055.1 Alphaproteobacteria bacterium
ACAAGCTGATGTATGAACAGCAGGTCGAGACCTTGAAGAAGTATCCCGGCATCAAGGTCGTCGGCACGGTGTATGGCATGGCCACCGCCGCCGTGACGCAATCGGTGGTCAGCAATGTGTTGCCCAGCCTGCCGCCCATTGCCGGCGTCATCGGCGACGGCTCCTTTGGCGTGGCGCAGGCATTCCAGCAATTCGGCGGTACTTATTCCACCAAAATGCCGGTGATCTCCGGCGATGGCGATGCGAACTTCGTCCATTGGTGGATCGAGCAGAAACGGAAGAACGGCTACCAGACACTCTCCATGAACGCCGCCCCCAGCATCAGCCAGGCAGCGCTCTGGGTCGCGCTGGAAATCATGAACCGCCGCCCGGTACCGAAATACATGAAAATGTCGGCATCGACCGTCACCAACGATACGGTCGAACAATTTTCCGGGCTGAAGCCGGGCACCGCCGTGGCATCGAGCTATTCGGCCGATTGGGTGCGCCATAACCTGCTGACCCAAAAGAACTGAGATGCCCACCGCCTCCGCCTTGCAGTTCTCCGGAATAGCAAAGGCCTATGGCCCCACCCGCGCCCTTGGCGGCCTCACCTTCCGCGCCGCGGCCGGTGAGGTTATCGGGCTGGTCGGCGCCAATGGCGCCGGCAAGAGCACCCTGATGCGCATTGTCGCCGGCGTGACAATGCCGGATGCCGGAACCCTGGAAATTGGCGGCGCGGAGATCGATTTCGATTCTTTTTCTCCCGAACAGGCGCGCCGCCTTGGCATCCGGATCGTGCACCAGGAATTGTCGCTATGCGACAGCCTTTCGGTTGCCGAAAATTTCTATGTGGAACAGCCGGGCCGCGCCGACCTCGATCCGCGCTGGCTGCGCCGCTATCATCGCATGGCACGGGACAGCATTCAGTCCATTTTTCCCGGCCATGGCATTGACGTCCGGCGGCCTGTATCCGACCTGACCTTGCCGCAGCGCCAGATGATCGAGATCGCCCGCGCCGCCTGCGATCCGCTGCTGCGGGTTCTGATCCTGGACGAACCCACCTCCTCGCTGGACGGGCTGCGCAGCGAGCAACTGGCATGTTTCATCCAGGATCGCGCGGCCGCCGGCGTTGCGGTCATCTTCATCAGTCACAAGCTCCAGGAGGTCATGTCGATTGCCGCGCGCGTGCTGGTGTTGCGCAACGGCATTCTGACATCCGACACCATGACGGGCGCGATCAGCGTGCCGCAAATGGTTGCGGCCATGGCGGGGGAAGCCGGCCGGGAGCTCGAACAGCTCCACCGCGAAACCGTCACGGCGGACACCAGGATATTGGCCCAGATAAATTCGCCCTGGTCGGCGCAGCCGGCCGAACTGCGCGCCGGACAGATCGTCGGGCTGGCCGGGCTGGAAGGAAGCGGACAGCGCGAATGCCTTCGCGCCCTCTACGAAGCGGCAAGGGGCGCGGGCTCTCCAGGCCTGGTCTGCGAGGCCGCCGCCTCCTATGTCTCCGGAGACCGACGCGCGGAGGGCGTTTTCCCGCTTTGGAACGTGCTGAAAAACGCCACCATAGGCATCGCCGCGGCCAAACCGGGCATCAGCATCCTTCACGAAGCGTCGGAAAAGCGCACCGCCGAGCCCTGGCTTGCGGCGGTGCGGCTTCCCCTGGAGCGCCTGGAGTCGCCCATTGTGGACCTGTCGGGCGGAAACCAGCAAAAGGTGCTGCTGGCCCGCGCGCTGATGACCGGGGCCGACGTCATCCTGCTGGACGATCCGACGCGCGGCGTCGATGTCCAGATCAAGCGCGATTTCTACCGCCTGATCCGCCAGGCCGCTGACACGGGCAAGCTGGTGGTCTGGTACAGCTCCGAAACCATCGAATTCGTCGAATGCGACTATGTCCTGCTGTTTCACGCCGGTGCGATAAAATGCACCCTGACCGGCAACGATCTTACGGAAGACGCCATCGTCGATGCGTCGTTTTCGGACAAGGACCTGCCGTCTGCCGTATCGCAAACCGCGGCGGCCACCAGCAGCAGCGCGTTCCGGGTCATGCCGTTTCTCACCGCCGCGCTGATGCTGGCGGTGATCGGGCTGCTCAATCGCAATGCGGTTTCCCTGTTGGGGATCGACCTGTTGATGACGGCCGCCATTCCCCTGGCCTTGATCTCGCTGGCGCAGCTTTTCATCGTCGGCGGCAGTGAGATCGACTTGGGCGTCGGCGCCTTTGCCGGCCTGGTCAGCGTGATCAGCGCGACCTTCCTGGTGACCGATCCCGCGCTGGGCTGGCTGTTCCTGGCGTTCGCCTTGGCCGGCTATGCGGGTTTCGGCCTGTTGATCCAGCTGCGGGAGATTCCGGCGATCGTGGTTACGCTGGGCGCATCCTTCGTGTGGCTGGGAATCGGCTACACCTTGCAGCCGACCCCTGGCGGAGCTGCGCCCGACTGGCTTGCGGCCCTGGCGGCGTTCAGCCTGTTCAAGGTACCGGCTTCGGTGCTCTGCCTCCTGGCCGCCGGCGCCGCTGCCACGGCTCTCAACATGTCGCGGCTGGGCGTGGTGTTGCGCGGCTTCGGCGCCAATCCCCAGTCCATGGTCCAAAGCGGATGGTCGCCCTTGGCGGCCGCGGCTTCGCGCTATGGCTTTTCCGGCCTGTTCGGGCTGGCGGCGGGCCTCTCCATGACCGCCATCAACACCGCGTCGGACATCAACGCCGGCAGTTCCTATACCTTGCTGAGCATCGCGGCGGTGGTGATCGGCGGCTCCGCCCTGACGGGCGGGCGCATCACGCCGCTGGGAACCCTGTTCGGCGCCATCAGCCTGTCGCTGGTCGGCAGCCTGCTGGGTCTCTTGAATGTCAGCACCGATTTCAATGCCGTGGTGCAGGGCGGTCTTTTGATCGGCATCATCTGCCTGCGCACCATCCTTGTCCGGAGTGCGCCATGACTGTCCTGACGCGGATGCGGGACCATCGCTGGAGCTTTTCGGTTCTGGGCGTGCTGGCGCTCTGGGGCCTGTTGTCCGTCATGACCAGCCATTTCAACCTGAACAGCCTGTCCGGGGTGGCCAGTTCCGCGTCCTTCCTGATGATCGTCGCCATCGGCCAGATGTTCGTGATCGCCAGCGGCAGCGGCAATATCGACCTTTCGATACCCAGCGTCATCACCGTATCGGCCTTTGTCACCATGATACTGTCTCAGGGCACCAATTCGGGCCTGTTGCTGGCATTGCCCGCGGTTATCGCGATCGGGCTCGTCACAGGGGCGGCAAACGCCTTCCTTGTCCTGAAGCTTCGCATTCCCGCGATCATCGCGACACTCGCCATCGGCTATGTGCTCGACAGCGCCACCCTGATCGCCAACCGGTCGCTGGACGTTTTCACCGTCAGCACGCTGCTTCGCGGTGTCACCAGCGCAAAACTGGCCGGCGTGCCGGTTATTCTCATTCTCGCCTCGGCACTGATGATGGTCGCAGGCGGCATCATCAAAGGCACGACCTATGGGCGCACCCTGATGGCCGTGGGACAGAATGCAACAGCGGCGCATCTTGCCGGCGCCCGTACCGGCCGCACCATCACGATTGCCTTCCTGGCCAGCAGCCTGCTCGGCGCGGTCGATGGCGCCCTGTTGTCCGCCCATGCCGGCGGCGCCTTCCTGCAGATGGGCGAACCCTATCTGCTGCAATCGGTCGGCGCCGTTGTCGTGGGCGGAACCCTGATCGCCGGGGGCAGCGCCACCGCCCTGGGAACATTCTTCGGTTCCATTCTGCTGGTGCTGGTCGTCACCACCATGCAGGTCAGCGGCTGGTCCCCCGGGATGCAGGAGGTTGTGCAGGGCGCCATCATCATCGCGATCCTTGCGGCAGCCGGAAGCGGCCTCAGCCGGCGGTCGGCATAGTGAGAAATGCCACGCTCAAGGGCTCCAGGGTCACGTCGGAGCCCCGATGGGCGTCGCTGACCTCAAGCCAATCCGGGCCTCTGATGGCAGATGCAAAACTGTCCGCGTTCAGGATGCGGATTTCCGCCTCCTGTGGCAGTCGAACAGGAGAGGCACAGGTTCCAAGATTGGCCAGCACCAGGCGGGTGCAAGAATTCTCTCTCGCGGCGACACCCACGATTTCGTTTCCCAAATTCTGAAGGGACAAGCGCGCGGCGCCTCCCATTCGCGCCAGGAAGCGCACGACATGGAATAGCGGATACACCATATCGGTGCCGCCCTCCTGGTAGAGCGGCTGCGCCCAGGTCTGCGGCGTGTGAATGACGCCGAACGGCCCCACGAATGCTGACAAAGCCAAGGAAGACACATGATGTCCTTCCGTGGCCGCCACCGCACCGACGGCCCAGGCCGCGGCAAACAGGCTGCGCTGCCTGGGGTCAGCGCCAGCCATCGCAATGCGGGTTTGCGGCAGGTTTTCCACCACCCCGGCGCCATAGGGATTGGAGCGCATGCCGATCGCCACCAGGCCCAGGCGATAGTCCCGTTCCCCCGCCAGCGCACGCCCGCTTGTAAAAACGTGGATGAGACCTTCCAGGCTTTCCATGACCGAGCTGTCGTCTGCGGCATGGGTGATGGCTGTCGAGCCGTGGGTGACGTAATCGCACAGGTCCGGGCGGCAGCGATTGAGTTCTGGAAAATAGGTCAGAACCCCTCCTCCGATCCCAGCGCCTGGAAATGACACGCGAACGTATTTCGCATGGTCCTGCGGCGTTGGACCGGCCGGCCATGGGCCGCTGGACTGATAGCTGTGCAGATAGCTTTCCGGAAGCGCCAGGACCCGCGCCACCGCAAGTGACGCGCTTTTGCAATCGGCAGCGATGTGAGCCAGCGCCGCCGGGGGATTCTCTGTGGAAGGCACTACGACTTCCAGCTCGATCTCGGCCGGGTTGCCGGCCATCAGCAGCTTCGCGCTTTCGCATATCGCCTGTGCGGTCTGGGGCGTGACCCGCAATTGCAGGATTGACGGATTCAGCAGGCGGCAAAGCCTGTGCAACGGACGATCCGGAATCGCCCCGTCTTCCATCGCCACCGCCAGACGTGGAAGCGTTTCGGTACCGGGCTTCAATTCCAGAATGGGCGATGGCTGTGCGGCCGGGAATGCCCGGGACGGGGTGCCCTGTACGCGAACCTGGATTTCCTGGCGCTGGATTTCCCCTGCGTTCAACCGGTAGGGCCGCGGGCGCGACAAGGGGCGGCAATAGGTCTTGAAGGATGCATCGCTCCAGTTGCGCTGGTCCTCCATTTCGAAGACTTCGCCCCGGAACAGGATTTCGGTATCGATCTCGTTCACCGAATGACGAAGGCCGGATATGTCGCCCGCGACCTGGTCCGGTGAAATCAACAAGGGAAATTGCGATGCGGTCACTGCACCATCGGGATGGATGACGTTAAGCGGTGTCCCGGCGACATCGCGCAAGGGATGCAACAGCGTGAACCCTGCCCTGTTGGTGATGAATTCGCGGTCCGCGAACATCTCGGCCGTCGCCAGAAATGTCCCGTCCGAACCTCCCTTGAACACCAAGTTGATGCGCAGGGCGCCGTCCGCGACCAGCCGGACTTGCCGGATTTCGAACCCATCCGGCCCATTGGTGATGCTTTCATCCGCCAACAGCGAGGCATGGGTGGCCCAGTTTTCGTCCCGGATGGGGCATGCGATGCCGCGCACGACTTCTACCCCGTGCCAACACAGATGGCGGACGGCGCCGTCCGAAAGATGCAAGGACAGCGCGCCGGCAGAAAATGTCCGATCCGCCGGCGCCGGCTCAGCGGTTCCGAAATAGATCAAACTGTCGGGGCGATGCGTCATCATCAGCCACTATCTCACGGGGGCATTTTCCCACAAAGCCACTGTTCGGCCTCACGGTTTTCAGTCAATTTCGCCATATATGGCAGACTTGGCGCCCCGAACGGTCAACAAGGTCATGTGGCGGCTGCTGCCGTTCCTGATGGCCTGTTATTTCGTGGCTTTCCTCGATCGCGTCAATGTCGGATTCGCCCATCTTCCGATGAGCAAGTCGCTTGGCATGTCGGAAGCCGCGTTCGGCTTTGGCGCCGGCATCTTCTTCATCGGCTATTTTCTGCTCGAGGTCCCCTCCAATATCCTGATGGAGCGCCTGGGCGCGCGCGTCTGGATTGCCCGGATCATGCTGAGCTGGGGCCTGGTTTCCACCGCGTTCGGTTTCATTCCCCAGATGTCCCGCTTTACCGGCCTGCGCCCGGACGTGTGCTTCTATCTCTTGCGCTTTTTGCTGGGCCTGTGCGAAGCCGGTTTTTATCCGGGCGTGGTTTTTTACCTCACCCGTTGGTTTCCTTCGGCCTATCGCGCCCGCATGATCGCCTTTTTCATGCTGGCGGTCCCGGTGTCGTCCGTTATCGGCGCACCGCTTTCAGGTCTGCTGCTGAATGTCACCGGCCTGGGGATGGAAGGTTGGCAATGGATGTATATCCTGGAAGGATTGCCCTCCGTGCTGCTGTCCATCGCTGTGTATTTCACTCTGACCGACACCCCGCGCAACGCCAGGTGGCTTGAGAAAGACGAGATCGACTGGCTGGTCGGCAAAATCGCGCAGGAGCAGATCCTTGTCGACAAAAGCGCACATTCCGGCTTCCTGAAAATGCTGTTCGATATCCGCATCCTGATGTGCGCTTTCGCGAATTTTTCGATGCAGGGGGCGACCTATTCCATCACCCTCTTCCTGCCGGCCCTGATCACCCAGTTGGGCTATAGCAACACGCAAACAGGCTTCATTCTGGCTTTTCCGCCTTTCATCGGTGCGATCGGGATGGTTCTGTTCAGCCGGCATTCTGACCGTACGGGGGAACGCAAGTTTCATGTTGCGGCGGCACTGCTGATGCTGGCTGTCGGGATAGCGGGCGGCGCTTTGCTTCACGATCCGGTGACCCGGCTGCTGTTCTTCACCCTCGCCAATATCGGCTCGGTATCGCTGGGGCCGATGCTTTATCCGATCCCGGCATCCTTCCTGTCCCGGGGAACGGTGGCGGCCGGGATCGCCGTGATCAGTTCGCTCGGGGCGCTGGGCGGCTTCTTCGGGCCCTACCTGTTCGGCTATATCAAGGCCCAGACCGGTGAAGCCACCACCAGCCTGCTGCTGATGGCCAGCCTCGCCCTGACCGGCGCGCTGGTCGCGGCAGCGTTGCGGGTGCGCAAAACGCCAATGGAAGTTGCGGACTCATGATGTGCATCAAAGAAGACGGAGACAAAGCTTGACAGCTTCCACGACAGGACCTGAACCCCTGCCCGATTTTTCCGTCATTCGCAGCCATATCGCGAAACTGCCGCGCGTCAAGCTGATCGAGCGGCCGACACCCATCACCGAGGCGCCGAACCTGGCGCGTGTGCTCAATCACGACAGGCCGGGGAACCCGCGCATCTTCATCAAGCGTGATGATCTCACAAGCCTGGCGCTGGGCGGCAACAAGCTGCGCAACCTGGAATTCCGCCTTGCCCGGACCATGTCCGAACATGCCGATACCGTGATTGTCGGGCTGGATCTGCAATCCAACTCCGCCCGCCAGACCGTCGCCGCCTGCAACAAGCTTGGCCTGAAAACCATCCTGGTGCTGGAAGGCAGCAAGCCCAATGTCGTCCAGGGCAACCTGCTGATGGACTATCTGCTGGGCGCCGAAGTGCATTTTGCCGCGACCCGCGAGGAACAGCGGCAGATGCTGGACAGCCTGGCCGATCAAACGCGCAAGGCCGGCGGCCGGCCGCATATCCTCAACGACAATCCCATGTTCGATGTCGCGTCCGCCGCCGCCTATCTGGAAGCGACCCTGGAAGTGCTGGAACAGTTGGATGCGGAAGGGCTGGCGCCCAGCTGTTTCTACATGTCGTCCAGCGGCAAGGGCCAGGCCGGCATTGTGCTGGCGCAGCGGCTGACAGGGCTGGGCTTTGCCATGCACGGCGTCACCGCCACCAGTGAATTTCACCTGCCGTCGCGCACCGCCGCCATCGCAAATGAAACCGCCAAGGCGCTGGGACTGGATCTGGTCATCACGCAAGACGAGATCGTCAATTTCGGCGAATTCGTCGGCGCAGGCTATGGTGTGCCGTCGGAAGCAGGGATCGAAGCGGTCAAGCTGTTTGCCCGCACCGAAGGCGTTATCCTGGATCCCATCTATACCGGAAAGGCCGCCGCGGGGCTGGTGGCACATGTCCGCGAGGGGCGATTTGGGGCAAATGACGTGATCGTCTTCGTCCACACCGGCGGTACGCCGGCGAATTTCACCTGGGGCGATCTGTGGGTGGACGATACAATGGCCACACAAAGGACAACCACGCCATGACGGAACCCATGGACCCCACGGCCGTGGGCGTCGTCGATTGCCACGCCCATATTTTCCCGCCGGCCGCCGGGGCATCCGGATTTCCCAGCGTGGAGCTACACCGGATTCACCAGCAGCGCGCCATGCACATGCATGGCAACCAGCCCTATCGCCGGCTAAGCGACAACGCCATCGTGACGGAGCGGGCGCTGTGGGATGCCGACGATCCATCGCCGGCCGGGGCCAAAGAGGTCGCTTTTTCGGCCGGTACGTTCGGGCGCTTCCAATGGGAAAAGGACGGCGAGCGCTATTATGTCCAGTTTCTGCCGCCCTGGATGGAAGACCTGTCCATGAGCGCCAACAGGCTGGTCGCGATGATGGACCATGCCGGGATCGCGACGGCAGTCCTGCAGAACGACCATATTTATGGAAACCTGAGCGAATATTTCGCAGAGGCCATGACGCGGCATCCGGATCGTTTCATCGGCCTAGCGCAGGTCGAGGAAGCCTTCGCCTATCACGATACGGAAATAGCGCGGCTGCACGATCAGATCTGCCGCCTGAAAATGCGGGGACTGTACTTCACCACCACGGGGCTGTTCCGCGGCGGCTACAAGCCCATGCATTCGGACAAGGCATACGATCCGTTCTGGGCGGAGGTCGAAAAGCTGGGCATTCCGGTCAGCTGGGTGCAATCGGCGAAATCACCCGTCGGCACCTATGAAGACGAGCTCCGGCATCTGAAGACCATCATCGGCAAATTCCCGAAAATCCGCCATGTCCTGGTCCATGGCCTGCCGACATCGCTGTACGCCGACGAAAAAGGCAAGGTGAGCTTCCCGGCCATCGTCAAAACGCTGATGACGGAGGCGCCGGTGATGGCTGAAATTTTGTACCCCATTGCGGTGGGCAAAAAGACAAAGTATCCCTTTTCGGAAAGCCACACCCATATTCAGCAGCTGATCGATGCCTTCGGTGCAGATCGCTTCATGTGGGGCTCCGATGGTCCCAATGTCGAACGCTACTGCACCTACGAGCAGTCTCTTTCCTATTTCACGGATCATTTTGGCCATCTGCCGGCAACGGATTTGCGCGGCATTCTGCGGGATAATGCTTTGCGGGTTTACAGCGCTGGGCCTTGAACGCCGCTATCGCGCATTACCGGACGCGACGGTGGCGGGACCGTTGATGTTCACCTGCCGGTCCGGTTTCGCATCGGGCGCCAACGGCACGACATTCCCCTGGTCATCCAGCCGGCCGGGCGCGTCAAACGTCTTCAGGAAAAAATCCCGGCTCGGCAGATCCGCGATGGTTTTTTCCATGGCGGGGAATTGGCCTTCGCCCGTTCCAAGCGGCACGTCCTGGACGGTGCGGGTGGTGACGGCCCGGATCATCGCAGCCTTGACGGTTTCGAAGCCCTTGTTGCGCTCTTCGTCGGCGGGCAGCCTGCGGACCTGGGCAGGCTTGGCGGGATCGACCACATGCGCCGGCACCGCCGCAATCCTGTAAGCCATCGAGATGCCCGTGTTGTGGCCGGTTTTGGGATCGGTCATGCCATCGGCATTCCGCTTGAGAGCGTAATAGAGACCCACGGCATCCTCATGGTCGCGGATGCCTTGTTCCGCGCCGGTCTGGGCGAATGTGTTCTCCGCCAACAGGTCCAGCCATTTGCGATAGCCTCCGACAAAGCCCGAGGCCGCCCGGCCATCCGCAGCGATGGTCAGGCTGAGACGCCCCTTGTGAAAATCGGCGTCGCCCATCTGGTCGGGAAACCAGCCGATGCGGGGAACATGCAGCCGGTCCACCTGCTCGGTTTCGACCACGCCATTTCTGATTTTCGCCTTCAGCCTGGTGTACTGCTCGCTCTTGACGATGCGGTAGGAATAGTCCGGCGCGACATTGGCGCGCGCGTCACGCACGATCTTGTCGGGCGAATAACCGATCTCGACCGTCGCATCGCTGTCGTTCCTGGGATCCTGGTTGCCGGAAATCCGGATCACAACGGTATAAAGACCTTCCTGCATCTGGGTATTTTCCCGCAGGTCCAGGGTGCCGCTGGCGGGATTGCGGAACGGCGCATCGCAGCCCCAGGCGCGATACAGCGCATTGTCGATGCCGCGAACCCCCTCGGCGCTGGTGAAGCCACCGGTTTTCGGGTTGCCGTCGAGATCGAAGCCGTCGGAGATCCTGCTCACCACTTGCGGCTGGCCCGGATCATGCGCCGCGAAAGGATTGACGTAGGTCTCGATGCCCTTGCGCCAACCCCGATAGGATACGGCGCGGCCCCAGACATAAAAGCGGACATAGGTGGGAAGCCGGGCCTTCTCGATTCCCGGCGGCGCGATAATGGCCTCGATTTCGCGGCTGCTGCGCCAGGGCTGCCGCGATAGCGCCGTGCGCATCTCCGCTTCATCGTTGAAATGGGTGGCGCTGCCGCGCGCGCAATCGGCTGCTGGCGCGGTTTCCGCAACACCGGGCCGGCCGCCATAGCGGAAGGCAAAGCCATAGTCCCGAACGACAAAGCCGCGCGTCCAGGGTGCGGACACAGCCGGCTGCGCCAGGGCGCACGCCACGATCGTGGAAGCCAGAAGGCAATAGCGCAGGCGCATGCTCGTCTTCCCCCGGTGCCCGGCTAGGCCAGCAACTCTGTATAGGCGTTCCTGGTTTCCATGGAGCCCTTGCCCCAGCTGTCGACCGAAAGACCCATCGCCTTCATCGCCGTCAGGCCCACCCGCGACACGGCATTGCCGCCGCCGGCGATATGATAGCCCGTCTTCATGCGCCCGCTGGCGCCACCCGCCAGCATGATGGGAATGCCGTCGACGGCGTGGATCTTGGCATAGCTCTGGTCGCTGTAAGCGAATACCAGGCTGTGATCCAGCAAGGTGCCGTCGCCTTCGGGTATGGCGTCCAGCTCCTGCAGCACGCTGGCGAGCAGCTCCATGCTGTAGATATTGTATTGGGCGACATGCGGCTGATAGCCCAACACCGGATCGATCGCTTCCATATGGGTGGTCACGTGGTAGCCCAGGGGATCGCCCGGCACGAAGATATTCGACCCCGGTTCGGAAATGGCGAGGTTGAAAACCCGCGTCTGGTCGGTCGCCAGCGCCAGCGCGCCCAGCCGCGCCATCAGCGGCGTGACCGCGCGCACGTTGGGCAGCGCATAGTTTACGGGCATCTCTCCCGGCGCCGCCGGGATAGCGACCTTGGCGACCACATCGGGGCGCTGCAGCTCGGCCGCCATCTGAAGTTCGGTGTCGCGCACAGAAGTGAAATACTGGTCCATGCGCGCCCGGTCGCCGGCGCCCAGATTCCGCATGAAATCCTTGCGTTCATCGGTGACGGCGGACAGCACGCTCTGCTGCAGCATCACCTGGGGATCGGGTTTCCAGGCGCCGCTGGACGGATCCTGAAACCCCGGCCCGAACAGACGGGTATAAAGAGACAAGGGCGACGGTTCGGCCGGGAGCGTGTTGGCGCCGCCCAGGCTGGAATAGCAATGCTTGGGATCACCCGATGCGGCGGCGGCCACTGACTTGAAGCGGGTGCCGCGGCTGATGGTGTCGGCGATGGTCTGGTCGATGGTCTTGGAATCGAATTGCGACACCTTGGTCGGCGCGATGCCGGTGGCGATGGCAGCATTGCCCGACCAGTGCTGGAAGTTCGGATTGTCGTCTACCATCACGCGCATGCCGCTGAACACGTTCATCTTCTTCTTGAACGGCTCGAGCGGTTTCAACTGGACGGTTGTTTCGTAGTCCAGGCCGGCCTTCTTGGGCACCCACAGCGATGTGGTCAGGCCAAGGCCATAAAAGAATGTGCTGAAGCGGGTGGGAATGCGCTGGCCCGTCGCCGCCAGCGCCTGTCCCTTGCCGTCCAGGAAGCAATCGAGGAACGGCACCGCCATCACCGCGGTGGCGCCCTGGAACATGCCGCGAAGGATCGTTCTGCGAGGAAGGGCCATGACGTTATCCTACTGGCGTGCGGACACTTGTTTTATGGCGACTTGTGTGTCGAAGAATTCCGGGCTTTCCACCAGCCCCTTGATCAAGGTCCGCAGACGATAGCCTGAATCGGCAAAGGCCTGGTAGGCCGTCTTGAAGGTCGAGGCATCGACCTCCTCGGTATCGACGCCCTTGGCATAGGCATAGAGCTTGCGCGCCATGCAGGCCGGGAACTTGGGGTTGTCATGCAGATAGCGGCCAAGGCCGGGGCCGTCCCGGAACGTCTTGCCTTGGAGGGTTGCCGAAAGATCGATGGGCCGGCCATTTTCCGTCAGCCGCCGGCCGCCGATGGTATCAAAGCCTTCCAGCGACAGCCCGATGGGATCGCTGTGGGTGTGGCAGGAGGCGCAGGCCGGCGTCGTGGCATGGGCCATCAGCCGCTCCCGCACCGTCTTGAGCGGCCCGCTGGTGTCATTGATAGCGGAAAAATCGACATTGGCCGGCGGCGTGGGTGTCGGCTCGCACAGGAAGATGTCCATCAGCGCCACGCCGCGCTTGGTGGGCGAACTTTGTCCGGGGTG
This sequence comes from Alphaproteobacteria bacterium, assembly GCA_013697055.1. Classification (GTDB taxonomy): domain Bacteria; phylum Pseudomonadota; class Alphaproteobacteria; order Micropepsales; family Micropepsaceae; genus Rhizomicrobium. The sequence goes on from JACCXK010000181.1 coordinate 12,790, forward strand.
CGAGAACATGGACAACATGCTAACTTGGGTGACGAGGCCGCTGCGGCCCGAGGCGAGCGGGAATTCATGGGGCATCCATTCGCCGTCGAAGGAAAAGTCCACGTCGTAAATCGCGGCCAGGTTGCGGTTGATGAAGGTCTTGCGCGTGGTCATCAGGTCACGCACGTCGCCATTCTGGCGCAAGGTCAGGTCGATGGCGCCGCGCAACGTCTCTTCTCTGGCCGAGGACGCCATCGCCGCGCTCCATTTCGGAAAGATCAACGAGTCCTTCGAAACGGTATCGAACGTGTCCAGCTCCAGCATATCGGCGAAGAATGCGCGCATGCCGGCTTCTGCCCGCCGCGACGCCATCAGCCGTTCAACTTGGCTGTCCAGGCCGGCTGCCGTGTTGAGTTCGCCGGTTTGGGCCGCCTGCATCAGTTCGGCATCGGGTGTGGTGTCCCACATCAAATAGCTCAGGCGGGCAGCGCGGCTATAGGGTTCCAGCTTCAGCGCTTTGCCGCCGGCCTGGATCGCCGACTCCTTGCGGAACAGGAAATTCGGCGACTGCAGCATTTGCGCCAGGCCGTAGCGCAATCCGCCATAGAAGTCGCCCGATGACCTGGTCATGGTGTGGGCCAGGTTCACCCGCGCCTGGCGTTCGTCCGCCGTCAGGGGACGGCGGAACAGCATGCGGCCATACCGGCTGAAGAATTCCGCGGCACAGGTGTCGTCCGGGGCATTGGCGGACTTGGGCGCGCAGGGCACCAGCCTGCCCCGATGCGCCGCATCCGTGACTTGGAGGCCGATGCTGTCGGCCATCTTGGAAAAGGATTCAAAACCCGCCGGTGTCACGGACAGGACCGCGGTGCTGGTCGCCACCAACCCGCTGATCCGGATCTGCGGTTCGAACATGCCTTGAACGGCAATATCTTTGCCGAAAATATCGCCGACGGAATTGCGGTATTCCTGTTCGGACAGGCGGCGCAGTTTCACCACCTGATCGCTGCCCGCGGCCCAGCCTAGTGCGCTGCCGCACATGATGCCGACCAGGAACACCGCGAGAGCGGCCTTGTTGCGCATGCGTCCTTCCCATGGGCGCCGGCTTTATCCCAGCAGGTCGCCACCGGCGAATATTAGGCCCGGGACGGGGGCAATAACAGGGGGCGCCCTTCCGGAAGAATTGCGCCCCGGGGGCCACTCCAACTAGTCTCAATCGCTGAAAGTGCCCGGCATAAGGGCGCTAAGGGGAGGCAAATGGATCGACGCACATTCATCCAGGCGACTGCCATGGGGGCGGCTGCGGCCGGCGCCGGCGCGACAGGCGCCGCGGCGCAGAAATCTTCCATCCCCATCATCGATACCCATGTGCATCTCTACGATCCCACCCGCCCGCAAGGCATCCCGTGGCCGAACAAGGAGCAGCCGGCCAGCATCTATCGCCGCTTCCTGCCGGGAGACTATGCCAAGATCGCCGAGCCTCATGGCGTGGTCGGCGCGATCGAGACGGAATGCAGCCCCTGGATCGAAGACAATTACTGGGTGATGGACGTTGCGAAAAACGAGCCCATCATGGTGGGCGAAGTGGGCGACCTGCTCCTCGGCCATCCCGACTTTCGCGAACATCTGGAGCGGCTGCACCGAAACCCTCTCTATGTCGGCATCCGTGTTTCCAATCTCTGGGGCCGCAATGTCGAGGAGTTGCTCAAGAAGCCGCAGGTCTGGGACGACCTCAAGGCGCTGTCCGACGCGGGCCTGACGATGGACTTTGGCGGCGGTCCGAAGGAAGTGCGTCAGCTGCTCCAGATCACCGACCGTATTCCCGGCCTGCGGGCTGTGATCAATCACCTGCCGGGTGCGCGCGTACCCGATGATCCCGCCGAACGCGCCACCTGGCAAAAACAAACCCAAGAGCTGGCAAAGCGTCCGCATGTCTATGTGAAGTTTTCCGAAATCTTCCAGCGCGTGGATGAACGCGGCCGCCGAGTGCAGACGGGTGGGCGCATTCCCAAGGACCTGGCTTTCTACAAGCCGCGCCTGGACGAAATCTATGAGACCTTCGGTCCTGATCGGCTGATGTTCGCCAGCGACTGGACCAACAGCGAGCCGATGAGCAGCTTTGGCGAGCTGGTGGCGCTAGACAAGGAATACTTCACCCCCAAAGGCCGCGAGGTGATGGAGAAAGTCTTCTGGAAAAATTCTCTCGCGGCCTATCGCTGGAAAAAGCGCCGCGCCAACCAGCCCAGCCTCGCCTGACCGGCCAATAACAAGAAGGTGCCACCGCCCATGATGAAGCACATCGCCGGCGCCGTGATTCTCGCAGCCCTGTGGGTGTCGCCCGCCATGGCGCAGACACCGGGCGGCTTTTCCGCTCCGCCCAAGCAATTCGACACCAGTTGCGAGGGCTGCCATGGCGAGGGCGGCGCCGGCGGTGACCGGGCGCCCGCGCTGACGAACAACATCACCCTGCGCGCCATGACCGAGGCGCAGATCCGCGATCTGATCAAAAGCGGCACCCCCGGCGGCATGCCGGCCTTCAGCACCTTGCCTGACAACGATCTTCGAGAACTGGCGAGTTGGCTACGGTCCCTCAACCAGTCCGCGCTCGACACCAAGCCTGCCGGGAATGTGGCGGCGGGAGAGGCGCTCTTCTTCAGCAACGGCCAATGCGCCGGCTGTCACATGGTTCAAGGTCACGGCAAGGCGAACGGACCGGACCTGTCCGCCGTCGGCCGCCGCGCCACGGTGCGCGAGCTGGAGCTGGTGCTGGAAAATCCCACCTCCCAGATGGGCATTCACACCACCGCAAGCTGCCCGCGCTGGGCTTTCTGCCCGGATGACAGCTGGCACGTCGTCAATGTGAAGATGCGTGACGGCAGCGCCTTGCGCGGCTTTGCGCGCGGCCGGGCCGAACATGACCTGGAACTGCAAACCCTGGACGGGCGCCTGCTTTTCCTCACCGACAGACAGTATGCGCAGATCGTGCCGGAGAAGAACTCCATCATGCCGCCCTTCAAGGGCAGCGCCGAGCAACGCCGCGACCTGATTGCCTATCTCGCCAGCCTGGGCGGCGGCACAAAGTCCGCGCCACGCACCGAGATGGCAGAGAAAATCTCCGCGGAGGCCATGGACAGGGTCGTCAATCCCAAGCCGGGCGAATGGCCGACCTATAACGGTGTGCTGGGCGGCAATCGCCACAGTCCGCTCAGCCAGATCAACACCGGCAATGTCGACCGGCTGCAGATGGAATGGGTCTATTCCCTGGAGGCGCCCAATCTGGAGACCACGCCCATCGTGGTGGATGGCGTGATGTATGTCACCTCGCCGGACAAGGTCTGCGCCCTGGGCGCCGGCACCGGCCGCCAGCTCTGGTGCTTTTCCTATAACGAGCCCACGGCCGATGGGCGGCGCCGCAATCCTGGCGCAATGAATCGCGGCGTGGCGATCCTGGGCGACCGGGTCTTCTTCGCCACCACCGATGCACATCTGATCTGCCTGAACCGGTTGACCGGCGGCCTGATGTGGAACGTCAACATGCCCCAGACCAAGGGCGCCTTTGGCTCCAGCTCGGCGCCCATGGTGGTGGGCGATCTGGTCATCGCCGGGGTCAGCGGCGGCGATAGCCCGCTGCTCGGGTTTCTGGTGGCCTATCATGCCAGCACCGGCGAAGAAGCGTGGCGCTTTCGCACCGTGCCGCGGCCCGGTGAGCCGGGCTCGGAAACCTGGAAAGGAACGGCCATCGGTATCGGCGGCGGCGCCACCTGGCTGACCGGATCCTATGATGCGCAAACCGGCACGCTCTATTGGACCGTCGGCAACCCCTTTCCCGCCACCGACGCCGCCGAGCGCGGCGGCGAGAACCTTTACACCAATTGCGTGATCGCGCTGGATGTGAAGACCGGCAAGCTGAAATGGTATTACCAGTTCACGCCGAACGATCTGCATGACTGGGACGCCACCGAGCCGGTGCTACTGGTCGATGCCGATTATGGCGGCCGTCCGCGCAAGCTGCTGCTGCAGGCCAACCGCAACGGCTTCCTGTTCGTGCTGGATCGGATCACCGGCGAATTCCTGATGGCCAAACCCTTTGTCCGCAAAATGAACTGGTCCAGCGGCTATGGCGCCGATGGCAAGCCGCGTCTGCTGCCCGGCAACGATGTCACCCCGGCGGGCGTCAAGGGATGCCCGTCGGTGCGCGGCGCCACCAACTGGTACGCGACCTCCTTCAGTCCCGAAACCAGGCTGTTCTATGTGATGGCGGTGGAGGATTGCAGCATCTACCGGCAGACCTCCAAGGAGAGCCAAGGCTATGAAGGTGTGCGCGATCCCAACGATCCGGGTCTGAAATATCTGCGGGCGCTGGACATCCAGACCGGAAAGACGATGTGGGAGATCCCGCAGGAAGGACCGCAGGAAGCCAACTATTCCGGTGTGTTGAGCACCGCCGGTGGCCTGGTGTTTTACGGCGAGACCGGCGGCGGCTTTGCCGCGGTCGATGCCAAAAGCGGAAAAACCCTATGGACCGTCCATGGCAACCAGCCCTGGCGCGGCTGTCCGATGACCTACATGCTGAACGGCCGCCAGTATGTCGCCGTGGCATCGGGCAGCAACATACTGACCTTCGCGCTGAAATAAGAAATCGCTTCCCTTACTTCGCGTCGGGCAGCGCGAAGACATACAAAGCCTGCCCATTGTTGGGGCGATGAACATTCTGCAGCATGGTCATCGGCTTGTCCTGTGGACTGCCACCGCCTAGGCCCGTGGTGACGGCGATATATTGCTTGCCGTCGATGCGGAACGTGATCGGGTATCCCTGCACCGTCGTGCCCAGCCGCACCGACCACACGGTCTTGCCGGTTTTCACGTCCACCGCGCGGAACCGGCGGTCATAGTCGCCGACGAATGCCAGGTTTCCCGCTGTCGACAGCACGCCGGTCATGAAAGGCGAACGCTGCTGCAAGGTCCAAAGCGGCTTGAGGTCGGAGGTGCGATAGGCCGACAGCCGCCCCATGTTGCGCTCCGTGCCGGGCATCTCGTAATAGGTCTGCGAGCCGTTGCCCAGCATCATGACACAGCTTTGGCTGAGGGGAATGATCAGCGCGTCGGTCGGCTGGTGATAGCTCGCCGCCTGCCAGTCATGGCCGCCCTCCGGGCCGGGGCAGGACGACAACCATTGGTCGGTCTTCTGGTCCTGGATGGTCTTGCGATAGATCGGCTCGCCGGTTACCGAATTCTGCGACGCCATGACGTTCTGGTAAACCGTTTCGCGGCTGTCGATGAACTTGCCCGTGTCGCGGTTCAGCTTCCACAGGATGCCGGCCTTGCCGATGGTCATCACGGTCTTGTCATTGCCGTGGTCGACCAGGATACGCTCGAACACTTCGTCCAGGTCCAGGCTTTCGCCAGGCGCATGGTTGTAGAACCATTTCAGCTTGCCGGTGTCGGCATCCAGCGCCACGGTGGAGTTGGCGTAATTGGTTGCGCCGCTGCCCGATCCGCGCAGGTCGCGCCGCCAGGGCTTGGCCTGGGCCGTACCCCAATAGGTCAGGTTTAGCACAGGATCGAAGGCGCCCTGGATCCAGGTTTCGGCGCCCGCGCGCTTGTCGTCCGGCAGGCCGCCCCAGCTGTCGCCATTGGGCTCGCCGGTGCGCGCGACGGTGAGGAACTTCCATACCCGCTTGCCGGTCTGGGCATCATAGGCGCTGATGTAGCAATGGTCCTTGGCGGGGATGCGGCCGCAACCGGTGAGGCCGGTGATGATCTTGCCATGCACCGCAAGCACGCCGCTGGTGTTGTTGTGGCCCGGCACCTCGGACAAGGGGGTGCTCCAGACGAGCTTGCCCGTTTTGGCGTCGAGTGCGTGCAGCACCGCATCGTTGCCGGCAAAATAAACCTTGTCGCCCCAGACCGCAATCGAGCGCATGCCGCCATAATTGGGACGGCTGGGCGCGGGCCCCACCCTGTTCTCCCACAGCAATTCGCCGGTCCTGGCGTCCAGCGCTTGCATGGTGTTGTAGGTATTGCCCAGGAACATGATCCCGTTGTGGACCAGGGGCGCGGTTTCGTTGGCGCCACCTTCGTTCATGGCCCAGACCCATTGCAGCTGCAGGTCATGGACATTGCCGGTGTCGATTTGCTTGAGGGTGCTGTAGCTCCAGTTGGCATAGTTGCCGCGCCCGACCAGCCAGTCTGCTTCTGGCGGATTGGTCAGCATCGTGTCGGTGACCGGCTGGTAGTCCTTGATGTCGCCCACCACCGTCTGGCCGAAGCTGCGGATCATGCCGGCGCCGTTATCGGCGTTGGGCGGCGGACCGCCGAAATCGGTGTTGGCGCCGGCAGCAGGACGCAGCCCCGCAGCAGCCGGCTTGATGCCCTTCTGGATATCGGCAGGCACGGTGCCGGACGCGATGGTGGAGATTTTCACCGCCGTCGCCGGCGTGAATTCAGACGCGCCGGGCTTGGCGCCATTGGACTGCAGGATGAAGGCAACCAGGCTGGCATAGGTTTTGGCGTCCAGGCTGCCCGGCCTGCCGTAGGGCATCGAGTTGTGGATGGTATTGTAAAGATCGGCGGTGGTGCGCTTGCCCCAGGCCGCGATGAAGGTCTTGCCGGCCAGCGGCAGCGCATCGCCTTCGCCGGCGAGGTTGGCCTGGTGGCAGCTCATGCAGTTGGCGGCATAAGCGGCGCGCCCGGCATCGGCTTGGGGACCGGTGAAAGCCGCCGGCGCCTGGGCCATGCTCACACTCACACCCAAGCTGGCGAACAATCCGGCTCCCGATGCCAGCAACGCCGCAACCGAAACGGGCTTTCTGCGCAAAAATCTCACGACTCACCCCGTTTTGTTATGTGGATCAGGACTTGATGCCATTGCGCGCGGCGCGCAGGCCTTCGCCTTGCGGCAGAAACCAGTCGCCCATCTGGGGCTCGTCCTGTCCGGCCTTGACATGTTCTGGCAGCAGCCAGCCCCAGAGATTGCCGCCTGGCGCGGGGCCGGCCTGGCTGTTGATCTGGATATAAAGGCGGCCGGCGCGCAAGGCCGCGAGCTGGCCCTTGTTCAGCTTGAACGTCCCGTTGATCGAACCGTTCGCCGCCGGACTGGCGGCAAGATCCAGAATCGGATTGCCGGGGATGCCGATGGCCTCGCCCATCATGATGTGCGCGTCGGAGGCAACCCCTGACATGCCTTGGAACGTGCCGGATATCGTCAGCGTGTTGCCTGTCAAGGTCGCAATGGCCGCGCCTTCGCCGATCAGCGCGGTCTTGGTCGTATGGTTGATGGGTGTCGGCCCCAGGACCGTCTCATAGGAACCGGGCGCGGCGGCGGCGGCTTGCAACGACGCGACGGCCAGCAAGAAGGCCGCAAAGGCAGAAATCTTCCCCACGAAAAGCCCCTCCCAAAAGCGCGTCAGCCCAATCCCGCGACCCTGAACGGGTCTGCAGAGAGGCTAACCGGTTTCTTTCATGCCCCCAAATGGCGTTTCGGGCAAACCGAAACCGATATGATTGACGGACATCCTGCCGCTTTCAACCCGGTCTCCCAGGAATTTCGCGGTCAAATCGGTCATTACCCTCAGCCGGTAACGCACGGTTATCACGCTTGTTATCGCCCTTGGGACTTTCCGCCTTAGTTGATACAACTGCCGCGCTATCATTGATACCGTCGACCCTGGTCTGGGAACTGGAAAGCTTGGCCCGAGAAAATTGTGGCGCTCACCGGAGGAATAGCATCGTGATTTCGAGAAGTGTTTCGCGCGCCCTCGCCGCGGCGTGCCTGTGTGCCGCCTTTTGTGCGCCGGCGCTGGCCGCCGACAATTACCAGACCGACATCGGGCCGACACCGAAAAACGGCCGCCAGGGCGCCAGCGCCCAGGGCCGTGGCACGGTGCTGGCGGTGCTCGACAACAACAAGTTCTCCATCACCGGCAAGTTCGCCGGACTATCCTCGACTGCGACCGAGGCCCGCCTGCACATGGGCCATGTGATGGGCGGAACCGGACCCGCCATCGGTGACCTCACCATCCCGCAGGCGCAGAGCGGCGCCATATCAGGCACCTTCACCCTGACCCCGGACCAGGTGGGCGCTTTGAAGAGCGGCAAGCTCTACGTCATCCTCAACAGCCAGAGTGCGCCCAAAGGCAATCTGTGGGGCTGGTTCCAGCCCGCGCACGTCACCGTCGGGCAGGATGTGCCGCAGATGTATGACTGGTACATCCCGAGCATTCTCGAAGACCAGACACCCACCCCGGCGAAAAAGCCCGGCAGCTGACCGGCGGAGCGACAAGACATGATTAAGAACCGGAAAAACGCCATGCGCGTATTCGCCGCCGTCACCCTCGCCGCGGCGGGAGCGGCCGGCCTGTGGGCCTGGGACGCCGTTGCGCAACCCGCGGCCGCCCCCGGCCCCTTCACGGATGCGCAGGCGCAGGCTGGAAAATCTGTCTATGACGGCAAATGCGCCGTCTGCCATGAGGCCGGCGGCGAAACCATCAAGCTGATCGGCCCGGGCTTCACGGACAGCTGGAGAGCGCGCGGCACCAAGGATCTTTATACCCGCATCAAGACCACCATGCCGTTCAGCAATCCCGGCAGCCTGAGCGATGCCGAAACCGCCCAGGTCGTGGCCTATATTCTCAAGAGCAACGGTGCTGCGGCCGGCAGCGCAGACTTCACCCCGGCAACGGCGGTGCCGATCAGCGCCCTCCTTCCGGCGCGTCGGGGCGGCGGCCTTTATGCGGGTTATACCAGCCTCAGCGGCGCGCCCGCCCCCACCGGCATCACCTTTCCGGGCACGGTGGCAAACTACAGCCCGGTCACCGAAGAGATGCTGCTGCATGCGCCCGCCAAGGACTGGCTGATGCATTACCAGAACTATGCCGGCTGGAGCCATTCGCCGCTGAAGCAGATCAATACCCAGAACGTGCAAAATTTGCAGCTGCGCTGGGTCTGGTCGCTGGACGACGGCGAGCGCCAGCAGATTACGCCCCTGGTGCATGACGGCGTGATGTTCGTCTCCACCGTCGTCACCAACAAGGTGCAGGCGCTCAACGCCGCGACCGGCGACCTCATCTGGGAACATAATCTGGGACCCCGGCTGGAAAACCAGGTCAACGCCACGGCGCGCGCCATGGTGCTGTACGGCAACCAGCTTTTCTATCCCGCGAGCGATGCGACCTTGTATGCGCTGGACGCGCGCACCGGAAAGATCAACTGGAAATTCAAGCATACCGATTTCGGCCATGACAAGATCGGCGGGTTGATGATCGCCGACGGCAAGCTGATCGTCGGGCGCGGCGTCTGTGACGAGGCCTCGCTGGAGGATCGCTGCTTCATCGCCGCCTATGACCCGAAGGACGGCCGCCAGATCTGGAAATTTTCCACCGTCGCCTATACCGGCGAGCCGGGCGGCGACAGTTGGGGCGACATGACCAACGGCCAGCGGGCCGGCGCCGACGCCTGGATCGCGGGCACCTATGATCCCAAGCTGCGGCTTACTTATTGGGGCACCGGCCAGGCCAAGGCCGGCAAGAACGGCATCGGCGACAAGCTGTTCAGCAACGCCACGATCGCACTGGACGTCGATACCGGCAAGCTGAAATGGTACCACCAGCCCGCGCCCGACGAAGGCCTGGACCTGGATGAGGTCTATGAGAAGATCCTGGTGGACAGCGGTTCGCAGAAGCTTCTTCTGACCGCCGGCAAGAAAGGCATCATGTGGAAGCTTGACCGCACCAACGGCAAGTTCCTGGATTATGTGCCGATGGTTTTCCAGAATGTCTTCACCAGCATCGATCGCAAGACCGGCCGCGGCACCTACCGCCAGGATATCGTGCATCCCGAGCCGGGCAACTCACGTCCCTCATGCCCGGCCCAGTCGGGCGGTCACAACTGGCCGGCCGCGAGCTATGTTCCTGAAGAAGACTTGATCATCTTCCCGCTGGACCAGATCTGCGTCACCTCGCAGGGCGACATGATCGGCAATTTCGAAGCGCCCGCCTCGGACGGAAACATGGGGCGGGTGAGCGCCTACCGGGTGAAGGACCTGAAGCCGATCTGGACAATCCAGCAGCGCGCGCCCTTCCTCACCAGTTCGATGACCACGGCAGGCGGTATCGGTTTTGTCGGTGACTGGGACCGCACCTTCCGGGCCTTCGACGTCAAGACCGGCAAGACTTTGTGGACCACCCGGCTCGGCACCACGGCGCAGGGCTTTCCGACAACCTTCAGCGTAAATGGCGAACAGTTCGTGGCCGTTCCCACCGGCTATAACGGCGGCAGCCCGCAGCTCAGGCCCAGCAGCATGTTCGCTTTCGAGCGCAATCGCCCGCTGGTGGGTCACGCCGTCTATGTCTTCGCCCTGCCGAAAACAAAGACGGTGGCAAAGAGCCCGAAATAGCGGGCAAGCCATCTCGCACAACACTTGATGCGCGAACTGCGACGAAGGTGGATTGGTGGGCACGCTTGTCGACTGCCGGAAAATGGCCCCACGCCTATTCGGCTGCCTCTGAAACTTGCGGCGCGGCCTGTAGCACGTCCTGGCCGACATGGGTCTCGAACTTCTTGAAGTTGGCCCGGAACATGGTCACCAGCTTGCGGGCCTGGGCGTCGTAAGCGGCCTTGTCGGCCCAGGTATCGCGCGGATTGAGAATGCCGGCATCCACCCCCGGCACCGAGACCGGCACCCGGAATTTGAAGTGGGGATCGACCCGCATCTCGACATTGGCCAGGCTGCCGTCCAGCGCCGCGTTCAAAAGCGCGCGGGTCGCCTTGATGGGCATGCGGTTGCCGATGCCGAAGGAACCGCCGGTCCACCCCGTATTGACCAGCCAGCAATCGGCCTGGTGCTGGGTGATCAGGGCGCGCAGCAGGTTGCCGTATTCCGACGGATGCCGCGGCATGAAGGGGGCGCCGAAGCAGGTGGAGAACGTCGGCTGCGGCTCCTTGCCCAAGCCCTTCTCGGTGCCGGCAACCTTGGCGGTGAAGCCCGACAGGAAGTGGTACATGGCCTGGCTGGCGGTCAGCCGGGCTATGGGCGGAAGCACGCCAAAGGCATCGGCCGTCAGCATGATGACGTTCCTGGGATGTCCCGCACGGCCGGTGGCCGAAGCGTTGGGGATATAGTCGATCGGATAGGCGGCGCGGGTGTTCTCCGCATAGGTCGCGTCGTTGAGGTCCAGCGCCCGTGTGGCCGGGTCCATCACCACATTCTCCAGCACAGTGCCGAAGCGCTCGGTGGTGGAGAAGATTTCCGGCTCCGCCTCGCGGCTCAGCTTGATGACTTTGGCATAGCAGCCGCCCTCGATGTTGAAGATGCCGTTCTCGCTCCAGCCATGCTCGTCATCGCCGATCAGGGTGCGCGAGGCGTCCGCCGACAGGGTGGTCTTGCCGGTGCCGGAAAGCCCGAAAAATATGGCCGATTCGCCATTGCCGCCCACATTGGCCGAACAATGCATGCTCATCACACCCTTGGCCGGGAGCAGGTAGTTCATGATGGTGAAGACGGACTTCTTCATCTCGCCGGCATAGGAGGTGCCGCCGATCAGGATCACCTTCCTGGCGAAATTCACCGCGATCACGGTCTGGCTGGCGCAGCCATGGCGCGCCGGATCGGCATTGAAGCTGGGCAGGTCGATGATGGTGAATTCCGGATCGAACGCCTTGAGTTCTTCCGCGCTGGGACGGATCAGCAGCTGGTGCACGAACAGCGAATGCCAGGAAAATTCGGTGATCACCCGCACCGAAATGCGATGGGTGAGATCGGCGCCGCCGAACAGGTCCTTGGCGAACAGTTCGCGGCCCTCGGCATGCGCCATCATGTCGGCATGGAGCGTGTCGAAGTGCGCCGGGCTCATCGGCTTGTTGTTGTCCCACCATACCTGGGCTTCGGTGGTCGTATCGCGCACCACGAATTTGTCCGAGGCTGAGCGGCCGGTATGCACGCCCGTGCGCACCACCAGGGGACCGTTCCTGGCGACCATGCCTTCGCCGCGGCGCACCGCTTCTTCATAAAGCGCCGGCGCACTGAGATTGAAGTTCACGCCTTTGAGATTGCGAAAACCGTGACGGGAAAGACCGTAAGATGTGTCAGTCATAAACACTCCGATAGGCAACTCTTATCCTCTCAGAGGATAAGCGTGAATCATTAAAAAACCACGCGCCCGGGCAGTCCGTGAAAGCGTGACAGGGAAACAATCCACTCTATCTGGCCAGGCGCCCGAAGCACCGCATTCATTCGACAGCCACCACGGCCACAGATTTCGCCGGCAGATCAAAAGCGGCCTTCCCATCGACCGTCGTGCCGCTGAAGGCCATAGGGTGAATGGTATTGGGCGCATCGAATGTGTTGTGCGTATCCATCGCAGGTCCCGTCAAAATCTGGCCTTTTCCCGTACCCGGCAGGTTGGTCAGGACATGCGCCGCCTTGTGCGGGTCCGTGTTGACCAGCGCCAGGTAGAGCTTCCCGTTCCTGCCCCGCGCGGCCGATACATCAACCATCGGAATCCCTTTGGCATAGGCCGGCCCCGACGCCGTCGCGGCAAAAGGCGTTGCTTCCATGAATGGCTGATACATGTCGAAGACATGATAGGTCGGCGTCAGCAGCATCTTCGCGCCGTCCGTCAGGATCATGGCCTGCAGCACGTTTACCATCTGCGCGATGGCCGCCAGCTTCACACGATCGGTGTGCCGGTGGAAGATGTTGAAGGTCAGGGCAGCCACTTCCGCGTCGCGCAGCGCATTCTGCTGGTAGAGAAAGCCGGGGTGACTGCCGGGCTCCTGAGTGTACCATGAACCCCATTCGTCGACATACAGCGCGACCTTCTTGCCGGGATCGTATTTGTCCATCACGGCACTGACATCAGAGACATACCCTTCCATCTGGAGGGTCAGCGCCAATTCTTCCTGCCAGCGGTCCTCGCCAAAGCCGATGGCGGGTCCTTTGGACCGGCCATTGTCCGGCATGGCGTAGTAATGAAAGCTGAGAGCCTGCAACCTGCCGCCGCCTTTCATCATCGCGTCGGTAAAGGCCTTGTAGTCGCCGATATTGGCGCTGCCGCCGCTTGCGACCTTGACCATGCCCATGGAAGCGGGCGCACCCACAAAGGTCGAATAGCGCGCATTGATCGAGGCGGAATATTCACCGCTCATATTGCCGCCGCAGCCCCAGGTCTCATTGCCGATGCCCAGGTATTTCAGTTGCCACGGCTTTTCGCGTCCGTTGGCGCGGCGCTCATTCGCAAGCGAAGCATCCTCGCTGGAAGTCATGTATTCGACCCATTGCGCCGAATCGTAAGGCGACAGCGAACCAACATTCATCGAAACATAGGGATCAGCGCCGATCAGTTCGGCGAAATCCATGAATTCATGCGTGCCAAAGGCATTGTTATCGGTGACGCCGCCCCAATGCACATTGATGCGCGTAGGGCGTTTCGCCCGCGGACCGATACCGTCACGCCAGTTATAGAGATCGGCGAAACAACCACCGGGCCAACGCACAACCGGGACATGGATTTTCTTCAGTGCCTCCACCACATCCGTGCGATAGCCGCGAATGTTCGAAATCTTGCTGTCTTCGCCTACCCAGATGCCGCCATAAATGCCTGTCCCCAGATGTTCCGCAAACTGCCCATAGATATGACGATCGGTCACGGCGCCGGGCTTGGATATATCGACCGTCACGCGCACTGTCGGTGTCTGCGCCGCCGCCGGTACCGCCAGCGCCAAAAGCAGCAAGCCGCCTGATATTGTCTTTCTCATATAATCTCCCCATGAATTGTGATTGGCGCTCAGGCACAGACCGTTTCTGCTGATAGACCGCCCGCCGGCGCGCCAATCTGCGCGAGGGTTGCGCTTGAATAGCGTCGTCCTCATTTTTGCGGATCGAAGGAAAGGGAATTGCTGAAGAACGGCATTACAAAATCCTGGAATCGAAACGCAACGTTGCTGGTATGCGTGCCGGGATAGATCGTGAAGCTGTTCACGATGCCGTATTTGTCAAGCGCCTCATGCAATTTTCCGGTGTCGGTGCGCAAACCGTCCTGATCACCCACATCCAAGGCGATGGCGCGATAGCGACGCAAATTTCCCACATACTGGTCCACGAAACCCAGCGGCGCGTTGGCGGCCCATTTGGCCAGCACCGCCTGCTGGTCGTCCCCCACCGGAAGGTCGAGATAGAGCGGCGGCTTTTTGGGATTGGGCGACCAGGCGGCGGCACTGGCCAGTTGCGCTCGCAGGAAGAACGGCAGTTTGGCGGAATCCGCGGGCGCGTTCACCGCCGCCAGTGCCGCTTCATCCTCAGGCTTAAGCGCGCCGGCAGTGCGCGCCGACAGGCAACAGGGGCTCATGATGTAGAGGCTGCCGAACACGTCGGCACGCTTCATGCCGATACGGCTGGCGCCATAGCCGCCCATGGAATGGCCTACCAAGCCGCGGCTTTCACGCTTGGCCAGGGTGCGGTAGTGCGCGTCAATATAAGCAACCAGATCGCGCGCAACGAAATTTTCGAAATCCCCGGTGGTGACCGAGCTGGAATACATCGAGCCGTTATGGACGGTCTTGGAATCCGGGAGCACCACGATCATTTCCTTCGCCCCCTTGGCGAAGGCGCCTTCCAGGGTTTGGGGCGCATGGATTTCCTGGCTCCACTGTTCGGCGCCGATGGAATAGCCATGCAGCGCATACACCACCGGGTATCTGCGCGCCTTGTCGGCGGCATAGCTGGGCGGCAGGAAAACGAGCACGTCACGATCAGCCGCGTCGCCCTCCAGGCTACCTTCCAGTGCTGTGCCGTGGACGTTGATGTGATCCACCGTGTCGGGGCGCGCACCCGGCACAACATCCGGCACGTTGTTCTTGACCTGCGCGAAGGCTGAGCCTGCCAAGGCGAGCCCAAACAGGCCCAGGGCGGCGCACATGATCTTGGTGCAATGCAGCATATTTGTTGCTGTCCTCGTGCTTATGAAATTGTCCGGCAGTCGATTTCCAAATCTCGCGCTCACGCTTATGTTAGCGCAAACATTTGGGTCGGGGGAAGCATGGCTGGGAAGATTGCTGGTGTTAATCGCCGCGGAGCGATGCTCCTGACGGCCGGCGGCGCGGCGCTCGCCACCAGCGCGCATGCTGCCGACGGCGCCAAGACGGGCGCACACCAGGATCCCGGTGATTGCACCACGCCGCGATCGGCTATCGCCGACACGCAGTATGGCAAGGTGCGCGGCTACCTGGACGGTGGCGTCTTCACCTTCAAGGGCGTGCCCTATGGCCAGGACACGGGCGACGCCAATCGCTGGCTGCCGGCCAAGCCGCCCCAACCCTGGCAGGGCGAAAAGCACACACTGATCTATGGCGCCAACTGCCCCCAGAACCTGCATGACTTCAGGTCGATCGAAACCTCGTTCCTGTTCGACTGGGATGACGGCTATGTCGGCGAGGACATGCTGAAGCTGAACATCTGGACCTCCAGCCTGCGCGGGAAAAAGCCGGTGATGGTCTATTTCCATGGCGGCGGCTTCTCCTTCGGTTCGGCCTATGAGCTTCCTTCGCACGAAGGCGCGCAAATGGCGCGGCATCACGATGTGGTGCAGGTCTCGGTCAATCACCGGCTCAATGCTTTGGGTTTCCTGGATCTGTCGGAGATCGGCGGCGCCGAGTATGCGGAGTCGGCCAATGTCGGCATGACCGATCTGGTCGCCGCCTTGCGCTGGGTGCGGGACAATATCGCCAACTTCGGCGGCGACCCCAATCGGGTGATGATCTACGGTCAATCGGGTGGCGGTTCCAAAGTCACCTGCCTGATGGGCATGCCTTCAGCCCGGGGCCTGTTCCATACCGCCTGCGTGCAATCGGGCGGCGGCGGCAATTTCGCCGACGCCGAACAGTCGCGCGCCCTGGCGCGGCAGTTGATGACAGAGCTGGGCCTTGGCCCGAAGGACATTACCGGCCTGCAGAAAACCGAATGGTCCAAACTGTGGGCCGCCGGCCAAGCTGCCGTTACAAAGGTCAACGGTCCCCTGCCGCCCGGCGCTTTTTTTCCGCCCAGTTCCGTGCGCCGCGCTGGATGGGCCCCCACCATGGACGGCCATGTCGTGCCCGTGCGGCCGTTCTTTGATGCGGCGCCGGAATTGTCGAAGGATATTCCCCTCATCATCGGCTCCGTCAGCGAGGAAGGTTACGGCTATCGTTCCAATCCCAGCGAAACGGAATGGCGGGCCACGCTGACCAAAACCTATGGCGCGGACAAGGCCAACCGGCTGGTCGATGCCATGAAAGCGGCCAATCCCGGCAAGGCCATTCGCACCCTGTCCTATGGCGTGGCGGGACTGGCGCAACGCAACAATGTGGAGCGCATGATCGGGTTGAAACACGCCATGGGCGGCGCGCCGGTGTATCAGTACTGGTTCACCTGGCAGTCGCCGCAACTCGATGGCGTGTGCGGCGCCTGGCACACATCCGAACTGGCTTTTTGCTTCGACAACACCAAGCGCTGCGAACAGGGAACGGGAAACACGCCGGAGGCACAGGCACTCGCCAAAAAGATGGCGACGGCCTGGGCCAACTTCGCCGCCACCGGCAATCCCGGCATCGGCTGGGCGCCGACCGATCCGCAGCGCATGCAGACCATGATCTTCGACAACAAGATCCGCTTTGTAGATGACCCGCATGGTGATGTCCGTCGGATCATCAAGGCCTGACAGCCAAGCAGGCGCTACGGCTTGGGATCAGCGCGCCGGTTGCCTTTGCGGGCGTCGGCGTTACCATCCGGCCCAGCCGGGAGACGCGTCATGATGCGGTCTCACCGGACATAAAGAAAAAGCCGCGCAGGCGGTGAGGGGTTGGGAACAATGGGTCGCTTTCTGGGACTGCGATGGCTCACCATTGCCCTGATCATGGTCGGTGCGATGGTCAATTTCCTGTCGCGCCAGACCTTGTCCATCGCGGCGCCCACCGTCATTGCCAACCTGCACATCACCACCCAGCAATATGGCTGGATCACCTCGGCTTTCCAGGGCGGCATCATGCTGCAACCCGTGGTGGGCTATGTCATCGACGTGCTGGGCGTAAAGTCCGGCTTCGCACTGTTCGCCTTCCTGTGGTCGGTCATCTGCATGGCGCATGGACTGGCCGGCAGCTGGCAGGTGCTGGCGGGCTTGCGAGGATTGCTGGGCTTCGCGGAAGGCGCATTTTCGCCTGGCGGCCTCAAGGTTGTCTCGGAATGGTTTCCTGCCAAGGAGCGTGGGATGGCCGGCGGGCTTTATAACATCGGACCATCATTGGGCTCCATGCTGGCGCCTCCCTTGGTGGCCTGGGCGATCCTCAATTATTCCTGGCAAGCGTCCTTTGTCATTGTCGGCCTGATCAGCCTGGCCTGGTTGGGATTGTGGCTGCTGTTTTATCGCCCCGTGCGCCAGCATCCGCGGCTCTCGCCGGAGGAGCGCGACTATATCGTCTCCGGGCAGGAAGCTTTTCTGCAAGCCTCGGACCAGAAACCCTCGATCCTGTCGATCCTCAAGCGGCGTAATTTCTGGGGCATCGCCATTCCGCGATTCCTGGCGGACCCGACCTGGGGCATGTTGTCCTTCTGGGTGCCACTGTATCTGACCACGGTGCGGCATTTCGATCTCAAGCACATCGCGCTCTATGCCTGGCTGCCCTTCCTGGCGGCGGACCTGGGCTGCATCTTCGGACCCAGTGTTGTTTTATTTCTGCAAAGGCGCGGCCTGGATCTGATCGACGCGCGGCGCGGCGCTTTTACCCTGGGCGCTTTCATGATGATCGGCGTGGCCTTTACGGGCGTGGTCAAGGACCCGCTGATGGCCGTGGCGCTGATCAGCCTGGCAGGCTTCGCGCACCAAACCCTGTCCGTCACCATGATCACCATGGCCACCGACCTGTTCCCCCGCAATGAAGTCGGCACCGTGGCAGGCATGGCCGGCACCTGCGCCAACTTTGGCATCCTGATCTTTACCATTGAGCTTGGCCAACGGGTCGATCAGATCGGATACACACCCGTTTTCATCCTTCTGGCGGTCCTGGATATCGTTGCCGCTATCGTTGCCTGGACTGTAATACGGAAGCCCGCCCATGCCTGACATCACAAACCCGATTCTCAAAGGCTTCAATCCCGATCCGTCCATTCTGCGCGTCGGTGATGACTATTATATCGCCACCTCGACTTTCGAATGGTTTCCCGGAGTGCAGATCCATCATTCCAGGGACCTGGTGAACTGGCGCCTGCTGACCCGGCCACTGCGCCGCGCCAGCCAACTCAATATGCTGGGGGATCCAGATTCCTGCGGGATCTGGGCCCCATGCCTTTCGCATGACGGCGAGCAGTTCTACCTGATCTATACCGATGTGAAACGTTATGGCCGCACATCGATCGGCGGAGCGGCGGGCGCCTCCCTGCGCGATTTCCACAATTACCTGGTGACGGCCAAGACCATCGACGGCGAATGGTCGGACCCTGTTCACGTCAACAGCAGCGGTTTCGATCCCTCGCTGTTTCATGATGAGGACGGCAAGAAATGGTTCGTCAACATGCTGTGGGATCACCGCCCGGGGCAGAACCGTTTCGCCGGCATCGTGGCGCAGGAATACTCGCCTGCGCAAAAAAAGCTGATCGGCGAGCGGGTGAATATCTTCAAAGGCACGCCGCTGGGCCTGACCGAAGCGCCGCATCTCTACAAGCGGGGCGGTTACTATTATCTACTCACAGCGGAGGGCGGCACGGCATGGAACCACGCCGTCACCATGGCGCGCGCCAAGAACCTGCTCGGCCCGTATGAATTGCATCCGGACACTTACATCCTCAGCGCCCGCAACCGGCCTGGCGCATCTCTGCAGCGCACCGGCCACGCCGATTTTGTGGATACACAGGATGGCGACACTTACATGGCTTATCTCTGCGGCCGGCCGCTGAAGAATCGCGGCCGTTGCACCCTGGGCCGCGAGACCGCCATTCAGAAAATGCAATGGCGCGATGGCTGGCTTTACACCGAAGGTGAGCCGGGAATGCCGCAACTGAAAACACCGGCGCCTGACCTGAAGCCGCACCCCTTTCCGATAGCGCCGGCGCGTGACGAGTTCGATGCGCCGGGCCTGGCCATCGATTTCCAATGGCTGCGCACGCCATACCCGGAAACCATCTTCAGCCTGACGGCGCGGCCGGGACATTTGCGACTGTATGGCCGCGAAACCATCGGCAGTGTCTTTACCCAGGCCTTGGTGGCGCGGCGCCAGCAGGCCCATTGCTACAGTGCCGAGATTTTGCTGGATTTCGAGCCCGCGCATTTCCAGCAGGCGGCGGGACTTGTCTGTTATTATGGAGGCAACAAGTTTCATTATCTCCATGTCAGCCACGATGACACGCATGGCAAGCATCTGCGCGTGATGTCAGCCTTGCCTGACGCTCCCGTTGGCGATGCTTTCACCCCGCCCATCCCCATTCCGCCGGGGCCGGTCGGATTGCGGGTGGAGGTGGACAAGGAGTGGCTGGCATTTTCCTATCGCATCGGTGACGGAGACTGGCAGCGCCTGCCCGAGATATTCGACGCCTCCATTCTGTCGGATGAGGCCCAGATGCCTGGCACAGCCAATTTCACCGGCGCCTTTGTCGGCATGGCCTGCCAGGATATGGCGGGAACCGGCGCTCATGCCGACTTCGATTATTTCCTGTACCGCGAGTAAATCGTCGGGCCTCACGGCCTACTTGCTTGACGGGCCGGGTCAGTCCCAGCCCGCATCGATCCAGTAACCGTGCCCCGTGCACATGCGGCCGTCATCGGAAGCCAGGAACAGCACCAGCGAGGCGACGTGATTGGGCGTGATGCGGGCCTTCAGGCACTGCTTGTCCACGATATCCGCCTCGCCTTCCGGGGTGTACCACTTCATCTGGCGCGGCGTTTTCACATTGCCGGGTATGACCGCCGTCACGCGGATATTGTCGGGACCCAGTTCACGCGCCAACGCGCGCGTCATGCCTTCGATGCCGGCCTTTGCGGTTTCGTAGAGCACAAGATCCGGCAGGCCCAGGTGCCAGGAAATCGATCCGAAGTTGATGATCGCTCCGCCGCCGCGCTGCTTCATGCCCGCCGCCGCCGCCTTGGCGGCGAACAGCATATGGCGCAAGTTTACCGCCATGCGTTCATCCCAATAGGCCGGCGTAATATCTTTCAAGGCATGACGGTCGTCATTGCCGGCATTGTTGACCAGCACATCAATGCCGCCCAGTGCGCCGAAGAACTTTTCGAGCGCTGGAATGTCGGTGAGATCAAGCCGATGAAATACAGGCTTCACGGTGGCATCCGCCAGCCGCGCGATCAGCGCGGCGCTTTCCTGCTCCAGCAAGTCCACGAAAATGGTCTCGGCGCCCTGGCGGGCGAAGGCTTCCACCAGGCCGGCCCCGATGCCCGAGCCCCCACCGGTGATGACCACGCGCTTGCCGGCAAGGCTGGGATAGATCGCCGACGCGGCATGTCCTGCAGCGTCATTGGCGGCCGTCGCGCCTGGGGGAAGGTTTTTCATGGCAGGTCTCAAACCGTGGTTGCGTTACCAATAACACAGCCTTGGCCCTGTCAAGACTTGGAAGGCGCCTTGCGACGGCCTGCCGGTGCTTGCGGCACCTCTGCGCGGCGCACCGAAGATTCCCGCTCAACCAGTGAGAACTTCACCACCTTGTGCGTCACCGCCGGGCGATCGCCCGCGCGGCGGCCGCGGATCTGTCCGATCAGCATTCGCACCGCCTCGCGCGCCATGTCGGCGATGGGCTGGCGCACCGTGGTCAGCTCGGGCCACACCGTGGTGGCCAGCGGTGTATCGTCGAAGCCCGCCACCGCCAGGTCGCCCGGCACGTCCAGCCCCTTGCGATGGGCCACCGCCATGGTGGCGGCGGCCATCTCGTCATTGGAGGCGAAGATGGCGGTGGGCTTGTAGACCGACAACAGTTTCTCTGCCGCCTCCAGGCCGGAGCGGTAGGTGAAATAGCCCTGCGCCACCTGATCGGTGCCGACGGACAGGCCCGCTTCGGTCATGCCCTCGACATAGCCGCGAAGGCGTTGGCCGCTGGCGGTCTGGTTGGGATGGCCGGCAATAAAGGCAATGCGGCGATGCCCCAAAGCGAGCAGGTGCTGGGTCATGGCGCGCGAAGCCTCGAAATCATTGATGCTGACGGCGGAAATGCCGGGCGCCGGACGGCCCGAAGCCACCAGCATGGCGGGAATGCCGGCCTCGAACACCGCCGTCAGTGCATCCTCGGAATCGCATATCGGCGCGGGCAGGATCACGCCGTCAATGCCGCCCCGCACCAGATGCGCGATGGCGTCGCGTTCCTTTCCGGCCCCTTCACACTCCTCGATCACCAGCTGGCAGCCGCTGAGGCGGGACTGCTCCAGGCTGCCCATCAACAACTCGCTCAAATAGGCTGCACTGGGATTGGAGCAGATCAGGCCGATATGGATCGAGCCGGCACTGGCCAGATTGCGCGCCGCCAGGTTGGGCGAAAAACGCAATGCCTTTATCGAGGCATTGACCTTGGCGCGCGTTTCCTCTCGCACATTGGTCCCCGAGTTGATCACGCGCGACACCGTCATGGGTGAAACGCCGGCATGGCGCGCCACGTCGTTGATGGTGACGACGCTGCCACTTCGGCGTGTGTTCTTGCGGGCCAACGGTCAACTCCTCCGGGCCAGTACTAGCAAACCTTGGGTGAAATGGACATATTTCCCTGCATTTTGCCGAAGGCTTGCGCATGACACCAAACCTCTATGGCACCAAAGGCGACGGCGCGCCGGTTCATGCCTATACACTCGGCGGCGCACGCCTCAGCGCCACCATCCTGGACATGGGCGGCACCATTACCGCCATCACCGTGCCGGGGCGCGACGGCGCTGTGCGCAACGTGGTTCTGGGCCTTAAGGACCTGGTCGCCTATGAGACCAGCGGCTGGTGGAATTGCCTGATCGGCCGCTACGCCAACCGGCTGAAGGACGGCGTCACGGTGGAGGGCCGGCACTATCCCCTGGCACAGGACGCCAACGGCGTGATCCTCCATGGCGGGCGGGGCCAATCCTGGGGTACGCGGATCTGGGAGGTTTCGCGGTTCGAGGCTGATCGCTTGGTCCTGCGGCTTGTCAGCCGGGACGGAGATCAGGGCTTTCCCGGCCGGCTGGCAGCCGAAGTCACTTATACGGTGACGGATGATGCGCTGCGATTGGACTATACCGCGACCGCCGACCAAGAGACGGTGGTCAACCTCACCAACCATATCTACTTCAACCTGGCGGGCGCGGGCTCTGTGACAGGTCAATTGCTGCAATTGAACGCCGATCACGTCACGGTGACCGATGCGCTGCAGATTCCGAC
>JACCXK010000195.1 GCA_013697055.1 Alphaproteobacteria bacterium
GCCCCGGACATCGCCGACATAGAGATAGCCGCCCTGGAACGCCAGGCCGTGCGGATAGACGAACCCCGCCGCGCCCGGCAGGAAGGTGAAGCGCTGGTCGGCCTTGCCGTCATTGTTGGTGTCGCGCAGCAGCGTGATCTTGCCGCCGGCGCGGGCTTTGTAGTCGCCGCCCGGCTCGGCCAGGAAAATATCGCCATTGGGGGCCACCGCCATCCAGCGCGGAGAACTGAGGTTCTCGGCCAGGACCGAAACCGCAAAGCCCTTGGGGACCTCCGGCATGGTCCCGGCGGGGCGGGGAATGGTCGCCGGCTCATTGCCCGCCGCCGGGGTGGCATAGGGCTTGGCCAGGGCGGTAGGGGAAATCTGGAATTTCTGCCCCGGATGGTCGGCGGCCAAAACGGCCCCCGTCGCCAGCAAAACAGCGGAAAAGGTGGAAATCATCAAACCCTGTTTGGTCATTTCGCGCTCCCGTTAAAATTCGATTTACCAATCCGGCGCTTACTGACGCCATGCTGCGCCCTATGCTCTTGGCCGTTGTTGCAATCGCCCTGGCGGCCCTGCCCGGTCGCGCCGCGGAGCATGGCGAGAAAGCCCAAAAAGCGCCAGAGCACAAAACCACCCAGTCCAAGAGCTACATCATGGTGGACCCGATCTATTCCACCATCGTGGCCGACAACCGCCCGGCGGGCATGCTGATGGTGGGGGTGGGGCTGGATATTCCCAACGAGGAGCTGCACGAGGAAGTCAGCCGCTCCATGCCGGTGCTGCGCGACGCCTATATCCGCAACCTGATGACCTTCACCGCCAATGTGGTGCGCACCGACGCCCAGCCCGATGTCGGCATGATCGCCGACCGGCTGCAGGGGGTGACCGATCGCGCCCTGAAGAAAAAGGGTGCCAAGGTTCTGCTCGCCCAAATCGCGATCCGGGTCACAACGAAGTAGCTCCGCAGCGACTTTATCTTCACCCCCTCCGCCTTCGCATCGCAAGCGATGCTACCGGGGTCGGCTCGCTTGGCCGCGAGCCTCCACCCACCGCCTGCGCGCTTACGCGCGCGCGGGGGCGGCGGGTCCGTGCTCGCTTCCGGCAATTAACGATAATAGTCTCGCCGGGCATGGATTCTCCCAAGCCCGTCATGACCTGGACCCGGCCGCTCAGCATCTGGCTGGCCCCGGCGCTGATGCTGGCGCTGGGCGTGGCGGTCATCCTGTTCGACGGGCTGGGGATCGCAGACACCGCCGGCAACGCGCTGTTCGACGCCTTCCAGCGCCACACCGCCCGCCCGTTTGTTGATGGGCCCTTGGCTGTCCGCGCGCTGGAGCTGCCGTCGTTCGATGAAGACACGCTGGTCAAGGTCACCCGCACCCTGGCCGCGCAGGGCGCGAAGATGATTGTGCTGACGGCGCCGCTGGAAAGCACCGCTTCGCCCCAAAGCATGGCGGCGCGGCTGCCACCGGGCAGCGATGCGGCCCGGGCCGAGCTGACCAGATTGCCCGAGCCGGGACATGACCTGGCTGCGGAGATCGTCCAGACCAAGGCCGTGATGCCGGTGGTGCTGGGTGTGGCCGGACGCGAGCCCCACATCATGGCGCGCTTTGTCTATCGCGGTACGGCCAATCCCTTTGGCCATCTGCCGCAGTTCGGCGCGGCCAGCGGAACGCAGGCCTTGCTGGAAACCAACGCCGCCGGATCGGCCGGCGTGAACCTGATCCCCGACAGCGACGGGATCCTGCGCCGGGTACCGATGGTGTTCCAACTCGGTAATGCGCTGGTGCCCGGCATGGCGGCGGAAGTGTTGCGCGTGGCCATGGCCGCGCCGGACATCACCGTCACCAGCAATGAGCGCAATCCCCTCACCTTCCTGGGCGGCACCGGCATCGCCTCGCTGGAAACACCTTCGGGTCCGGCGCCGACCGACGGCAGCGGCCGCATCCGGCTGCATTACGCCGCCAATATCTCCGAGCGCATGCTCAATCCCAATGCCCTGACCGCGGTGCCGGTCAAGGACGCGGTGGTGGTGATCGGCAAAGAAGGCCAGACCATCCGCACGCCCTTGGGGACCGCAAGCGTCGCCGGCATCATCAGCGAGAGCATCGAGAACCTGGCGGCGAACAGCGTGCTGGTGCGGCCGTCCTGGGCGCGGCTGCTGGAAGCGTTCGTGTTGGCGGCGCTGGGCTTGGGGGTGATCTTCTTGCTGCGCTTCGGGCTGGGCTGGCCGGCGGCGCTGGTGATGGCGGGTGTGGCGCTGATGGGACTAGCCTCGTGGCAGCTCTACGCCTCGCGTCACCTTTTGATCGATGCGGCGACACCGGCGCTGTTCCTGGTGCTGGCGTTCGGCGCCGGCGCAGCGGCCTGGATCCAGGACATGCGGCTGGCTTATGCCGGACTGCGCATAGCCTTTTCGGATT
This sequence comes from Alphaproteobacteria bacterium, assembly GCA_013697055.1. Taxonomy (GTDB): domain Bacteria; phylum Pseudomonadota; class Alphaproteobacteria; order Micropepsales; family Micropepsaceae; genus Rhizomicrobium. The sequence goes on from JACCXK010000195.1 coordinate 2,409, forward strand.
CCCTGCCGCGCGCCACCATCGAGAAGATCGCCCGCCGCCCCAGCCTGCTCAAGCTGGACGGCGAAACCCGCACCATCACCTATCTGGTGTGCGGCGTGCGCGGGCTGGCCGGGATGGCGGCAACCTACAAGGACGACGCGGCGGGCTTCACCGCCCTGATGCAAAAGGCGCTGTCGCCCCTGATCGACCAGGCGCTGGCGCATGGCGGCACCATCGACCGTCTCACCGCTGACGGCTTCGCCGCCTTCTGGAATGCGCCGCTGGACGATGCCGACCATGCGCTGCATGCCTGCGAGGCGGCCAACGGCATGGCGATCATGTCGGCCCGCGTTACCGAGGAACTGGCGCAGCAGGGCGCAGGCATGTTGGTGGAGATCGGCGTCGGTGTGGCCACCGGCCCGGTGATCGCCGGTGGCTATGGCGGCTATGGCCGCATGGTCTATAGCGTCAATGGCGATGCGGTGAACCTGGCGCAGCGCCTGCAGGGGCTGTCGCATCAATATGGCCCGGCACTGATCGTGGCGGATGAGACGCGGCGGCTGGCCGAGCGCGGTTTTGCCTTTCTGGAAGTGGACACGATCGCGGCGGGCATCAGCGATCCGCCAGTCACGCTTTACGCCATCATGGGCAATCCGGTGGCGCGCGCCTCGCCCAAGCTCCGCGCCCTGACCGTGTTCCACGATCATATCTTCCAGGCGATCCGCAAGCAGCATTGGAAAATGGCGCGCGACCTGATCGCGCAATGCCGCCGCCTGTCGGGCGCCAGCCAGAAGATGTACGACCTGCACCTGGCGCGCATCGCCTATTACGAAAAGCATCCGCCGGGCGAGAATTGGGATGGGGCGTTTCGGCCAATTTTGGAATGAACGGGCCCCGCCGGCCAGGACAGCAGCTTCCATGGGGGGCCGCCCGTTAACCACTGGGCCATGGTTTCTTTGACTCTAAGTTGGAGTGGAGCCCTGATTGCCGTGAGGCTGAAGGGCTGTCGGTATCTCCATATACCGCCTACCGCCTTAAAGGCTCGGTCCGACTTACCCTCGCGCCGGGCCTTTTTGTTGTGCGGTCAATGCCGGCGCCTATACTGGAATAGTCGCCAGCCCGTAATGCGCACTCGCGCCGCCCGTCAGCGCCGCCCACATCTGGTCGCCCCAGGAAAAATGCCACCATTCATCGGGATGACCGGCAAAGTCTTCTTCGGTCATCAACCAATGCAGCAGGCGGCGGTTGGCGCGCGCTTCCTGGTCGGAGAAGGAAAAGTTCTGCGGCTCGAGATCCTCGAAGCGGTCGCGATTGGCCAGCGCCGTGACGTCATCGAACAGCGAACCCATCCACAGCGCCTCGCCGTCTTTCCAGCGCAAGGTCAAATCCACTGCTGCCGCCGTGGCATGGGGGGCGGGCGATTCGGCGCTATCCGACGGCGCGGCCCAATAGCGTTCCACTTCCTCGGTCAATGCCGCACCCTTCAACATGGGATCGCGGCGCTGCAATTCCCGCGGCATCCACACGTCATGGAAATAGGCCTGCACCGCGCGCGGCCGCCAGGCGTCAAACAGGAACAGTTCCAGTCCCGCCGCTGCGATGCGCCCGTTCACCCGCGCCAGTTTTTCCGCCGCGGTCTTGCGCAGCCACAATTTGTCGGTGGCGCCTTCCACCCGGTGCCAATAGGGCGGGTTGCGGTTGCCGGCATAGAAATTCTCGCCTTTGAGCCCGGCCTCCTGTGCCTCGATCACGGCCTCGCCGAACAGAGCGTTGTCGCGGGTGATGGGGATACGGGTGCGAAACCCCCTGCGGGCCGCGCGCGCTCCGGCCTGGTCGCCGAGGGGACGGTTGCGCAATTCTTCCAGGACGCCGAAAACGGACATTTGCGCTAGACTAGGATGATGGACACGCCTTCCGAAAGCCCGTACCGCCATGCCCGCCGCGCCTTCATCGCGGCTTGCGAGCATGCGCATCTGGATACGGTGGCGCGGCTCAATCCCGCCAAGAGTCCCGACGGCAAGCCGCTATTCATGGATTGCGCCGCAATGGGCCCGCGCGATGCCGCCAAGGCGGTGCTGGTGGTGGCGCAAGGTCCATTGGGGTCGGACATCCTGATCGCCTTGCTGGAAGCCGGCCTGACCCTGCCGCCGGATGCGCAGGCGGTGCTGGTGCATGCCCTGGACCCAGCCGCCTTTGCCGGGGTGGCGGGCGATCCCGGCTGGCCTGCCGCCATGCTGGAGGCCGAGGTGACCGAAGATCTGCGCAAGGTGCGCGACCTGGCGGTGCTGCCGCTGGAATCCGGCGGCCTCGATCCGATGCCGACGCTGGCGGCCAAATTGCCGGACACCAGGATCAGGGCGTTGCCCGCCGCCGCCAACGCCGACACAGCGCGGGACACGATTGCGGCTTTCTTCGCCACATAAAATTTCGGCAACATACTTGCGGCTGCCTGCTCAGGCGCGGATGATTGTGGCTGTTCAACCAACAAGGGGGTTCTTCATGCGCCTGCTTTTCGCCGCCGTCATCGCCGCCGCCGCCATCTCGTCCGCCCAGGCTGCCGACACGCCGCAGCAGGCCAGCATGAAGAGCTGCGCCGCCACCTGGAAAACCATGTCGGCCGCCGACAAGGGCAAGACCAAGTACACCGACTATATGGGCACCTGCATGAAGGCCAACGCCACGCCCAAGACGGTCGGCGCCGCGCCCGCGCCCACACCGGCGGCCAGCATGGCGATGACCGCCAAGCCCAAGGCCACCGCCGGCGATTCCATGAAGATGGCCGCACCCGCCGGTGGCGGCTCGGCCAAGTGCAAGGACGGCACCACCGTCACTTACAAGAACCGCCAGGGCACCTGCTCCGGTCACGGCGGCGTCGCAACCTGGATGTAGCCTGGCGCGATAGCCAAAGGAGTTGTCATGGGTCTGTTCGATGACGTCGCCAGCGCCGTCAAAGGCGCGATCCTGGAAGGCACCGAGAGCGGCGCGCAGGGCATCCTCCATAACGCGCTGGGCAACTCGTCGCTGGGCGGCCTCTCCGGCATGCTGGGCCAGCTGCAATCCTCCGGCCTGGGCGACATGGTGTCGTCCTGGACCGGCGGCGGCCAGGGCCAGCCGATCAGCGTGGACCAGTTGAAGTCGGCGCGGACGCCGGAGCATATCCAGGAAATCGCCTCGTCCCTGGGCATGTCGCCGGACAGCGCCCTGGCGCATCTGGCCGAGCACCTGCCCATGCTGGCGGGTAAACAGGCCTGAAAGCCTTAAATCTGCGGACGGGCGCGCACTTTGCCTTGCGCGCCCGTTTTGCTTTATACGGGCCCGGGAGCGTCGGCGAGAGCCGGAGCGACCAGAACAACGTGATGCACCCGTAGCTCAGCTGGATAGAGCGCTGCCCTCCGAAGGCAGAGGCCAGGGGTTCGAATCCCTTCGGGTGCGCCATTATTTGCGCTTCGCGCAAATAATGGCGCAAGCAAGCCCGCCGCGCGCCAGCGACTTGAAGCGGTCGCGCCCGGCAACAGGCGCAAATCCTGGAAGCAGACCACGCGCAAAGGCGCAAATGAATGGCGCCGCAAGGCCGCCCGCGCGTCAGCGACTTGAGGGCGGGTGCAGCCGGCAGCCAGCACAGGCCGCACCGATCGCGCCAAACTGGAACAGCATCAAGGAACCCTGGCACGATCTCGCCATGGTCTTGCCTTAGGTCCATGCTTCACTTCCGCAATGGAGCGCCCGCAAGCAAGCCCCACCCCCAAGCCAAGGTCCCGCCGTGATCGCGCGCTGGGCTGGGGCTTCACCGTTGTCGCGCATGCGGCGGTGCTGGCCGCCCTGTTCTGGCCGCGCCACGGCGCACCACAGCCCAAACCGCCACCCGAACTGCAGCTCACCCTCCTGAGCGTGGCCAAGACACCCGAGCCGCCGGGCCCGCCGGAGCCGGACATGACACAAGCCGCCGAGCAGGCGCCGCCGCCGATGGAACGGCCCACGCCCATGCCGATCCTGGTGAAAGTCACCTCGCCGGTGCCGGTCGACAATTCCGACATCCTCAGCGAAGCCCAGCTCGCCGGCGCGGCCAATGCGGGCGAAGACGGCGCGGGTGGCGGTGGCGGTGGTTGTGACACCGCCCGCGCGGTGCAGCAGGCCTTGCGCACCGATCCCCTGGTGCACAACGCGGTGGCCGATGCCGGGCGCCAGGGCAAGGCGATCATGATGTGGAACGGCGACTGGGTGCGGTCCGGCGCGCAGGAGGGCAAGGGCCTGTCGGCGGTGCGCCAGGCCATTGTGTGGAAAGTCGCCTTCTCATCGGAGTCCTGCCGCAACCAGCCCATGCATGGCACGGTGGTGCTGTCGCTGGCCGATGGCGGCACGCGCTTCGCCATCGGGACGGACGCTTGGCGCTGGTCGGACCTGCTGGGCCTGAAGCGCTAAGTACAAAGAAAAAGGGCCGCATCGCGGATGCGGCCCCTCTCAAAACGTTTCTGTTTTTACGACATCACCACCAGCACGACGCGGCGGTTCTGCGCGCGGCCGACGCGGGTCTTGTTGCTGCCGGCCGGATCTTCCTTGCCATAGGAGATTGCCGACATGCGGTTGAGCGGCACGCCATGACGGTTCATGAAGACGCGGACGGCTTCGGCGCGCTCTTCGCCCAACCGTTGATTGACCGTCTCCGGGCCGCGCGCGTCGGTGTGACCCTGGATTTCCAGATAGACATTGCGGTTGTCGGTCTTCAGCTTGTCGGCAAACTCGGTCAGGCGCTGCTGGGCTTCCGGCGAGAGCTTGGCGCTGGCGGCCTTGAACTTCACCGAATCGTCCGACAGGACCATGGAGTAGAGGAACTTGCCTTCGGCCAGCTTGCCCGCCGCGGTCGCACGGTCGAGCGCTTCCTTGGTGGATTGGTCAAGCTGGGCTAGCTGGGTGGTATGACGGTCCACCTGGGACTGGGTCGCCTGCGTCTTGGCATCGACGACGGCAACATGCTGATCGACGTAATCACGGGTCGCACATCCTCCCAGGCTGATGGCCGCGGCAACCATGGCGGAGGTGAGGACGGCGGTCTTCAATTTATGCATCGCTTTTCCCTTGTGTTTCTGCCCCGGGGGCCCACTGCAGGGTCGTGCGACAGTGTGGCGGAAATGGGCCCGAAAAGGTCCGGATGCGCGGCGAGTCTTCGCCAAATTTGGCGACGGGCGAATTCGGCAAGAGCCGGAACCTGCGTTGCAGCACCATCTCAATTTCCGCAAGATCGGGCAGCGGCGTCAAGATGTTGCGACACGACGGCAGAGAGGTTGCTCTCACTGCCTTGCAGCAGCAAACCGAGTTCTAGGCTTCGCCTGCTGGGCCTGCCGCTGGCGGCGGCCTTGTGCGGGCGCGGTGATGTCATCACCCGATGCGGGTGCGCCATGGTGATTGCGCGCCACTTCGCTTGCCCAAATAAATGGCACCGCCGCACGCGCGACAACGCGCACATTCCCAAACGCATAATCCTTACAAAACTTTTATAAAAGCTTCATGGCGGAACGGTACGCCAGACCTGCCGTGCGCGGAAATATCCGGCACGGCCTTCCATCACAGGGGTCATCCATGCCGGGCCGTTCCATTCTCCAGTTGAAATCTGTCTTGACCAGCGGGGTGATGCTGAGCGCATTGCTCGCCACCGGTGCCCAGATTTCTGGCGCAATGGCCGCACCGACCCAGATTCTGCGGCCCAACACCATAACCACTGCCGGTTCTGTCTCCGCCACCCTGAACGGCACAACCGTCGTCAACCAGGGCCTGCAAGGCGTCAACCGTCTCTCCGCCCTCACCACCAAGGATTTCGCCGGCGATACCTTCGGCGCCTATTCAGGCCTGGACGTGCTTCCCGGCACCTGGCGCAAGACCGCCACCGGCTATACCGGCGTGCTCTACGCCCTGCCGGACCGTGGACCCAACGCTGTCGGCGCCGTCACCTTCAGCGACTATCCCGGCCGCGTGAACAGCTTCGACATGAATTTCACGCCCTATACCGGCACCGCCGCGCTGGCGGCCAATGCCAATGTGCTGCAGTTGACCCAGAAGGGCGGCTTCTTTTTCAAGGACTTCAACGGCAACGTCACCACCGGCCTGGATCCGGGGCTGCCCGGCGCGAACGCCTTCGTCAGCCAAGGCGGCTACATCCTGCCGGGCTCCAAGATCGGCGCCGCCGCCGGCAAGATCAGCCTGGACGCCGAAGCCCTGCGCTTTCTCAATGACGGCAGCTTCTATGTCGGCGACGAATATGGCGCCAACGTCTATTACTTCGACAAGACCGGCAATCTGAAGGCCGTGGTGACGCCGCCGCCTGCTTTGGTCCCGCGCACCAGCGCCACCGCCACCACACCGGAAACCTTGTCCTTCACCTCGCTCGCCGATGCCGCGGTCGGTCGCCGCTTCAACCAGGGCATCGAAGGCATGGCGGTGACGCCGGACAACAAGAAGCTGGTCACCCTGCTGCAGAGCGCCACCTATCAGGACACCAACGGCACGCAGCAGCAAACCCGCACCAACACCCGCCTGATGATCTATGACATCACCGGCACCAAGGCGCCGACCGCGCCGGTCGCCGACTATGTGCTGCAACTGCCGATCTACAACCTGGCCGCTACCGGCGGCGCCTCCGACCGTACCGCCGCCCAGTCCGAACTCCTGGCCCTGAACGACACCCAGTTCCTGGTGTTGTCTCGCGACGGCAGCGGGCTCGGCCAGGCGAACACGCCGCCGACCTTCAAGAGCGTGCTCTTGGTGGACACCGCCGGCGCCACCAATATCGCCGACACACCCTTCGAAACCAGCTATACCCCGATTGCGCCGGGCGGCGTGCTGCTGACTTCGATCACGCCGGTGCAGCAGACCGAAGTGGTCAACATCCTAAACACCACGCAGCTCAGCAAGTTCGGCATCAATATCAACAACGGCATAGCCGGCAGCGCCAACGCGGTCAGCCCCACTACCCTCACCGAGAAGTTCGAGGGCATGGCGCTGGTGCCGGCGCTGGAGGAAGGCGCACCGCAGGATTATTTCCTGCTGGTGGGCGACGACAACGACTTTCTCTCCAGCACCTGCAACACCGGCGGCGTCCCTTGCGCGCAAGGCATCAACAGCGACGCCGTCATCCTGGTCTACCGCCTGACCTTGCCGACCTATGTGGATTCCCAGTTTCTCCAGTCCATGATCACCAGCGCCCCCGCCACCCTGAGCATGAGCGTGCTGGCTTCGCGCCAGATGGCGGTGTCTACGGACATCGGCCAGCATCTGGAAGTGCGCCGCCACGACGACGGCGTGACGCCGGCGCAATCCGGTGTCGGCCTGTCGGTCTGGGCGGGCGGCAACTGGGCGACCCAGGACGAAACCGCCAAGACCCTCAGCGGCGATATCTATGGCGCGACCGTCGGCCTGGATGCGCAGCTCGACGATGCCATCATGGTCGGCGTGGCGGCCGGCATGCAAAAGGGCAACGCCAGCAGCGTCAACGGCATTGGCGAGCAATTCCGCGCCATACAGGTGTCGCTCTATGGCGCCTTCGAGCAAGGCGGCTTCTTCGCCGATGTCACCGGCACCTATAGCGACCAGCGCTTCCGCAACATCACCAGGGCCGCGGCCTATGGCCTGACCGCCACTGGCGACACCAACGGCACGGGCTGGGGCTTCACGGGAGAAGCCGGCTATCTGGCGCAACTGGATGACGACTTCCGCCTCGGCCCGGTGGCCGGATTCCAGGTCATCAACACCGATGTGGACGGCTATGCCGAGAGCGGGGCGGCCGGCGGCAACGTGCTGTTCCCCGCTCTGTCGCGCGATTCCGTCAACGGCTTCTTCGGCGGCGAGGCGTCTACCACCATCGCCGGGCTGCGCGCCATCTTCCGCCTCACCTACAATACCGATGACGGCTATGACGCGCAGAACGCCACGGTCAGCCTGATCAACGCCAACAATGCCATGGGCATCCAGAGTGTCGTGTTGCCCAGCCTGGGCCAGGCCCATGTCGCGCCCTCGCTGACCGTGACCGGCGCCGGCAAGGACCTGAACTGGTTCGTCAGCTATGGCGCCAATATCGGCGTCGATGCCGGTGTGCAGCACCATGTCTCGGGCGGCTTCAAGCTGGCCCTGTAAAATCCGCCGCAAGGACCCGGACCGCGTGGTTCGGGTCCCTGCGGGCAGGCCCCCTTGGACAAGATTGTGGGCAGGCCGGCGATTGTCCTACACAATCGGCACATGCTGCTTCCCGAACTTCCCCTCACCTTTGCGCTGATCGCGATCACCGGCTTTGCCGCCCTGGCGGCGCGGCGCTGGGACATTCCGATTTCCATCTTCCTGGTGCTGCTGGGCTTAGGCATCAGCTTCCTGCCCGGCATACCGCGCATCGAGTTGCGCCCCGAACTGGTGCTGAGCCTGTTCTTGCCGCCTCTTCTCTATCGCGCCGGGGTGCAGATGAGCTGGCGCGGCTTCAAGGCCAATTTGCGACCGATCCTGCTTCTGGCGGTGGGCGCGGTGATCTTCACCGCCGTGGCGGTGGCCGGGGTGTCCTATTACCTCCTGGGCCTGCCGCTGGCGGTGGGCTTTGTGCTGGGCGCAGTGGTATCGCCGCCCGACGCCGTGGCGCCCATGGCCATCGCGCGCCGATTCGCCCTGCCCAGCCGTATCCTCACCATCCTGGAAGGGGAAGGGCTGGTGAACGACGCCACCGCCCTGATCCTGTTCAGTTTCGCGGTGGGCGCGGTGACCATGGGACGCACCTTTTCGCTGCCGGCGGCGGTTGGCGAATTCCTGATGATCGTGGCGGGCGAAATCGTGTGGGGCTTGGGTGTCGGCTGGGGCGCATTGGTCGTGCGCCGCTGGGCGGGCGAGCCGCGGGTGGAGATGGTGTTCGCGCTGCTGACCCCCTTCGTCGCGTTCTGGATACCGGAAAGCCTGGGCGGGTCGGGTGTGCTGGCCACCGTGGTCACCGGCCTTTACGTCAGCTGGAATGGCCCGCGCTTCATCTCGCCCGCCACGCGCCTGCAAGGCTTCTTTGTCTGGGACCTGGTAATTTACCTGATCGAGGGGCTGGTGTTCCTGATCACCGGACTGCAGGCGCGCGTGATCGCCGACACGCTGGACCTGTCGCAATGGAAAAGCCTGGCGCTGGCCTGCGCCCTGATCTGCATCGTCATCATTGTGGTGCGGTTCATCTGGGTATTCATGGCGACCTACATCACGCGGATTGTGCCCTCCATCGCGCGGCACGACCCCTTGCCGCCATGGCAAGGGATTTTCATCATCGCCTTCACCGGCATCCGGGGTGTGGTGTCGCTGGCGGCGGCGCTGTCCATTCCCATCATGGCGGACGGCGCGCCCTTTCCCCATCGCGGCCTGTTGCTGCTGATTACCTTCAGCGTGATCCTAGTGACCCTGGTGGGCCAGGGTTTCACCCTGCCCTGGGTGATCCGGCACCTGGGCATCGCCGAACATGGCCGGCGCGAAGCCGATACCGACAAGAAGCGCGAGATCAGCGCCCGGCTGGCCAGCATAGACGCAGCCCTGGCGCGGCTGGATTCGCTGGAAGGCGCGGTAGCGGCCCCTGAAACCGTGTCGGCGCTCAGGCGGCGCAACGAGGATCGCCGCGCCTATTTCGTCGCAGCCTGCCAGGATTTGGGCACCGGCGATATCAGCAACGCCAGTGCGGCGCTGCAGCTTCAGTTCCTGGATGCCGAGCGCGCCAGCATCTCTGATTTGTATTACCGCAGCGAAATCAGCGACGATGCCCGCCGCCGCATCGAGCGCGAGTTGGACCTGGAGGATTCGCGCATCCGCCACAGCGCGGAAAGCGGCGCGGCACGGGCGCTGTAACGCCCCCACTCACCATGGGCGGGCTTGACCCGCCCATCCAGGGTTTTAGGCACTGTTGTCGGTGGCCCTGGATGGCCGGGTCGGGCCCGGCCATGGAGAATTTTTAGAGAGGCCGTTTCCACACCAGCATCTTGCTGGTGAGTATCTGAACCACTTCGCCCCGCTGGTTCTTGGTCTCGGTGCGGACCGTGATCATGCCGCGCTCCGGCTTGGAGCGTGATGGTGTCACCTCGAGGATTTCACTCGTCGCCTGCAGCACATCGCCCGGCCGCGTGGGGCGCGGCCAGGTGATTTCGCCGCCGGCGCCGATCAGCCCGCCCGCGATGGGCATGCCGCTTTTGACCAAAAGCGACATGGTGATCGAGGCGGTGTGCCAGCCGCTGGCGGCAAGGCCCTGGAAGAAGCTCTTGTCCGCATCCTCTTCGCTGAGATGAAAAGGCTGCGGATCAAAGCGCGCGGCGAACGCCTTGATCTGGGCGGAATCCAGCGCGTGGGTGGCGCTGGTGAAGCGCTGACCCACATGGAAGTCCTCCAGATAAAGCCCCGTCATCGCCCCATGCTAAGGCAGCCCGCCGCCTCTTCGCCATCGGGCGCTGGTCTCGTTCTGAAAAATGCTATAATTTTGGCCATTCTGTTCTAGAAAGTTGAAGAGATGGAGCCCAAAGCCCCGACCCTCGACCAGATCGCCGTCTTTTTGGCGATCGTGGAGACCGGCAGTTTTTCCGCCGCCGCCCGCAAGCTGGGGCGCGCCACCTCGGTGGTCAGCTATGCCATCGCCAATCTGGAAGCCCAGCTTGGGGTCAGCCTGTTCGCCCGGGCCGGCACCGCCCGCCCCATCCTCACCGATGCGGGCCGCGCCATCCTGGCGGATAGCCGGGGCCTGGCCATCGCGCTGGATGGGCTGCTGGCCAAGGCGCGCGGGCTGACATCAGGCCTCGAAGCGGAAGTCCGTCTGGTGGTCGACGTTATGTGGCCGGCCAGGAAGCTGGTCAAAGCGCTGGACGAGTTTCGCAAGAAATTTCCCACCGTGCCCCCGCACCTTCAGGTGGAAGCCGCAGGCGCAGTGACCCGGAACGTGCTGGAGCGCGCGGCGGTGTTCGGCATCGGCGGTCCCCTTGAGTCCACCAATGACCTTCTGACCTGTGGACCGGCCGGCGCGGTGAAGATGCTGGCGGTGGCGGCGCCCGATCATCCGCTGGCGCAGGTCAAAGGACCGGTGAGTGCCGCAGCCGCCCGCGATCACATCCAACTGGTCCTGATTGACCGCTTGCATCTGCCAGAGGGTCGCGACTTTGGCGTGGTGGCGGTGAAAAGCTGGCGGCTGGCCGATCTTGGCGCCAAGCATGCCCTGCTCCTGGCGGGAATGGGCTGGGGCAGCATGCCCAAGCCGGTGGTGAATGATGACCTCAAGCGCGGCCGGCTGGTGGAATTGGACATCGAGACACAAGACGAATTGTCCTATGCCTTCCACACCATCTATCGCAGCGACGCTCCCCCGGGTCCGGCAGCATCCTGGCTGATGGAGCGGCTGGCGATGAGCGCGTAGCCCGCCCGCAAAAGAAATCTCATTTCGGAACGAAGCAGACGCTCGCGCATTGGCCCGAAGACGCGTAGAGTTTTTGCGTTCCATCAAACCATGGAGTGAATGACATGGCTGCGAAGAAGAAAAAGAAGGCGAAGAAAGCGGTGAAGGCCAAGAAGGCGCCCGCCAAGAAAGCCAAGAAGGTAGCGAAGAAGGCTACCAAGAAGACCAAGAAATCCCCGGCCAAGAAGACCGTGAAGGCCGCTGCCAAAAAGGCGCCGGCTAAGAAGGCTAAGAAGACGGCCCCCAAGAAAAAGCAGATCGTGGGCGAGGGCGATTACGCCGCTTCCGCCAAGTTCGACAAGGACCAGGCCAGTTTTGTCGCCAAGAACAAGGCCGCAATCCCCGCCATGGGCAAAGACGCCGAAAAGGCCCTGGACGGCCCGGAAGGCGATGCCCTGCGCGAAGCCGAGGCCACGGCGGCTGCCCGCTCCCGCGACAATTTCTGAAGCATTTTGAAACGGAAACGCCGCGGCTCTCACGAGCCGCGGCGTTTTTCGTTGGTGCGTCTACTTGGCGGCGGGCTTGAAATCCAGGGCGCAGCCATTCGTGCAATAGCGCAGGCCGGTCGGCCCGGGGCCGTCATTGAAGACATGGCCCAGATGACCGCCGCATTTGGCGCAATTGAACTCGGTGCGCACCATGCCGTGGCTGGTGTCGGTGGTGGTGGTCACCGCACCTGGCTTGGTGTCCCAGAAGCTGGGCCAGCCGGTGCCGCTTTCGAACTTGGTATGGGCGTCGAACAGTTCGGCGCCGCAGCCGGCGCATTCGAACTCGCCAGGCCGCTTTTCATGGTTGAGCGGGCTGGAACCAGGGCGTTCGGTGCCGCGCTCGCGCAGCACGCGATACTGTTCCGGGGTCAATTGCCGTTCCGTCTTGGTGTCTGTCATGGTGTTTTTCCTTCCTCTCCCAATACGCGGCTAGCAGCAAATGGTTACGGGTTTGCATGCCTTCAAGGATTGGCCGCGACCACCATCGCCAGCATGCTGCTGAGCCGCCCGGTATTGCCGAAGGCAAAACCGGCGTCATAGACCACATCGTCCACTTTCCAGCCCTGCGGTGTCGCCACCAGAAGCACCGCGTCGTTCCAGTTGGCGGGCTTTTCCGCCTTCCGGTTGGGCGCCGGTACAGGGGTGTAGGTCAGCGCCACCGGGCAGCGGGCGGTCTTGGCCGTAGTCTGGCATGCCCCCACCTTCCAGCTGCCCGCGCCTTCAAACAGCGAGGAGAAGATGTCGCCTTCCAGCATGGGCGGCACCGCATTTTTTACCTTGGCGGTCAGCCGTGCCTGGGCGGCGGCGGCATCGACCAGCTGCTTGTTGAGGCGAGGGCTGAGCACGGGGGCATAGCGCACCCGCATCGTGGCGTCGGGAATGCCGCCGCCCCGGACATGCTGGACGGCATACACAGCATAGAACGCGTCCACCGCCGCCGCGGGGTCGACGGGCGCCTGGGCACGGGCGGGCGTGAGGACTGCAAGGAAAAGCGCAGCAAGCAGGAAGGGCTTCATCAACGCGATTTCAGGCCGTCGCGGATTTCGCGCAGCAGCAGCACTTCCTCGGACGGCGGCGGCGCGGCTTCGGCTTCCGGCGTCGGCGCCACCAGCTTGTTCAACTGGCGCAGCAGCATGAAGATCGCGAAGGCGACGATCAGGAAATTGATGACGGCATTGATGAACAGGCCGTAGTTGAGCGTGACCGCCTTGGCGGCCTTGGCGGCGGCCAATGTGTCCAGGCCGGGGTCGCCCTTCAGGACCACGAAGAAGTTGGAGAAGTCCACGCCGCCCAAGGCCAGGCCGATCGGCGGCATGACGATGTCATTGACCAGCGAATTGACGATGCCGGTGAAGGACGCGCCGATGATCACACCGACCGCCAGGTCCACGACATTGCCGCGCATGGTGAATTTCTTGAATTCTGCAATCAGGGACATGAGAGATGCTCGCCTTTGAAATGTGCGGCCGACAGGCTAATCGCGTGGGCGGCCGTCAACAAGGCGGCGGGGTATGGACAGATAGAGGGCGGCAACCGCAAGGCCCGCCAGCGCCCCAAGATCATTGGCGGCAAAATCGTTCCATTCGCCGTCGCGCCCCACCAGCATTTGCAGAATTTCCAGCGCCCCGCCCAGCACCACAATGCCGGCAAAGATCCAAACCAGGGAACGGCGCAGGCCCCAGCCCAGGCTCGCCAGCAGGCTCAGCCCGAAATAGGCGGTGAAGTGATCCAGCTTGTCCCATGCCCAGGGACCTTCGAGACGCGGCGGATGCGGCGTCAATTCACCCCAGACCACGACCGCCAGGGCTGGCCAAAACAGCCATGCGCCGAGGCGGCGTATCCAGGGCAGGAAAATTCCGTGAAAGAACATGCGAGGCTGATAACGGGAAAGCCTGCGTCAGGCCAGCTTGCCGCCGGCCATAGTGCCGGCAGCCAGGGAGAGGCGGAAGGTGAGCCCCAGCGGGGTGGGAATGATCTGCAGGTCGGCGCCGATTTCGGTCGCCAGGCTGCGCATCACCTTGAACCCCATGCCGCCGCCGGAATGGTCAAATCCGTCCGGCAGGCCCACGCCGTCATCGCTGATGGACAGCACAAGGCGGCCATTCTGCGACGGCGAACAGTCCACCGTCATCACCAGCGGCACGCCGGCAGGATGAGCATGCTTCATGGCATTGATGAAGACTTCGCAGAGAATAAGCACGATGGGCTGGACTTGGCGCATCAGCACGATGCAGTCGCCGCCGCTATGCACCACCCGCACCGATTGTTCGGGTGAGGACAGCGCCGCCACTAGAGCATCGGTGACTTCGGACAGATGCGGCTTGAGACTGACGGCGCCTTCCGATCCGGTGCGCGACAGGAGCCGGTGAAGTTGGCTGATGGTGTTGATGCGGGCGGCCACCCCGTCCAGCAGCTGGCGGACTTCGGCTTGGGTCAACGTCGCGCTGCCCTTTTTCACCGACACGGCCTGCATCCGCACCATGCTGACCAACAGGGTCAGGCTGTTGGCGATCCGATGATTGGCCTCGGCAATGAGGTCAGGGGTAACGAACATCGGCTTTTGGGGGGTGTGCTGGCTTTGGGCGAGGATGGCATTCATGGATGATGCTCCTTTCGCTATGAAAGATGCTCCTATTCGCAACCCCGCGCAAGAAAAATAATAAGTGATTTCAATGACTTAAGTTAGTATTCGGCTGATTTGGTACAAAGAAGGTTCTTGCAGGTAGGAACTAAAGGTTCCTAGAGTTCGTTTTATTAGCGGGTAAATCAGAGTGAGTAACTTACTCATTCTATGGGCTTGAACTAATCCTTTGATAGGAAAGGAAGTTTGGTGAACGCCATGAATGATTTGACGCGCGGCGAGCGCCTTCAAATCATGTTGACCGGTGAGGAGCTGGAAGCGTTGGACAACTGGCGCTTTGCCAAGCGCATGCCCAGCCGGGCAGCCGCCATCCGCGAGCTTTTGAAGCGCGGCCTGGGCGCTGAAGGCTTCAGCCTTGCTGATAAAGGCTCCCAGTCCAAGGACTTCGGCGTCACGGGCGGTGGCGACGGCACTGCGCAAAAGCACGAATAAACGCTTCTGCGGCTTGATTTTGGCGCCCATTTCCTTTTAAACGCGCGCTCTTCGAGTGGCCCGGCCGGACATGCCGTGGCGGCTCCAAACGCGACCCGGACCGCAAGGTCTCAAAAGGAAAAGCAAAATGTCCAAGATGAAGACCAAGTCGGGCGCTAAAAAGCGCTTCAAGATCACCAAGACCGGCAAGATCAAGACCCATCAGGTCGGCAAGCGCCACCGGTTGATCAACAATTCGCCGGCGCGTACCCGCGATCTGCGCGGCATGGACGCCCTGTCCGTGTCGGAAACCCGGCGCGTCAAGCGCTGGATGCCGTATGGCGGAGGGATCTAACCATGAGCCGTACACCCCGTTCCGTTCCGTCGCGCGCCCGCCGCAACAAGGTCCTGAAGCAGGCCAAGGGCTTCACCGGCCGCCGCAAGAACAACATCACCACGGCCAATGCCGCGGTCGATAAGTCGCTGCAGCACAACTATATCGGCCGCAAGGAGCGCAAGCGTAACTTCCGCGCCCTTTGGATCCAGCGCATCAACGCCGCCGTGCGCGAGCATGGCGTCACCTACAGCCGATTTATCGCCGGGCTCGCCGGCGCCGGGATCGTGGTGGACCGCAAGATCCTCTCCGACCTGGCGATCCACGAGCCCGCCGCGTTCAAGGCTCTGGTGGATCAGGCGACGAAAGCCTAAGCAGACTTCACCGGAGATTCGGCGGGCCTACGCGCGCGCCGATCGTTCTCACCCGGAGTTTGCATGACCGATATCGCCGCCCTTCAGTCCGAGATACTGGCGCAGGTTTCTGCCGCGGCCGATGAAGCCGCGCTGGAATCCGTGCGCGTCGGCACGCTGGGCAAGAAGGGCTCGGTCAGCGCCCTGCTGGCCACCATGGGCAAGCTCACCCCCGACGAGCGCAAGGTGCAGGGGCCGCTGTTCAACGGGTTGCGCGATACGATCACCGACGCCATCGCCGCCCGCAAAGTCGAATTGGCCGATGTGGCGCTGGATGCGCGGCTGGCGGGCGAGACCTTGGACGTCACCCTGCCCGCCCGGCCTGAAAACAGCGGCACCATCCATCCCATCAGCCAGGTGTTGGACGAAGTGGTCGCCATCTTCGCCGAGCTGGGCTTTGGCGTCGCCGAAGGCCCGGACGTGGAGTTCGACGATTACAACTTCACCAAGCTGAATATTCCGCCCGACCATCCTGCGCGCCAGATGCAGGATACGTTTTATGTCGCGCCGCAGGCCGACGGCTCCAGCCATGTCCTGCGCACCCACACTTCGCCGGTGCAGGTGCGCACCATGCTGAACACCAAGCCGCCCATCCGCATCATCTCGCCGGGCCGCACCTATCGCGTCGACAGCGACGCCACCCATTCGCCCATGTTTCACCAGGTCGAGGCGCTGGTGGTCGACAAGGGCATCCATCTGGGCCACCTGAAATGGACGGTGGAACAGTTCTGCAAGGCCTTTTTCGAGATCGACCAGATCGAACTCAGGGCGCGGCCTTCCTTCTTCCCCTTCACCGAGCCGTCGCTGGAATGGGACATGCGCTGCGACCGCAGCGTGCCGGGCAAGATCACCTTCGGCACCGGCAATGACTGGCTGGAGCTGGGCGGCTCGGGCATGGTTCATCGCAAGGTGCTGGAGAATTGCGGCATCGATGCCGGCCAATATTCCGGCTTTGCCTTCGGCTTCGGCCTGGACCGCATGGCGATGCTGAAATACGGCATGCCTGATATCCGCAGCTTCTTTGAATCGGACCTGCGCTGGCTGAAGCATTACGGCTTCCAGCCGCTGGATATCCCCACGCTTGACGGTGGGCTATCACGATGAAATTTACCCTGAGCTGGCTCAAAGAGCATCTGGACACCGATGCGAGCGCCGCCGAGATCGGCGCGCGCCTGACGTCTATCGGCCTGGAAGTGGAAAGCATTACCGATCCGGGCGCTGGGCTAAAGGATTTCATCGTCGGTGAAGTCGTCACCGCCGAGAAGCATCCCAATGCCGACAAGCTGCGGCTGTGCACGGTCAGCGACGGCAAGGACTCCTTGCAGATCGTCTGCGGCGCGCCCAATGCGCGGGCCGGGATCAAGGTGGTGCTGGCGCGGCCCGGCACGGTGATCCCCGCCACCGGCGACGCGCTGAAGCTGGGCACCATCCGCGGCGTGGAATCGCGCGGCATGATGTGCAGCGCCCGCGAGCTCCTGCTGGGCGAAGACCATGACGGCATCATCGAGCTGAAACCCGGCGCCAAGGTGGGCGCGCCGGTGGTGGCAGCGTTGGTGGAAGCGGGCCTGCTCGCCGACGATCCCTTGTTCGATGTCTCCATCACCCCCAATCGCGGCGACGCGGCATCGGTGTTCGGCATCGCCCGCGACCTGGCGGCCAGCGGGCTGGGCAAGTTGAAGACCGAGAAGGTCCAGCCGGTGGCGGGAGAATTCCCCAGCCCCAAGACAATCACGCTCGATTTCACGCCCGAGAATAGAGATGCCTGCCCGATCTTCGCAGGCCGGCTGATCCGCGGCGTCAAGAACGGCCCGGCGCCGCAATGGGTGCAGGACCGCCTGAAGAGCGTGGGCATGAAGTCCATCTCGGCGCTGGTGGATGCCACCAACCTGATCGCCCAGGATCGCGGCCGTCCGCTGCATGTGTTCGACGCCGACAAGCTGAGCGGCAACCTGCACGCCCGCATGGCCGAGGATCACGAACAGGTGCTGGCGCTGGATGACAAGACCTATGTGCTGGACCGCGAGACCATCGTCATCGCCGATGACAGCTATGCCCGCGGCATCGCCGGTATCATGGGCGGGCTGGATACCGGCAGCTTTGAAGACACCAAAAACGTCTTCCTGGAATCCGCCTGGTTCGATCCGGCGCGCATCGCGCGGACGGGCCGCAAGCAGGCCATCATTTCCGACGCGCGCTATCGGTTTGAGCGCGGCGTCGATCCGCAATTCGTACTGCCGGGGCTGGAGCTTTGCACCCAGCTGATCCTGGAATGGTGCGGCGGTGAGGCCAGTGACGTGGTGATCGCCAGCGCGTTGCCGCCGCCGCACAAACCGATCACCTTCGATCCGGCGCTGGTGCAGAGCTTCGGCGGCATTGTCGTGCCGCGCGAAAAGATCATCACCATCCTGCAGGACCTGGGCTTTGTGGTGGAAGATCACGGCACGCTTCAGGTCGTGCCGCCCAGCTGGCGCCATGACGTGGACGGCCCCGCCGACCTGGTGGAAGAAGTGGTGCGCATCTACGGCCTGAGCGATGTGCCGTCAGTACCGATGACGCGCGGCAATGCTGTCGCCGCACCTGTATTGTCGAAGGCCCAGCGCCGCACCCGCGCGGCCCGCCGTGCCATTGCATCACGCGGCTTCAATGAGTGCGTGACGTTCTCGTTCATCGCCCGCGACCAGGCCGCCCTGTTCGGCGGCGGCGATGACGCGCGCCAGCTTTCCAACCCCATCGCGTCGGATCTGGATGCGCTGCGCCCCTCCATCCTGCCGTCCTTGCTGGCGGCGGCGGCGCGTAACGCGGCGCGGGGCTTCGCCAACCTGCAACTGTTCGAAATCGGCGCCGCCTTCGACAGCGGCACGCCGGAAGCGCAGAAAACCGTCGCCGCCGCCATCCGCACCGGCCATGCCGAGCGCCATTGGCAAAAGGGCGGCGACGAAAGCGGCCTATTCACGGTGAAAGCCGATCTTCTCGCGGCGCTGGAAGCCATCACCGGCGCGCCCATGTCGGCGCCGATCACCCAAGGCGCGCCAGGCTGGTATCACCCGGGCCGCAGCGGCACGATTGCGATGGGTCCCAAGGTCATTGCCCAGTTCGGCGAACTGCATCCCAAGGTGCTGGCTGCGTTCGACCTGAAAGTGCCGGCCGCCGGGTTCGAGATCTTCCTGGATGCGATCCCTGACGCCAAATCCAAGGGCGGCAAGGCCAAGCCCTTATTCGCGCCCTCGCCGTTTCAGGCCATCGAACGAGACTTCGCTTTTGTGGTCGACACAAAGCTGGCCGCCGGCGAGATCGTCAAAGCCGTCAAGCAAGCCGACCGCGCCCTGATCGACACCGTCACCGTGTTCGACGTCTATGAAGGCAAGGGCGTGCCCGAAGGCAAGAAGTCGGTGGCGGTCGCCGTGCGAATCCAGCCCAAGGACGCCACCCTGACCGAGGCCGAGATCGAAGCCCTGGCCCAGAAGATCGTGGCCGCCGCGGTGAATCTGGGCGCTACGCTGCGCTCATAATCCACATCTGTCATCCCCCGGCGAGCGCGAACGCAGTGAGCGCGAGGGAAGGGGATCCAGGCTGTCTAACACCGCGCGGTGGTGGGAGCCTGGGTCCCCTTCCCTCACAGCGGCTTCGCCGCTGTTCGCCGGGGATGACAGTTAGGGGAAAGTCAGCAGCTTCGGGCTGGCCCCAATCTCCTTCACCAACTTTTCAAACTCCGCCCGCGCGCGCGGGTTGGAGCGCTGGTGGCGTTCGGCGAAGATCATCTCGTTCTTCTGGGTGTGCTCAAAGCCGGTGAACTCGGTCACCCGCACCTTGTAGCCATGGGCTTCCAGGTACAGGCCGCGCAGCACATTGGTGAGATGGGCGCCGAATTCGCGGCGGTGCAGCCCATGCCGCCACAACTGGTCCACCGCGCCCTTGCCATCGTCCAACTGCCGCGCCACTTCCGCCTGGCAGCAGGGCACCAGCGCCACGAACTTGGCTTCATGTTTAAGGGTAAACAGAATCGCCTCGTCGGTGGCGGTATCACAGGCATGCAGCGCCGTGACGATATCCACCGGCCCCAACGCACTTTCGGCAATCTTGCCTTCGACGAAATCCATGCGGTCAAAACCGCTTTCGTCTGCGATCTTCTTGGCCGTCTCAACAAGCGCGGGACGCGCTTCCACCGCCACCACCCGTCCCCGGCCCGCCTTGGCGAAATAGAGGTCATAGAGAATGAAGCCCAGATAGGATTTGCCCGCGCCCAGGTCGGCCAGCACTGGCTGATCCTTTTCCGCCAACATTGCATCGATCGCCGGCTTGATCAGCTGCGCCAGGTGCTGCACCTGTTTCAGCTTGCGGCGCGAATCCGCATTCAGCCCGCCATTATGCGTCAGGATATGCAGTGCCTTGAGCAGCGCCACTGACTGGCCGGGCCACAGATCGCTGGCGGCAGGTTTTTCCGGCTTCATTTGCTGCGCCATCCGTCAAACATATGGGTGACGCCATACCAGTAATTGGTGGCGCGCACCGCCCAATAATTCATCTCGTCCCATTGTTTGGGCGGGGTCAGGTCGTCCCAGTCGGGCGACAGCGCCTTTTCGATGCGGCCCGCCATATAGATGCGCCGGCGCCCCTGCCAGTAATGCACGAAGGTATCGCGCACTTCGGCCACCGGGATCTGGTTCAGCCGCACCACTTCGCTGAGAGCCAATTGCTCCAGGGTGGGAAATTTCCGCGCCCGCCCGATCAGGTCGTCGATGAAAGCCAGCGTGTCTTCCAGCAGCGGCACATGCGCCGGTGTCACCCCGATCAGGCCGGAATTGAACATCCAGCTATTTTCCGTGTCGTAGCGATAGGCGCCCAAATGCGGCAGCCGGGTGCGAAAGCCCTTCAGCGGGGGAAAGGGATTGCGCAGCTCGAACCGGTTCATCACCACCGCCGTCTTGGTCACCGACCAGACTTCTTCCGGCGCCAGCTTGGCCGACACCTCGGCATGGAAGCCGGGCTGGACGATGGAGTCGCTGTCCACAAAACAGACGGACCCGGCAAACCGCTCCAGCGCGTCCAGCACCACCGCCGGCTTGATGCGGTGATGGTAAATCCCGCCCCCGGAGCAGGCCTCGATCCTTTCGGCAATGTCCACCACCTCCACCGGCCAGTTGGCGTACAGCCCCGGCGCGTCGGTATAGACCGCGATCTTGGCATCCGCCGCGTCCGCCAGCGCCTGGCGCAGCGAAATCAGGCTGTATTTCAGCTCCCGCCGGTATTTCGGCAGGCCCCCATAATCGAGATAGAGGTAATGCAGCATGGGCGGGTTATAGCCGGAAAAGGCGTTGGAATGGGGGGCGGGCATCTGCTAGACCCCGCCCGGCCTCAAGGTGCGAAGCGATAGGCCGTAAAAAGAGACAAATGACCGACCTGTCCAAAATCCGCAACTTTTCCATCGTCGCCCATATCGACCATGGCAAGTCCACCCTGGCCGACCGGCTGATCCAGCATACCGGCACCGTCTCCAGCCGCGAGATGACCAACCAGATCCTGGATTCGATGGATATCGAGCGCGAGCGCGGCATCACCATCAAGGCCCAGACCGTGCGGCTGGATTACAAGGCCGCTGATGGCCAGGACTATGTCCTGAACCTGATGGACACGCCGGGCCATGTGGACTTCGGCTATGAGGTCAGCCGGTGCCTCGCCGCCTGCGAAGGCGCGCTGCTGGTGGTGGATGCCTCCCAGGGCGTCGAAGCCCAGACCCTGGCCAATGTCTATCAGGCGATCGATGCGGGCCTCGACATCGTGCCGGTGCTCAACAAGATCGACCTGCCCGCCGCCGAGCCGGAGCGCGTCAAAAGCCAGATCGAAGACGTGATCGGCATCGATGCCTCCGAGGCGATTCCGATTTCCGCCAAGACCGGCATCGGCATCGACCTGGTGCTGGAAGCCGTGGTCAAGCGGTTGCCGCCGCCCAAGGGCACCCTGGATGCGCCGCTGAAGGCGCTGCTGATCGATTCCTACTACGACGCCTATCTGGGTGTGGTGGTGCTGGTGCGCATCATCGACGGCGAGATCAAGAAGGGCCAGAAGATCCGCATGATGGCGGCCGATGCCGTCTATCAGGTGGAACAGATTGGCGTGTTCAAGCCCAAGAAGGTCGGCGTTGAAAAACTCGGCCCCGGCGAAGTCGGCTATATTACCGCACAGATCAAGCAGGTGGCGGACACCAAGGTCGGCGACACCATCACCGACGAGCGCAAGGGCACCGCCCATGCCCTGCCCGGCTTCAAGGCGGCGCAGCAGGTGGTGTTCTGCGGATTGTTCCCGGTGGATGCGGCGCTGTTCGAGGATTTGCGGGAGGCGCTGGGCCGGCTGCATCTGAATGACGCCAGCTTCACCTATGAAACCGAATCCAGCGCCGCGTTGGGCTTCGGCTTCCGCTGCGGCTTCCTGGGGCTGCTGCACCTGGAAATCGTGCGCGAACGGCTGGAGCGCGAGTTCAATCTCGACCTGATCACCACCGCGCCCAGCGTGATCTATCACATCTATATGAACGACGGCACGATGAAGGAGCTGCACAATCCGGCCGACATGCCGGATGTCACCTACATCGATCACATCGAAGAGCCCTGGATCAAGGCGACGGTGCTGGTGCCGGATGAATATCTCGGGAGCGTGCTCAAGCTGTGCGAAGACCGGCGCGGCCGCCAGGTCGAGCTCACCTATGCCGGCAACCGCGCCATGGTGATCTATATGCTGCCGCTGAACGAAGTGGTGTTCGACTTTTATGACCGGCTGAAGTCGGTTTCACGCGGTTATGCCAGCTTCGACTATCACATCGAGAAATATGAAGAGGGCGATCTCGTAAAGATGTCCATTCTGGTCAATGACGACCCGGTGGATGCGCTCTCCATGATCGTCAACCGCCAGCGCGCCGAAGGCCGCGGCCGGGCGATGTGCGAAAAGCTGAAGGACCTGATCCCGCGCCACATGTTCAAAATCCCGATCCAGGCGGCCATCGGCGGCAAGGTGATCGCGCGCGAGACCCTCAGCGCGTTGCGCAAGGACGTGACGGCGAAATGCTATGGCGGCGACATCAGCCGCAAGCGCAAGCTCCTCGACAAGCAGAAAGAGGGCAAGAAGAAGATGCGCCAGTTCGGCAAGGTGGAGATCCCCCAGGAAGCCTTCATCGCCGCGCTGAAGATGGACGACAACTGATCGGCGCATGACGCCAGTCGGGCCAAGATAATGTCATGTCTGCTTGACATAACGCTCCGGATTTGTCATGTTTACCTGTCATAAAGACACGGAGACATGACATGGCTTATTCCGCCAAGAAACACAGGATGCTGTCGGGCGGCGCGGTCGCCTTGGGGCTGGCCGGCATGGCGATGGTGGCATGGCTCACCGGCAATCACGCCGATCCCGGCTCGCTCGGCCTGTTCCGGGTCGTCCTCGCACTTGTCGTCGTCGGCATCGGCTTGCGGGGCTACAGCTACATGGACGAAGTGCAGCGCCAAGCCGCGCAGAAGCGATGGTTCTGGGGCAGCCTGATCGGTATCGCCGCTATGCTGCCGCTGGTGGTCTTCCTGCAGACCCATAAACCGTGGCTGGATACAGCGGTGCAGTTCATTTTCCATCAGCCCGCCAAGCCGGCTCTCTATTTCAACCTGCGCATTGGGATTCCCGTGATGTTTCAGTGTGCGTCCGTGCTGGTGATGAAACTGCTGGATAAGTTGCGGCAGAGTTCTGCGCCGTGAAAAACCGGCTGCGGGTACTACGTGCCGAAAAAGGCTGGAGCCAGGCCGAACTGGCGGAGCAGCTCAATATCGCGCGCCAGAGCGTCAACGCCATTGAGAATGGCAAGGCTGATCCCTCGCTGCCGCTGGGCATGCGCATAGCGCGCGTGTTCGGCCTGCCGGTCGAGGCGATTTTCGAGGACGAAGTTTAATCCCCTGACAAGCCGGTCCGGACTCGCTATAGAGCGCGCGAATTTGTGGAACGGCTCGTAATGCCATCTGTCGCGTTGATCGACTACGGCTCCGGCAACCTCGCCAGCGCGGCGAAGGCGTTGGCGCGCGCGGCGGACGGCAAGTTCGAGATCGTGACCACCGCCGATCCGGAAATCCTGCTGGAGGCTGAACGAGTGGTGCTGCCCGGCGTCGGCGCCTTTGCCGATTGCATCAAGGGCCTCTCCTCGGTGCCGGGCATGGTCCCCGCCCTGCGCGAGAAAGTGCTGAAAGAGGGCGCGCCCTTCCTGGGCATCTGTGTCGGCATGCAGCTCCTGGCCACCGTGGGGGTCGAGTTCGGCCGCCATGCCGGCCTGGGATGGATCGCCGGCGAAGTGGTCAAGATCACGCCCGACAATCCCGAGCTGAAGATCCCGCACATGGGCTGGAACGAGCTCAAGATCGAACAGGAACACGCCCTGCTGGAAGGCATCCCCGCCGGCAGCCACGCCTATTTCGTCCATAGTTTTCAGCTCAAACCGGCCCTGCCCGATGACCTGATCGCCACCACCGACTACGGCGGGGCGCTGACCGCCATGGTGGGCAACGAGAATATCGCCGGCACCCAGTTTCATCCGGAAAAGAGCCAAGCCACCGGCATCAAGCTGCTGGAAAATTTCCTGCGCTGGCGGCCCTAAGATCGGGCGTTTGTCCTGCCGCAGAACTACGCGGCCAAGGGCACCCAACTGGTTTTGAGCCAGTCGTAAATGTTCTGCCCGAGATTTTGCCCCGCCCAAGTGTTGCCAACAGCAGCGACGAAAAGCTTGTCGTTGGAATCCATGTAAGTCAGCAGCGAGTCGCGAATTTGGACCGCCGAAAGATTGCTGTCGATGATCCAAAACGATTCGAGCGGGTGAACCTAAACATCGCCGGCGGCCAGATTTTTGATGGCCCAATGCAGGAGCGAATAATCCTGCCCCGGCTTGAGTAAGTCGTAGCTGATGATGTACGTATTCATGGTCTTGATCTCCAAAGGTTGAGGCACAGGCCCGCCCCCCGTGACCGCTAATCCTGGGGGGTGGGCCATAATGAATCCATAAATGTATAACGAAGTCGAATCTTTTCGGGAACGGGAAGAGAACAAAGCCATGATCATCTTTCCTGCCATCGACCTGAAAGACGGTGTCTGCGTCCGCCTGAAAAAGGGCGTGATGGAAGACGCCACCGTGTTCAACACCGACCCCGGGGCGCAGGCGAAGGCGTTTGCCGATCAGGGTTTCCAATGGCTGCATTGCGTGGACCTGAACGGCGCCTTTGCCGGCCACAGCGCCAATGTCGAGGCCATCAAATCCATCCGCGCCGCCACCCCCTGCCCCATCCAGCTGGGCGGCGGCATCCGGGACATGGCGGCGGTCGAGGGCTGGCTGGCGGCCGGCATCACCCGGATCATCCTGGGCACCGCCGCCCTGACCAACCCGCAATTCGTCAAAGACGCCGCCCGCGCCTTCCCAGGCCGGGTCGTGGTCGGCGCCGATGCCAAGGGCGGCAAGATCGCCACCCAGGGCTGGGCCACGGTCAGCGAACTGACCCCCGTCGAGCTGGGCAAGCGCTTCGAGGATGCCGGGGTCGCCGCGATCCTGTTCACCGACATTGACGGCGACGGGCTGCTCAAAGGGGTCAATGTCACGGCCACCGCCGCCCTGGCCCGGGCGCTATCCATCCCGGTGATCGCCTCGGGCGGGGTCGGGTCCATCGCCGATATCGACGCCCTGCTGGAAGCCAAGGAGCCGAACATCGAAGGCGTGGTGGTGGGCCGGGCGCTGTATGACAGCCGCATCGATGTGGCTGAAGCCCTGCGACGCACTAAATAGCGAGTCTGATCAAGAGCTTGAAGCGCTTGTCAGGACTTGCTCAACCGGCGTGTGAGCTCGTCCAGCTGCTCCAGGGATTTGTAGGTAATCTTCATTTCCCCACCTTTATCCCCTTTGTGGACAATCTGAACTTTCAGCCCCAAGCGATTGGAAATGCTGCTTTCCAGATCGTTAATATTGGGGTCTTTGGCAGGTTTTCCACCGGGCTTTTTCTTTTTCACCGACCGCTGTTCGGCCTGGCGCACATTCAGCCCGCCTTCGATCAGCATCCGCGCCTGCTCTTCCGGGTCGGCCGCACCCAACAGTGTTCGGGCGTGACCTGCGGTCAGTTTGCCTTCGCGCAGCCAGGTCAGGATCTGCTGGGGCAGGCCGAGCAGCCGGATGGTGTTGGCGATGTGGCTGCGGCTCTTGCCGACCTGCTGGGCCACCTGATCCTGGGTGCGGTCGAACTGCTCGATGAGCTGCTTGTAGGCCAGCCCCTCTTCCACCGCGTTCAGGTCGGCGCGCTGGACATTCTCGATGATGGCGATTTCCAGCGCCTCGCCGTCCGGCATCTCGCGGATGACCACCGGCACGTCGTGCAGCTTGGCGATCTGGGCGGCGCGCCAACGGCGCTCGCCGGCCACGATCTCATAGCGGTCGGCGCCGACGGGCCGCACCAGGATGGGCGACAAGACGCCCTTTTCCTTGATCGAGGCCGCAAGGTCCGCCAGCGGCTGTTCGTCGAACGTCTTGCGCGGCTGGTACTTGCCGGGCTGCAGGAAGGCGACCGGCAAGGTGCGGGTGTCTTTTTTTGCGACGGCCTCGCCCTTCACCGCGGCGACTTCATCGCCGATCAGCGCCGAGAGCCCGCGCCCAAGTCCGCGGGGACGATCCTGTGCGGGAGGATTCATGCCGCCGCCCGCAACCGTTCGCGCTGGATCAGTTCGCCCGCCAGCTTGATATAGGCTTGGCTGCCGGGACAGCGCAGGTCATAGACCAGTGCCGGCACGCCATGGCTGGGCGCCTCGGAAATACGCACGTTTCGCGGGATCACGGTGGTGTAGACTTTCTCGCCCAGGGTTTCGCGCACGTCGGCGGCGACCTGGTCGCTGAGCTTGTTGCGCTTGTCGAACATGGTCAGGACGATGCCCTGGATCTCGAGCGTGGGGTTCAGCTTCTCGCGCACCAGCTCGATGGTTTTCATCAATTGCGAGAGGCCTTCCAGCGCAAAGAACTCGCATTGCAGCGGCACCATCACCGCATCCGCCGCCGCCATCGCATTGAGCGTGAGCAGGGTGAGGGACGGCGGGCAATCGATTAAAATATAGGAGAAGGCATTTTCTCCGTGTACGGAATATTCCTCCAGCGCGTCCTTCAGGATGAAATTACGCCGGTTCATGCCGGCCAACTCCAGCTCGGCGCCCGACAGATCGACCGTCGCCGGCACCAGCGACAGGCCGGGGATGCGGGTCGGCACGATGGCCTCGGAGAGCCGCGCCTGGCCGGTCAGAACTTCATAGGTGGTCAGCTTGCGGTCCTGGCGGTGCAGGCCCAGCCCGGTGGAGGCGTTGCCCTGGGGGTCGATGTCGATCACCAGGGTCGGCTCGCCCACGGCGGCGAGGGCGGTCCCCAGGTTGATGGCGGTGGTGGTCTTACCGACCCCGCCTTTTTGATTGGCGACGACCAACACGCGGGGTTTTTTGGGAAGTGACATGACGGGGGCCCAGCTCTCTCACGGTAACTATAGCACCCGAAGGATCGGTCTGGCTTGGGACCTGAGAGACCTTCATGTTCCAATATTTAGTGGCTTCCGTCAATTCAGACCCCACATTTTGACCTTTGAGAAAAAGGCAAACACTGTTCGGACTTACGAAGCTGTGGGCATATTCCAACAACTGGGGCAGGGGGGCGCAGGCCCGGGCCGTGACCACATCAAATGCCCGGCGAGGCAAATCCTCCATCCGCGCGTTTTCTATGGTGACGTGCAGGGCCATGCGCTCTGCGGCGGCGCGCAGGAAAAGGCATTTCTTGGTGGTGGCCTCATGCAGGGTCACGGCCAGATCGGGCCGCATCGCCGCCAGCACCAGACCCGGAAAGCCTGCACCTGAACCAAGGTCGGCCAGGGCCTTGGCATTGTCCGGGATAAGCGGAGCCAGTTGGGCGCTATCCCAGAAATGGCGCTGCCACAGGTCGGGCAGGGTGCTACGGGCGACCAGGTTGTGACGCTCGTTCCAGTCGCCCAGCATGTCGGCATAGGCCTTCAGCCGGGCCAATGTTTCACGTGAAACACCCGTCTGGGCAGTAAACTCGTTAGGCCCGAACGGCATATTTGCCTTTAAGGCTCTTCACATGCGCCAAGACCAGGGTGAGGGCCGCTGCCGTGACGCCTTCGATACGGGAGGCATGGCCCAAGGTCGCCGGCCGGATGGCTTCCAGCTTCTGGCGGACTTCGTTGGACAGGCCGACCACGGCGCCATAATCCAAGCGGACGGGCAGGGCGCGGCCTTCATCCCGCCGGAAGGCGACGATGTCCGCATCCTGACGATCCAGATATCCAGCATATTGGGCGTCGACCTCAAGCTGCTCGACGATTTCGAGTTCCAGGGAACCCAGTTCCGGCCAGATCCGGGTCAGGCACGGGAAATCCGTCAGGCTCAACAGGTCCAGTGCGGTGCGGCGAACCCCGTCCAAGCGCACGGCTAGACCATGCTTGGCGGCTTCGTTTGGGGTCAGATTCAGGGAACTCATTGTTTCACGTGAAACATCCAGCCGGTCCAACTTGGCAGCGAAGACTCCGGCGCGGCCGGAACCCACAATACCGCCGTTCTGGCCCAGCTTGGTCAGGCGCTGATCGGCATTGTCGGAGCGCAGGGTCAGGCGGTACTCCGCCCGGCTGGTGAACATGCGATAGGGCTCGGACACGCCCTTGGTCACCAGATCGTCCAGCATGACGCCGATATAGGCTTGGGCGCGGTCTAGTATGACGGGCTCGGTACCGCCGGCGGCGCGGGCGGCATTCCAGCCGGCCATCAACCCTTGGGCGGCGGCTTCCTCGTATCCGGTGGTGCCGTTGATCTGACCCGCCAGGTAGAGGCCGGGCACGGCTTTGACTTCCAGCGAGGGGGCCAGTTCACGCGGATCGACATAGTCATATTCGATCGCATAGCCGGGCCGCTGCACCACGGCCTTTTCCAGTCCCGGAATGGTGGCCAGCAACGCCAGCTGGACATCCTGGGGCAGGGAGGTGGAAATGCCGTTGGGATAGATCAGATCGTCGTTAAGTCCTTCTGGTTCAAGGAAAATCTGGTGCGACTCGCGGTCGGCGAAGCGGCTGACCTTGTCCTCGATGGAGGGGCAATAGCGCGGCCCGGTCGAAGCAATCTGGCCCGAATACATCGGCGAGCGATGCAGGTTGGCGCGTATCACCGCATGGGTCGCCAAGGTGGTGCGGGTTATGCCGCAGGCGATCTGCGGCGTGGTGATCGCGCGGGTCAGGAAGGAGAAAGGCGAGGGCGGGTCATCGCCCTGCTGCATCTCAAGACTCGCCCAATCAATGGTGCGGCCATCCAGGCGCGGCGGCGTGCCGGTCTTCAACCGCCCCATCTTCAAGCCGAAGCCGTAAAGCGTCTTCGACAACCCGATGCTGGGCGCTTCCACACCATCGGTGATCTTCATCCGGCCGGCGGGAATCTTGGTCTCGCCGATGTGGATCAGGCCATTCAAAAACGTGCCGGTGGTGAGAACAACCTTGCCGCAAGCGATCTCGTCACCATCCGCGGTTAATACGCCGGTGACCATTCCGTCCTTTAAAATCAGGTCTTCCGCGCTCGCCGCACGGATGTCGAGACCCGCGATGTTGCGCAACATCGATTGCATTGCTGCGCGGTACAGCTTGCGATCGGCTTGCGCCCGGGGCCCGCGCACCGCCGGTCCCTTGCGCCGGTTGAGCAGACGAAACTGGATTCCCGCCGCATCCGCGCTCCTGCCCATCAGCCCATCCAGCGCATCAATCTCGCGCACCAGGTGGCCTTTGCCGACACCGCCAATGGCGGGATTGCACGACATCTCGCCCAGGGTTTCGAGCGTGTGGGTGAGGAGAAGGGTGCGGGCGCCAAAGCGCGCCGCTGCCGCGGCGGCTTCACAGCCGGCATGTCCTCCACCAATGACGATGACGTCGTAGGCCATGGCGGCTGAATACGCGCCGCCAAATCCATCCACAAGGGCTTCGGATCAACGCAGGCGGCGCACCGATAGCTGCCGGCCGAAATGGCTGATCTTCATGACATAGATGCCGGCGGTGCCGCGAGAGATGGTCACGACATAGCGGCTGGCCGCATCTCGCAAGGTCCCAACCGGCTCCTGCGAAATCTGGCGCCAGGACTGACCATTATCCAAGTTCACAGTCATGAAGCCTCCGGCCACGTCATAGCTGACCAAGCGGGCGGTAATCTGGTCCAGGGTATCGCCGTCGATCGGGCCCGGCTCGGCGTGGCGGCCGCCATCGGCGATGCTTTCGATACCGAATTGCGCTGGCGTGGTTTGTGGCGCTCGGCTGGGCGTGCCACCGAAGATGCCGGAGAGGAAGCCCCTGCGCACCCGCCGCACCGGCGCAGGTGCTGCAACCGGCCCTGGCACAGCACCGGCTTGCGGCGCGGTGCTGACTTGCGGGGCGGGCGCGTTCAGCGCGCCGGGGACCCGCACCACGGCGGAATCATAACAGGCCAGCCGCTGCGCCTTGTCGCTGGTGCCCGAGCACCGCAGCATCGCCAACAGCGCGTCATCGCGAGGGTCGGCATTCGCCGCCGTCGCCGCAAACAAAACCAGTCCTGCAAAACAAAACCTTTTCATCCAACTCATTTCCCAATGCAGAAATCACGAAACACGAAATCCAGCAGCTCTTCCACATCGACCCGGCCGGTGATGCGGCCGATGGCGCGCATCGCCAGGCGCAGGTCTTCGGCCAAGAGCTCCGGCTGACCCTGCGGCGCCTTCAGTCCATGCTGCAGATGTGCGAGCGCTTCGTTCAGGGCATGGCGATGGCGCGGGCGGGTGAGCAGGGGAGAATCGCCGCGGTTTTCCAGCTTTTGCTGCACCCTTTGCTGCAGCATGGACTGCAGCATGGAAAGCCCCGCGCCGGTCTTAAGGGAGATGGAAATCCCCTCGCGCACGAAACCCAGATCGGCCTTGTTCCACACGATGAGGTCCGGTTCGGGAAGATCGGCAGGCAATCCGGTGCGCGGATCGGGCAGGCTGCCATCCAGCAGCAACAGGGTCATGCCACCCGCAGCATGCGACAGCGCCCGGCGCACGCCTTCAGCTTCTATTGCGTCGGCAGTCTGGCGCACCCCCGCCGTGTCGGCCACCTGCAGCAGATAGCCTCCCAAATCCAGCCGCGCCTCGACCACATCGCGGGTGGTGCCCGGCGTGTCCGCAACAATCGCCACGTCGCGGCGAGCCAAGGCATTGATCAGCGAAGACTTGCCGGCGTTGGGCGGGCCCAGAATGGTCAGGCGCAGGCCCTCCCGCAGGCTCTCGCCGCGGCCCGCATCGTCCATATGTTCTTGTATTTGCTGAGATATTTCCTGCGCCGCACCATGCGCGGCAGCAAACTCGGCATCGCCCACGCCATCGTCCGAAAAATCTATGGCCGCTTCCGCCCGGCCCAGCGCCACGATTAGCTGGGCGCGCCAGCCCTCGTACAGATCGGCCAGCACCCCGTCATGCTGGCGCAATGCTTGGCGCAATTGGGCCGGGGTTTCGGCATCCACCAGGTCGGCGATGGCTTCGGCCCGGGTCAGGTCCAGCTTGCCATTTTCCACCGCCCGCCGGCTGAACTCGCCCGGCTCGGCGGGACGCGCTCCCAACTTCGCAAGTGCAGCAAACAAGGCTTCGCGCACCGCCCGACCGCCATGAATATGGAATTCGGCAACGTCCTCCCCGGTGAAGCTGTGAGGGGCGGCAAACCACAGCAGCAGGGCATGGTCGATCTCGGCCCCGCGATGCTGCAGCCGCCGCAACACAGCCTGGCGGGGCGGGGGCAGGGACCCGGCCAGTGCCGTGGCCATCTGTCCCGCATCCGGCCCCGACATCCGCACCACCGCCACTCCGGCGCGGCCCGGCGCGCTGGCCAGGGCGAAGATCGTGGAAGCCATGGAGGAAGCTATTTCTTGGCCATGCCCGCGGCCGAGTCCCACATCAGCTTCTGGAACTTCTGGAAGGCCTCGGCCCCGCCCAGCGGCATCCAGGCCCGCATCATGCCCTCGGGATCATTGGCATCGAACGCCTGTTTCATGCGCGCCTGCATATCCTCCAGCATCTTCTTCTGCATCGGCTCGACATCGGGCAACCCCATGAAGGCGCGTGCCTCTTGCGGGGTCATATCCATCTCAACCGTGACCTTCATTGGCAGCGCCTTTCCAGAGGGGGCCAGGGGTTTTGCGGGGCCCGCTTTTCGATGTAAGTAACCCCGCCCCAAAAACATCACAGAAGCGGGCCGGCGGGAAGCATTCATCCCGCGCACCCTTGGTCACCTTACCCTCGGAATGGAACGATGAGCCTGAGCAACGCCACCAGCCCCTATCTTCTTTCGCACAAGGACAGCCTGGTCCAGTGGCGGACCTGGGGGCCGGAGGCCCTGGCCGAGGCCAAGGCGGCCGACAAGCCCGTCCTGCTGAACATGGGGTATGCAGGGTGCCACTGGTGCCACGTCCTGGGCCGCGAGGCCTTCTCCAATCCGGAGATCGCCGCCCAGATCAACGACAACTTCATTCCCATCCTGGTCGACCGCGAAGAGCGTCCGGACCTGGACATGCTCTACCAGGGCGCCGCGGGCATCATGCAGCATCCCGGCGGCTGGCCGCTCAACATCTTCCTCAACGCGGCCGGCGAGCCGTGGTGGGTGACCGGCTATCAGCCATCGGTGGACCTGCCCGACAATCCCAGCTTCGGCTCCGTGGTCCGCGACTGTGTCGAGCTCTGGAAGAACGACCGCGCCCGGGCCAACGACACCGCCGGCAAGGTCAAGGCCGCGGTGGAGCAGCTTTACAACCGCGACATGGGCAGCGCCCGAGAAAATATGAACCTGGACCTGACGGCGCTCAGGATCGCCCAGCGCTATGACATCTTCTTCGGCGGCTTGCTGGGCGCCACCAAGTTCCTCAACCCGCTCCTGATCGAAGTGATGTGGCGCGCCTTCCTGCGCAGCGGCACGCAGCAGTTCAGCCAGATCATCTTCACCACCCTAGACGGCATCCTGTTCGGCGGCGCCTTTGACCATGTCGGCGGCGGCTTCTTCCGCCACAGCCTGGACGAGCGCTGGCTGGAGCCGGCCTTCGAGAAGATGCTCTACGACCAGGCGCAGATGATCGACCTGTGCGGGAGCGTCTGGCAATTCAACCGCAACGAACTGTGCCGCCAGCGCGTCGCCGAGACGGTCGGCTTCCTGCTGCGCGAGATGATGGTGGGCGATGTCTTCGCCGCCTCGATCTCGTTCGGCGACCATGCCGAAGACGCCAAATATTACACCTGGAGCGAAGCGGAGATCGACGCCGCCTTGGTCGGCACCTTCTCCGCCCGCTTCAAGCAGGTCTATGGCATCACCCGCGACGGCAATGTGATGGGCCGCAACCTGCCGCGCCGGCTGGGCAATCCCATGCCCGCCAATGAGGCGGACGAGGCGCTTTTGCTCAAGCAGCGCGACATGCTGCTGGCCATGCGCGCCAAGCGTACCGCCCCCACCCGCGACGACCGCGTGCTGGCGGACTGGAATGGCATGGCCATCGCGGCGATCGCCCGCGCCGGCATGGTGTTTGAAAAGCCCGAATGGATCCAGGCCGCAACCAGGGCGTTCGACGGCGTGATCAAATTGCTGGGTGACGGCGACCGGCTGTCCCACATCAAGGGCAGCGCCGGCGTGGCCGACGATTATGCCGACATGGCCCGCGCCGCGTTGCAGCTGTGGGAAGTGACCGGCGAGGAGCGTTTCGTCGCCCAGGCCAAGGCCTGGACCAAGGTGCTGGACGAGCATTTCTGGAACAACCAGATCAACGGCTATTGCTTCTATGCCGACGATGCCGAGCAACTGTTCGTGCGTCCGCGCATGCTGTTCGATAATCCCGCCCCCAGCGTCAACGGCACCATGCTGATCGTGCTGACCCGCCTGGCGCTGCTGACCGGCGATACCGATTACATGGGCCGCTGCTCGCTCCTGGCGGCCACCTTCGGCAATGAAGCCAACCGCATGATCCAGGGATCGGGCGGCTATTTCGTGGGCTTCGAATATCTGGTCAACAGCCTGATGATCGTGGTGATCGGCCACAAGGGCAATTCCAGGACCCAGGAGC
>JACCXK010000247.1 GCA_013697055.1 Alphaproteobacteria bacterium
CTTCGGCCATGCCGATCAGATGCCTTCGAGAAGGCGCGTCAGGCGGCGCTTGCCGGTATCGATGGTGACCACCGCGCTCATGCCGGCGCGCAACGGCCGGGCGCATTCGCTTTTGTCGATGGCGATGCGGACCGGAATGCGCTGCACCACCTTGACCCAGTTGCCGCTGGCATTTTCCGCCGGCAGGGCCGAGAAGGAACTGTCGCTGCCCGCTGCCACCGTGTCGACATGGCCCGCCCATTTGCAGCCGGGATAGGTGTCGATGCGGATGTCCACCGGCGCGCCATTGCGGATATGGGTGAGCTCGGTTTCCTTCATGTCGGCGGAAATCCAGAACTTGTCGCCGATCAGGCCGACCGCGCTGGTGGTGGTAAAGGCCGACATGGCGGAAATCACCAGGGTGCCGGGCTGCAAACTGTCCACCGCGCCCACTATGCCGGCGAAGGGTGCATGCACCACCGCATGGTCGAGCTGGCGCTGGGCTTCGTCCACCGCCGCCTTGGCCTTGAGATAGGCCGGCGTCTTTTCCGCCGACAGGTTGGGATTTCCGTTCAGCTTGGCCAGCAAGGTGGCGGCCTGCTGCTGCAGCGAGGCCGTCATGGCCTGGGAGTTGAGCACCGCGGCATGCTGGGTATCCACCTGCATGGCGGCGATGGCGTTCTGCTTGGCCAGCGCCTCGTAGCGGCTATAAGTCTGGGCATTCATGCGCGCCATCGCCTGCTGGGCGGCGATCTGGGCCACCGCGGAACGATAAGAGGCGCGGGTGCTTTCGGCGTCCTGCACCGTGCTGGCCAGATTGGCCTGCGCATTCTCCAGCGCGATCTGGAACGGCCTGGGGTCAAGGCTAAACAGGACATCGCCCGCCTTCACCTGCTGACCTTCATGGACATTGACGCCTCGCACCAGGCCGGACACGTCGGTGGAGACCATCAGCTTGTTGGCATGGACATAGGCGTCGTCGGCGCTGATATAGCGGCCGCCCACCAGATAGACGGCGCCTGCGGCGAGAAGGAAAATTCCCACGCCCCAGAACATCAAAACCCGGCGCAGCCGCGCCTTGTCGGCCCAAAGCGCGCCGGCCCAGCTCTGGCGGGGCGCGGCGTAAGCGGAAACCGTGTTGTTGGCTGCGGACATCCTATTCTCCCGCCGCCGCGATCTTCGCGGGCGTCTCCATGGTCAGTTGGGTCTTCATCTTCAGAAGCGCGTTGGTCACCAATTCCACCGTCGGGGCGTCCAGGCCTTCGGTGACTTCGCGGAACAGTTCTTCCTTGTAGCGCTGGATCTCTTTCAGGATGGGCTCGGAGGCCGGCAGCAGATGCAGACGGCGGATACGACGATCCGCAGGGTCGAGGCGGCGCTCCAACAGCCCCCTCGCCTCAAGCCGGTCCACCAGCCGACCCACGGTGATGGGCTCGACTTCGCACAGGCCCGCCATTTCGTTCTGGGTCATGCCCGGCTGGCGCGACAACCGGGCCAGGATGACGCCCTGGGCGCGGGTCATGCCGTAGGTGCGGGCCCAGCGGTCGAAACGGGTCCGCATCAGGCGGGCGACGTCATAAAGCTCTACGAGCATCTCGGTTTTCATGCCCGGGAACGTAACGTGCGTTATTATCACTTGCAATATTATAAGCCATGCAATTTTCGCCGGACCTGCCATGTGGACAACAAAAAAGGGCGGCCCGAAGGCCGCCCTGATTCAAAGCCAACACCGCTTGACGGCTAGCGCGTACTTGCTATCTGCGCATTGGCGCGTTCGACGGCTCGGGCAATACAGCCATGGTCGCTCACCGCCTCCAAACTCGCCCATCCCCCCAATTGCGCCGTATCGCGCACCGAGCCGCAAAGCCGAACTGCGGCGGCGTGAATGCGGGCCTGGGCGGCCGCCTGGCCAGCCGGATGGTTCAAATTCAGATCGACAAGAGAGACTTGCATTTGAAGCGGTGTTTCGGCCTGTGCCGCGGCTGTGACGGACAGGACAAGGAAAGCAGCGGAAAATAGATTGCGCAGCATGAGGTCCTCCACGATTTGTTCATAACAAGTCTGTGACAAACGTAGATAGGTTTCAAGGATAACTATTCTGTTTCAGTGATTTAACATGCCTAAAATATAGGCACAAGGATGCCACTGTCGTCATCATCGACGCCGCCCATTTGGCGCGCTGGGTAGGCTGACGGAGCCTGACGCTCCATATAAAGGCCAACTAGATTGCAGGGATGAGCCTCCGAATTTATTACTACGATGCAGCGAAAAGAGTGGGCGCCGCGCCCGCACCGCCTTCCTTGGAGGACGCCGTTCGCGTGGCCCGAGAAGGGCTTATCAAACACAATGCCCGCTACGCTCACATCATTGATCTCGCCCAAGGCTTTAATCCGGTTGAGATGGTGCATCGCGATGTGCTGCCTTAGGGGCAGCGGCCTGGCTGATGGCATATACATGGGCTCGCGCCGGTCCCGTGCGCGCTGGTCCTGACACCGCCCGCACCGTGCCGCCATGCGGGCAACAAAAAAAGGCGGCCCGAAGGCCGCCCTTTCCTGTGTATCCGGGAAACCGGAGATTACATGCCCGAGCCCTGGATGCCCTTCCAGCTGGCTTCGATCGCCTTCACGGCGTTCTCCGGCAGCGGGACATAGTCCAGGCCCAGCGCCAGCTGGTCACCCTTTTCGAGGCTCCACTTGAAGAACTTCAGCGTGTCGGCGGTCGCCTGCTGGTCCGGCGGGTTCTTGTAGACCAGGATGTAGGTGGTCGCCGTGATCGGCCAGGACTGCGCGCCGGGCTGATCGACCAGGATGATGTAGAATTGCTGGCTGGCAGCGCCCGCCCAGTCGGCATTGGCGGCGGCGGCCTTGAAGGCTTCCACGGTCGGCTCGGTCACCTGACCGGCCTTGTTGAGCATCTTCACATGGGCGAGATGGTTCTGCTTGGCATAGGCATATTCGACATAGCCGATCGAACCGGAAATCTGCGCCACGTTGCCGGCGACGCCTTCATTGCCCTTGGCGCCGATGCCGGTGGGCCAGTCAATGGCGGTGTCCGCACCGGTGTCGGCCTTCCAGGACGGGCTGACGCGGCTCAGGTAGGTGGCGAAGATGAAGGTGGTGCCCGAACCGTCGGAACGATGCACGACGCTGATGGACTTGCCCGGCAGGTTGACGCCGGGGTTCAGCTTCTTGATCGCCGCATCGTCCCAGCGCGCAACCTTGCCCTGGTAGATGGCGGCCAGGGTGGCGCCGTCCAGGGTGAGCTGGCCGGGCTTGATGCCGGGGACGTTGACCACCGGCACGACGCCGCCGATCACGGTGGGGAACTGAGTCAGGCCGGCAGCCGCCAGTTCCTTGACAGTGAGTGGCTTGTCGGTGGCGCCGAAGGCGACCGTCTTGGCCTTGATCTGGGCGATACCGCCGCCCGAACCGATCGACTGATAATTCAGGCCGGTGCCCGAGACGCCCTTATAGACCGCCGCCCATTTGGCGTAGATCGGGAAGGGAAAGCTGGCGCCGGCGCCGGTGATGTCGGCTGCGAAAGCGGTCGTGGCCATCGCCAGACCCGCCATCGCACCGACGAGTGCTTTGTAGTTCATCTTCATGTGTCTTCTCCAATTGGGGAGCTAAGCCCCTGTTGCGATGCGTTAGTTGGCGTACTGGAAGCGCAGGCCGATGACGTTGATATCCTGGCTGTCGCGATCCGGCAGGGCGGTGGTGCCCTTGGTCAATTGGATGATGTTGTCATCCAACACGATACGGATATTGCGGTTCAGGTACCAGTTGACGCCCAGCGCCAGGATCCGCTCACGTCCGCCCAGGATACCGGGCAGCTGGGCGGTGGTGAGCGTCTGCTGGGGATGCCAGTTGAGATCGGTGTCGGTGTAGCGCGCCACCAGTTCCCAGGCGCCCCAGCTGTCGCCGTTCAGCGAGAAGGGACGCGACGGCACCGGAATGCCGTAACCTGCCACTTCGTTGTTGATCGCCGAGGGGGTGTAGACCTTGGTCTCGCCGGTGATGATCCAGGAGCCTTCGATCGCCCAGCCGATGAAGTAGGGATGGTCGATGACGTTGGTGGACGAGGCGCAGGCCGCGTTGTTCGGCGCGGTGATGGTGGTGCACTGGCGGTCGGCGCTGAAGCGGGACCATTCGCCGCCCAGGTAGAAGTTCTGCCAGTTGCCTTCCACATCGAACGCGATCAGGTCGCCGGTCTTGGCGTTGATGGCGCCGGTATCGATCAGGCGGGTGCCGTCAACGCGGATTTCCGGCCGATCGCGGAAGCGAAGGGTCTGCGAACCGCCGTCCGGATTGCCGTTGGAGCCCGAATAGAGCACCTGGGCGGCGCTGACGCCGAACTGCAGGTTGGAGATGCCGTCGCTCCAGACGCGGTCGGTGAAGCGGCCCAGGATCTGGGTGTTTTCGTCACCCGAACCCGGCGTCGCCAGGCCCGAATTGCTGCCATGGTTTTGCGCGCTGCCGGTCTTGCCGCCCGAGAAGGTGGCGGTGGCGGTGATATTGTCGCCGGCCCACAGGGCATCCGTCTTGGCCCAGCCGATTTCGATGCCGCGACGCGAGTCGCCCGCGCCAAAAGAGTCGGCGGCGATATTTTCAAAGTCCGGACGCTCGATGAACATCAGCGCGGCCGAAGAGGACGTGCCTTCCATCATCAGCGCTGGTTCGAGAACACCGACATTGAAGTGCCAGTTGGGGATGCCGACATAGGTGATCACCGCCTTGTTCAGCAAGGGATCGCCTTCACCGGCATTGGGCACGCCCGCGGCGCCGAAGCTGCCGCCGTCCGAACCGCCCGCGTTCAAGCGGATTTCATACTGGAAGTCGTTGTAGGCCTTGCCCTCTACGCCGAAATAGGCGCGGCGGATGACCGAGCCGGAGCTCAGGTCGGTCGGGCCGGCGAAACCGGCGGGATGAGTCGATTCCTGGCTGTAATTGGCATAGTCGGCCTGGAAGCGGGCGCGGATGGCCAGGGTGAAGCGGCCATCGCCCGAGGCGAAGGTGGCGCGGCCATTGTCGAATGCCCATACCGCCGAATTGTAGCCCTGTTCCAGGGTCGAAAGGCGGGTGCGGTCGGAGGCGGCGCGGTCGGAGGCCGCGGCTTGCGCGTCTTCCAGGGCCTGAATTCGCGCGGCCAGCTCGGCGTTGCTCATGGTCGAGTTCTGGGCAAAATTCTGCGCCAACACCAGCGGATGGTCCGCGGCGCTGATCGTGTTGTCGGCATTGGCGGACGTATTGGCCGCTTGGGCCCCCATCGTCATCGCGATGGCGGCGACGCCGCTCATCAGCGCAACTTTCCCCATTTTCATTACCCTAAACCCTCTGTGATTCTCGCGCGCAATTTGGCGCGCGGTCCGTTTCGCAGTGGGCGGCTACAGCACCATGACGGTTCCATGACAGTGATGTGACAGCCTTCGCGGGCGCGAAAAAAGAGTGGCATTTGAAGCGTTCGCGCTGTGGATTAAATGTCGCAAGGGCTGGATAGCCTTCGCGGCATCCGAAACGGGCAAGTCTGGCGGTTGGAATGGACCGCCCGCCTTGCCCCATGAAACACTCAGTAGGCGATACGGAATTCCAGGCCGTACGTACGGGGAGGATTGAAGTTTGCGTAATCACCAATGGTGCCGCGGTTGGCGGCCGAGATGCGGTAGATATGCTCCTCGTCCAACAGATTGCGGCTCCACAGTGAAAGGGTTCCGGTCGCATAGCCACTGCCAGCCTTGATGTTCGCAAGGGCGACCGAACTGTTGATGATGAAACTGGAGTCGGTCTTGGCAGCCACCGGCCGCGTCACGCTTGCCGTCGGGGACACGTCGGCGAACTCGGCCTGGAAAGCATACTGACGGCTCGCATAAGCCCCATCGATATGAAACTTGAAGGTCGCTCCGAAAAGATCCCGCTCATAATCGATATAGCCAGACGCAGCGTTCTTGGGCGTGTAGACGACGTTCACAGGAAATGGCGAGCCTTGCGGGACAACCGTGTTGCCCGTGAAGGGGAACGGCGCCGTCGGAACTTCGGTGTCGGTATAGGCATACGAAAGCCCGGCCCTCAGTTCGTCGGTCAGCAAGGTCGACACATCAAGCTCAACGCCCTGGTTCGTGGAGATGCCGGGGGCATTGCGCGTCTCTTCCGTGTGCGCACCCTGTGTCGGGCTTCCGGGCGTGGTGTCGACATTGTCAAAGTCAATCTGCGCATCGCTGCGATCCATGCGCCAAAGCGCGATGTTGACCCGCAGGCGCCCATCCAACAGGTTCATCTTGTCGCCGATTTCGTAGGCCGTGACTTCTTCTGCACCGAACGCCGTGAAGGTCGCCGAGCGGTCATTGGCGCCGCCCGCCCGGTAACCGGTCGAGTATTTGGCGTATAGACTTATGTTTTCGCGAAGGTCGTAAGCCACATTGACCATCGGATCGAACCGGCTGTTGTCATAGGTAAAGGGAAAGTTTGTCGCTCTGTTGTTCACGGTATAGAGGGTGCCGTGGCGCTTATCTTGCGTGTACCGGCCACCCGCCGTCAGGTGCAGGTCCGGCAGCGCGTCCGGCGTGTAGGTTGCTTGGCCAAAGACGGCAGCGCTGTTCGCATTCGCTTCGCTGGCGCGGGCCAGGAATCGCGTACCCGGTTCCCAGCCCTGGTTGGCCGCCGTTATAGCGCCAGTACCAAAGCTCCCGTTGGAAGAACGGATGGTGAATGCGTTGCCAAAAGCATTATATACGTTGGTGA
This sequence comes from Alphaproteobacteria bacterium, assembly GCA_013697055.1. GTDB lineage: Bacteria > Pseudomonadota > Alphaproteobacteria > Micropepsales > Micropepsaceae > Rhizomicrobium. The sequence continues at coordinate 6,714 of JACCXK010000247.1, forward strand.
ATGGCGTTGCGGCGGATTCGCGGGCATGTTCATTGAAATAATAGAGGCCGAAGACGTACGTGAAGCTCTCGCCGAAATCACCGACCGCCTGCACTTCCTGGCTGAACTGGGTCTGCTTGAGATCGGACAGGCTGTAGCGGCCAAAATTGGCGTTGGGCGCGAAGACGTTGCGGGCTTCGATGCCCGAATTGTCCCACTGGTGGGTGTCAACACCGCGGGCGGCCGTAATCGAACGCAGTTCCAGGTTCGGCAGGACGGCATACTTCAGGGTCGCCATGGCGCCCTTGCTGAGATCGAGGCTGGGTTGCTGAACGGTACCAATGTCAGAAGTGTACTGGCGTTCCGTGTGTACCTGTACCAGCCCGCCGGCCAACGGATTGATCGTACTCGCAGGGGCACCGGCCACAGCTGTTACCTCAGCCAAGGTGCGCACGCGCTTGCCATAGGGGTTGAAGTTGATCAGCTGGCTGAAGAACGGCGTGTTGTAATCCACCGAATAGTCGGCAGCCAACAGGGCGCTGAATTTATCGCTCGGCTGCCACAGCGCGGACACGCGCGCGCCCCGGCGATCATACTGGTTCCAGCCGGCCTGGCCGCTCATGGGGTTCAGCGTGGTCGGATCCTGGTGCTGGATAATGCCGTCAACTTTCAGGGAGATGTTGTAGAAACTCTCGAAGTTCTGGTGCAGTTCGGCATTATAAGAACCATAATTTCCCAAGCCGCCCACGGCGCGGCCCTCGAACACACCTGTCGGAGCCTTGGCAACAATGCTCAACGCACCGCCTTCCGCGTTGCGCCCGAACAGCGTGCCTTGCGGGCCACGAAGCACTTCGATGCGTTCAACATCCAGAAGCGAGGCATTGAGGCCCTGCTGGCGTCCGAGATAGACGCCGTCGATATAGACGCCCACGCCCTGGTCGCGCGCGGTTTGGTTGGCGTCGAACGGCACGATGCCGCGGATGCCGACGGTCAGCGCCGACTGGCGTGCTTCAAAAGTCGCGACGCGCAAGGACGGGATGGAGCCGTCCTGGAGACTTAGAAGGCTGCCGGCATGGCTGTCTTCCAGATTCTGTGCGCTGATGACCGAAATGGCGATCGGGGTTTTCTGCAGGTTGGTCTCGCGCTTTTCCGCGGTGACCGTCACCGTCTCAAGTGCCATTCCGGTGGCGTTGGCGGCGGCAACCTGGACATTACCCTGAGCCCAGGCGGCGGGCGCGATAACGGACGCGAGCGCGGCGATGGCCGCGCCCTGGAGAAGGCGAACTTTCATGTCAGGGACCCCTATGGAAACTTATGTAATGAACATTTCGCAGGGAAACATGACGGCGGGATTGCTGAATTATAAAACTTCTATGTCACGCTTTCTCTAAGGCACTGATTTTAAAAAGATTGAGGCCAAGATAAGGCGACCAGTTGTATTTCGCAGAAAACACAAAATGGCGTTGCCGGAATACAAAAAGACAAGCTTCTGTAATTTTCCGTCCATAGCGCCCGCGATTTCCTGCTGGAAGGACGCTGATCACTGTCTCAAGGCGCTGTGCGCGGCCGAGACCTGGCGTTAGTCCCCGTCGGTGGCGCGGCGTCCCGGCAGGCCTTCCGGCGGCTCGCCTTGGGCAAGCGCGCCATAGCGGCCGCGGAAATAGACCAGCGGCGCGCCCGCGCCGTCATTGCGGGAAAACTTCAGTACACGGCCTATCAGGATGGCGTGGTCGCCGGCCTCCTGAACGCTTTCGCGGGCGCATTCGAAGATGGCCAGCGAGTCGGCAAGTCCCGGCGGTCCCAAATCCGTCGGCACCAGCGCGATGCCGTCCAGGCTGTGCTCACCCTGCCCCGCCAGCCGCGCCGACACCGCCTTGTGGCCGGATGCCAGGATGGAAACGGTGAAGCCCGGTGCTTCGGCGAAATAGGGGTAGCGGCGCGAGCGCCGGTCGATGCTCCACAGCACCAAAGGCGGGTCCATCGACACCGAGGCAAAGCTGTTGACCGTTATCCCAATATGGGACGTTTCGGCGGAGCCTGCCGTCATCACCGCGATCCCGGTGGGAAAACAGCCCAGCGCGTCGCGGAAAGCCTTGGTATCAAACGCCATACGCCACCTTGGCTGGGTCCCGCTTCACACTCGGTTAATCGGGATTGTGCATGATCGCTAGAAGGTTAGGCGACGCGGCGAAAAGACCGCAAGGCCTCCCTTGCGTTTAATCAGGTGGCGGACATGGCCGGCGACAATGCGGTCGTAATCAAGCGAATCAAAAAGGGCGGACATGGCGGCCATCACGGCGGCGCCTGGAAGGTGGCCTATGCGGACTTCGTGACCGCGATGATGGCCTTCTTCCTGCTGATGTGGCTGATCAACACCACCACCCCCGAACAGAAACGCGGCATCGCCGACTATTTCGCCCCCCAATCCATCGCCCAGACCGTGTCCGGTTCCGGCGGCGTCCTGGGCGGCAAGGTGATGGGCGAAGACAGCGCCCATGCCGGCGGCGCCCAGTCGGTGATGCAGAAACAGTCGCCGCCTTCGCCGTCTTCGTCCGCCAAGGGCCTGACCAATGGCTCCGCCCAGGGCGGCGCCGGCAGCGATGCCGACGCTGCCGCCAATGGCAAGCTCGGCCAGGATGGCGACTTTGCCCATGCCGCCGAAGCGATCCACCAGGCGGTGCAGAACAATCCCGACATCGCCAATCTCTCGCATCAGGTGATCACCGAGAACACGCCCCAGGGCCTGCGCATCCAGCTGGTGGACCAGGACGGCCGTCCCATGTTCCAGAACGGCTCCACCGAGCCCATGCCCTACACCAAAAAGCTGCTGGCGGCGGTGGGCAGCATCGTCGCCAACCTGCCCAACCGGGTTTCGATCGCCGGCCATACCGGGGGCAATGACGCTGCCGCCACCGGCGGAAGCTGGGAGCTTTCGGCCAACCGCGCCAACCAGGCCCGCGCCCTGTTGCAGGCCGGCGGGCTGGGCAGCGACCGAATCTATGAGGTCGCAGGCAAGGCCGGCTCCGAGCCGCTGCTACCCGAAGACCCCAACGCCTCCGCCAATCGCCGCCTTTCCATCCTGTTGATGCGCGAAGCCCCGCCGGTGCCCACCCATACGGGGCTGTAATCCAGCTGCTTCGCGGGCGTTAACACCTTCCCCGCAAGCGAAAAACACGGCGCCCGAGCGAATAATCCGCTTCACACGCACGCGAACGCCGCCAATACTTGACCTGACACGGGCAGGCTTGAAGTGACCGACCAGCGCAGCACACGCATACCGCAATTCTTCCTGACGCCGGGCGGGCCCTGCCCCTACCTGCCTGGCCGCACCGAGCGCAAAGTCTTTGCCCGGCTGGGCGGCAATCTCGCCCAGCCTTTGTCCGAAGCCCTCACCCATTCCGGTTTCCGCCGCAGCCAGTCCATCGCCTATCGCCCGGCCTGTGAAGGCTGCTCGGCCTGCGTGTCGGTGCGCATCCGCGCCGGAGAATTTTGCGCCAGCCGCAACCAGAAGCGCATCCAGCGCAAGGGCCATGACCTGGCACGTGCCGAAGTCGCCTCCGAAGCCACGCGCGAGCAGTTCGCGCTGCTGCGCACCTATCTGGATTCACGCCATCCCGGCGGCGGCATGAGCGACATGGGCCTGTTCGACTATGTCGCCATGGTCGAGGAAACGCCGGTCGACACCCATATCGTGGAATACCGAAAAGACGACGGCACCTTGGTGGCCTGTGCCCTCACCGACCGGCTGAAGGACGGCCTCAGCATGGTCTATTCCTTCTTTCATCCCGGCGAAGAAGCGCGCAGCCTTGGCACCTACATGATACTGGATCATGTGCGCGCGGCGCGGGCGCTAAACCTTCCCTATGTCTATCTGGGTTATTGGGTGCGGGGCAGCGAGAAGATGGATTACAAGATCCGCTTCTCGCCGCTGGAAGCCCTTGGCGCCAATGGCTGGGAAGCGCTTACGCTCTAGTTGGCGGCGACTTCGTCACGGACATTGCGCAGCATCGCAATATGGTCCTGCACCACCGGCACCATATGGTGGGCGAAGTCCTGCAGGTCCTGCACCCGGCCATTCTCGACATAACCTTGCATCGTATCAAGCGCGTCTTCATGCACGGCGCGCTGCTGTGCCAGGTATATGCGGTCGAATGTGCGGGAACCGGCTGCTTCCAGTTCATGATACATCGACATGTGACGGGGATCGAGCACCGGCGGCGGCGTCACGCGCCCGCCCACCACATTGTGTCCCAGGATCGCCTTGAGGTCTTCCGACGATTCGGTGTGGGCGGCGATCATGTCCCGGCCGAAATCGCGCACAGCCGGGGAGCCCTTCTCCACCGCCATCCTGCCAGCGAGGATTTCAAACTTGTCGTTCATGTAGACCGCCTGTGCAAAGGAGCGGCCGCTCTGGGCCAGGGGATCGGCGTTGGTCGTGCCCACCATGTTGGGCTGTTGTGCCACCGCAGCCAGCGGCGCCAAGGCGAGAACGGCGGCAAACAGGACCTTTTTCATGTGGAACTCTCGGCAAGACTGCAACCTCATAACGTTGCAATCGCGGTCCCGTTGCATGCTTCAGTGCTGTCCCAGGACAATCAGGTGGCCCTGAGCGCATCCACCACAGGTTGTCGCGCGGCCTTGATGGACGGTGCCAACCCGCCCACCAGGGCGACGACAAACGCCCAACCGATGCCAAGACCGATGCCGGCGCCGGAAATGGTGAGATGATAGATGTTGTTGCCGAACGGCTGCTCCCGACCATCGAACAGCAGCCAGGCGATGGCAGCGCCCAACAATGCCCCCGGCCACCGACAACAGGGCCGCTTCCAGCATCACGGAAACCGCCACGGGAAAGGCGCCAAAGCCCAATGCCCTCAAGGTGGCGATCTCGCGGGCCCGCGTGCTGACGGCGGCATACATGGTGTTGAGGCAGCCGAACAGAGCGCCGACCGCCAGGATCCCGCCGATCACATAGGCGATGGCGGTGAGAAAGCCGCTGAAACCGGCGCTGAACCGCTTGTACCAGTCATTGTGGCGCTCCACCGAGACCGCCAATGCGGGGTTTGCGCTCAAGGCATTCTTGAACGTGGCGAGCGAATTGTACGACGCCAGGCGCACCAGCACGCTGTTGAAGTTTTTCTTGTGCGTCGCAGTCATCACGGTGTCGGCATCGCCGAGCACCTGGCTTTCCAGCACGTCGCCGGTGGTGAAAACGCCCACGATGGGCCAGGCGCCGTCCGGCATGGCGACATTGTCGCCGACCTTCATGTCGCGATCATGCGCGTGCGCCAATATCCCAACCACCATCTCGCGCCGGCCGGGCTGGAACATGCGGCCCGACACGATCTTGAGCTCGGGCCGGACTTTCAGCGCCTTGGGCCCAACGCCGCGCATGGTGGTG
>JACCXK010000167.1 GCA_013697055.1 Alphaproteobacteria bacterium
CTGAAAAACCGACTTCCCGAGGTCCAATCCGATTGTCACCGCTGTTTCCATGGCTCTCCTCCATCTTGCTAGCCTCCGACAGGCTGGCGGGTTGGTGGAGAGCCGTCCACAGCATCAATAGCGGACAAAGTGGCATGAGGCATGAACAGGGGAATTTAATGTCCCCTTGCGATCAGCCCCATCTGCTCCTCAGTTGCAGTGCCGACATCCGCGCTTACTTGCGGCCCGACACCGCTCGTCGCGTCCGTTAGCCCCTTCAGAAGTACAAGCATGTAGCCTGTCGGTGTCTTCCGAACCAACGTCAGTATCGCTCTTCCTTGCGGGTCCCAATTCGCGGAAAAGCCGACCGATTGGAGAAGAAGGGATAGCGCTCTGAAGGATTGGCGACCATCCGGAGAATCCGCTAGGACAACGTGGCAGAGGTTTGATCTGTCGCCGCTACCAATGAAAACTTTGCTTGGCTGTCTTTTGAGCCGATGCCAGACGGGGACGTTCCTGTACATGCCGCCCAGGGCTGCTGGTGCGCTTGGCAGTTGATCGAGAATGAGCAAAGTTTCAGGTGCCATGTTTCCGCGCGAAGCAATGCCAAGACAGACGTCCGACACCGCACTGACAAAAGCGATAGGGGTATCCGCGTCCACCGGTGGCAGTGGCTGAGCGATGCCCGCCGCAGCGGAGGCCATGACAAGAGATGCTGCACCATATATGCGCCGCATTGCTGTTTTCATGCTGAGAAGCATTGGCTCGTGGCCGTTAACTTGACATTAAAAACGACTCGTCAGGGGCCCTTCTTCTGGTCGTCGAATGTCCGCTTTGGGTCAAAAGCGGCCATTCGTTATGAGGTCCGGCAATCCGGGCATATGGACTACAACAAATGATTATGATTGCCTCATCGGCTACCTGACGCTGAACTTGTAGACCATGGTGTTGACGTAAGCCTGGCCCGGATTCAGCCGCGATGTGGGAAAGTCCGCATGGTTGGGAGAATCGGGAAATACGCCCGGCTCCAGGCAGATGGAATCGCCCTGGCGATAGCTGTGCTGGCCCTTGCCGAAGAAGGTGCCGTCGAGGAAGTTGCCGGTATAGAACTGGATGCCAGGCGCGCTGACCTGCATTTCCATGGTGCGGCCCGACACCGGGTCATTGACCACCGCCGCCGGCCGCAACGTCCCGGCCGCGCCATCGACGATATAGTTGTGGTCATAACCGCGGCCATAGCGGATCTGCTGGTCGCGGGCGTCGCGGATGCGATCGCCCACCCGGTGGGGCGTGCGGAAATCGAACGGCGTGCCGGCCACGGCACGGCGCTCGCCGGTGGGGATCAATGTGGCGTCCACCGGGGTAAAGCGCGCCGCGTTCAAGGTCACCATATTGCCCATCACGTCGCGCGCGTCATTGCCCGACAGGTTGAAATAGGAATGGTTGGTGAGGTTCAGCACCGTGGGCTTTAAGGTGGTGGCACGGTATTCCAGCTTCAGCTCGTTCTGTTCGTTCAGGGAATAGGTGGCGGTGACTTTCATCTCGCCGGGAAAGCCTTCCTCGCCATCGGCGCTGACATAGCTGAGCACCACCTTGGCTTCGGGGCCATTGGAGACGGAATCGATCTTCCACATCCGCTTGTCGAAGCCCTTGGGGCCGCCATGCAGCGAATTGGGCCCGTCATTGGTGACCAGGGTGTAAGCCTTGCCGTCGATGGCGAACTTGCCCTTGGCGATGCGGTTGGCGTAACGGCCGACCGAGGCGCCAAAGTAATCCGGATGGCTGAGATATTCCTGCGCCGTGTCATAGCCCAGCACGACATCGTCCTTGTGGCCGGCTTTGTCCGGCACCACCAGCGATTGCAGGGTGGCGCCCAAGGTCATGATCCTGGCGCTCATGCCGGCGCCGTTGCTGAGGGTGACCGCCTCTACCTTGCTGCCGTCGGACAGTGCGCCGAAGGCGCTGCGTGTCGCATTGGCGGCGAAAGCGCTGCTGCTGCACGCGATAAGGCAGGCGGCGCCGAGAATTGCGGTTTTCATGATCCCCTCCATTGTTGCTGCCCAATATTCCGGCAAACCGGAAGCCGCACAAGCCCGCCCGATTGCGCTAGAATGATGCGGCGCAATAAGGGGTTTGGCGATGTTCCGGCGGCTGTTTCTGTCTCATCCGCGAGAAGCGGGTGAAAGCTATTTCGAGCATCAGCGCGTGGCGCTGTCCTTCGCCGTGCCGTTGCTGGCGGCGGGATTGGCCGCCATCGCCCATTCCCTTGTTCCTGTCGTTTGCGAGCGCACCGCCGGCGACATTATCCGCAAGCTGCATCGCCGGCTGGAAAATCGTTAGCCGTGTTATAAGGCCGGGTGAATCAGCATACCCCGCATTTGTCCGACGATCCCAAGCGGCGCATCCTGAAGGATGTGTTCGGCTTTGACGATTTTCGCCCCGGCCAGGCCGTGGCGATAGACAATCTGCTGGCCGGGCGGCCCATCCTGACGGTGATGCCGACCGGCGCGGGCAAGTCGCTGTGCTACCAGGTGCCTGCGCTGGTGCTGGGGGGGCTGACCGTGGTGGTCTCGCCGCTGGTGGCGCTGATGCAGGACCAGGTCGCGGCCCTGCGTCTGGCCGGGGTCGCGGCCGACACCATCAATTCCTCGATCGACCGCGACGAGAATATCGCCGCCTGGCGACGGGTGATGGCGGGCGAAACGCGGCTTTTGTATCTCGCGCCCGAACGGTTGATGACCGAGCGGATGCTGGAGGCCTTGGCCCGCACCGATATCCGCCTGATCGCGGTGGACGAGGCGCATTGCATCTCCCTATGGGGCCCGGCCTTCCGCCCCGAATATGAGCAATTGTCGCGGCTGCGCGAGCTGTTCCCCAAGGTGCCGATTATCGCCCTGACCGCCACGGCGGACGAGGCGACGCGGCGCGACATCGCCGCCCGCCTGTTCGCCGGCAAGGTCGAGACCCTGGTGCTGGGCTTTGACCGGCCCAACATCAAGCTCAGCGTCGCGGCGCGCAATGACGGCAAGGCGCAGCTGCTGGACTTCATAGGCCGTCATGCCGGCAAGAGCGGCATCGTCTATTGCCTGTCGCGCAAGAAGACCGAGGAGACGGCGCAGTTCCTGGAGCGCAGCGGCGTGCGCGCGCTGGCCTATCATGCCGGCATGACCAAGGAGGCGCGCGACACCAACCAGAACCGCTTTATGACCGAAGCCGGTGTGGTGATGGTGGCGACCATCGCTTTCGGCATGGGCATCGACAAGCCGGACGTGACTTATGTCTGCCACACCGACCTGCCGGGCAATCTGGAAGCCTATTACCAGCAAATCGGCCGTGCCGGCCGCGACGGGCGGCCGGCCGAGGCTCATATGCTGTTCGGCTCCGGCGACATCCGCATGCGCCGGATGTTCATCGATGACGAAGAAGCCAGCGACGAGCACAAGCGGCGGGCCCATGGCCGGCTGGGCACCCTGATCGGCTATTGCGAGGCGGCCGGATGCCGTCGCCAGATCCTGCTGCAATATTTCGGCGAAACTGCCGAGCCGTGCGGCAATTGCGACAACTGCCTGGACAGTGCGCCGCTGAAGGATGGCACCAGGGAAGCGCAAGCCGTGCTGGCGGCGGTGCTGCAATCGGGCGAGCGCTTTGGCGCCGGCCATGTCATCGACATCCTGCGCGGGGCGAACACGCAGAAGATCAAGGAGCGCGGGCACGACACGTTGTCTTGCTTCGGCAACGGGGCGGCGCGCAAAAAAGAGGAATGGACGTCGCTGATCCGCCAGATGGTGGCAGCGGGATTTTTGGCGCCCGACGATCATGGCGGTCTTTCGATTACCGAGCGTGGCGAAGACCTGCGCCGCGGCACCAGCCTGTTTCATTTCCGCGAGGCGCCCGCGCGCGCCAAGGCCCGCGCCGATGCGGCGGCGCTCAGCGATGGCGGCGATCCCGATTTGCTCGCAGCGCTCAAGGCCGTTCGGTTAAGGTTGGCGCGCGAGCGCAAGGTACCGGCCTATGTGATCTTTTCAGATCGCACTTTAATCGACATGGCGGCGTTACGGCCGAACGACCTGGACAGTTTTGCGCAAGTGAACGGCGTGGGCGCCGCCAAACTGAAAGATTTTGGGACAGTGTTTCTGGCGGCAATTGCGGAGCATGCGCATTCTTTACGCTGATTTGCGAAATGCTATAGTTCGCGCCTAAGGGTGGGACATGGCGATTACGGATACCGTCGAGAACTTCCAGTTCGGCCGCGTGTTCAGCCGGACATTCGGATTGGTGTCGCGCAATGCCGGCATTTTCCTGGTCGCCGCCGCCATCGTCATGCTCCCGGTGCTGCTGGTCAGCTTTTACCTGGGCTCACCCAACTACATGGTCACCGGCACCACCAAGGGGTGGATGTTCGGCCTGCTTTCGTTTGTGATGGCGTTTGTATGCCCATCGCTGTTGCAAGCCGCGCTGGTGCAAGCGGCCATCACCGATCTCAACGGCCAGCGGCCAAACCTGGGACAAAGCCTGTCAACCGGGTTTGCCCTCTTCCTGCCCGTGTTCGGCATTACGCTTGCGTGGCTGGCCGGCTTTCTCCTCGGCTCGGTTTTGCTGGTCGTGCCCGGCCTGATCGTGATGACAGCCTGGTCGGTTGTGATTCCCGTCCGTGTGATCGAGCGCACGGGTTTCACGGCGACATTCGGCCGTAGCCGGGCCCTGACCAAAGGGTACCGTTGGCAGATATTCGGCCTGCTGGTCCTGTACTGGGTCGCGATTGTCGGCCTGAGCCTGCTGGTGACCATGCTCTCGGGCCTGACCTTTCTGCAGGCCGGCACCGTGAGCGGCAACATTCCTTACATCATTCTACAGTGGGTCCAGAGTGTGGTGGTGAGCCTGATTGGCTCTATCGGCGTGACCGCCATTTATTACGAGCTGCGCACTGTCAAGGAAGGCATCGCGCCGGAATCGCTTGCCGCGGCGTTCGACTAGACTTTCTGGTGCTTGTCACGGCGGCGAACGCCAAACAGCAACCGCCCTTCCAGGCGGCCGCGCAGCCCCTTGTAATAAGCGGCCAAAAACTGCTCATCCGGCATCGGCGTGTCGAAGCCGGTCTTGGCCCGGATGCGCATCGCCACCGCGGCCATGATGGCCTGGTCCTTGCGGCGCAGCACATTTTCCAGAATGCCAAGTTCCTTGATGCCATAGGCATCCAGCGCCGCTTCGCTGAACAGGACCGCCGGCGCCGCCTGGGCGGACAGGTCGTCATCCAGGATTCGCTTGGGAGCTACCACCACCCAGGTCCCTCCCACCAGGTCGCCGATCCGCAAGCGGTCGCGGTTGAAAAGCGGGAAGAACACGAACACACCGCACCACACCGTGCCGATCAGCGAAATCCAGGCATCGACGCCGCTGCCTTGGGTGAACAGGAACATCATCGGCAGAAAGACTTCCAGCTCGCGCATGGCATTGCGGGCGAACACCGCGTTGGCGGTCAGCGGGCTGCCGTCACGCATCGCCACGCGCAGGCCGGTGATGCGCTTGCCCGGCGTGCTGGCCCGCAAGGTCAGCTCGAAGGCGGTGAAATAGAAATTGCGCAGCAGGAAAAAGCCCAGCAGCCAGACCGCGGCGACATACTCCACCATGGCAATGCCGGTGAGATAACCCAGCAGCGCCAGCCCCAGGCTCATGGCGATCAGGATCAGCACCATGAAGAGGAGGTCGAGTGCGAAGGCGGCCGCCCGCTCGCCGCCATCCGCCAGGCGCAGCGCCAGGTCCACGCCTTCGGGCGTGACCATCTCCCGCGTCATCTTGGCGCCGGCCGCGCTCATGACGGGTTCCGCCGGCGGTAGAAATAGACACCCCATACCAATGCGGTGAAGGCCGCCACACCATAGCGCAGCGGCGTCGAGGTGATGAGCTGACGGCCAAAACCTTCCAAGAGGCCCGCCACCGCCAGCATGATCACCACACCCGCCATGACGGTGGCGGCAATCCGGCCGGCCTGCGCCAGCGCGTCTATGCGCGAATGGCGGCCGGGGAAACACAGGCTCCAGCCGATGCGAAACCCGGCCGCGCCCGCAAGGGTGATGGCGAACAGTTCGGTGACGCCATGGATCAGCAGCCAGCCTCCGGCCGCCACGCCCAGGCCGTGACTGACGAACAGCGCGAGGAAGGCGCCCAGCATCAGGCCGTTGTAAAGCAGCAGAAAAGCGGTCGGCAGGCAGCAGGCAAAGCCCAGCGCGAAAGCCAGCAGCGCGATCTGCGCATTATGGGTGAACAGGAAGCTCGCGAAGAAGCTGAGCCCGCTTTCATGGCTGGAGAACAGGGTCTTGGCCAGTTCCGCGGCGGCGCGCGGCGTGCGTGTCCCCGCCACAGAGCGCGGGACGAAGGCAAAATACCAGGCAGGGTCGCGCATGGTCAGCAGATAGGCGGTCAGGGTGCCCAGCACGCCCAGGCCCGCCGAGACCAGGGTTTCGCGCCACAAGGCGCTGATCGCGTCCGGCCAGTCGCGGCGGAAGAAGGCCGCGAGCCGCTCCCCCATGGTGGTGCGGCTGCCATAGACGAAGAAGTAGGCCCGGGTGCAAAGGCTTTCCAGATAGGCGATCAGGCTCTGGTCCAGCGAGATGCTGCGCGCCATGGACAGCGACGACAGGGTGGCGCGGTACAGCACGGGCAGGGCAATCACGTCATCGTCGCTCAACCGGCGCCGATGGCCTGCCTCCAGTTCCTTGAGCAGCGCATCCAGCCGCAGCCAATCGCCTTCGCGCTCGGCCCGGAAACGCTGGCTTTTCAGCGACAGACTCATGGTTGCAACCGCATGCGTTGCTTGCGCGCGAGATAGGCGCTGATGACGCCGGCATTCATCGCGGTCACCGGCACGTCCACCAGCTCCACGCCCATCTGGCGGAGCCGCTCCATCACGACCGAACGCTCCTTCAGCATCAGGTCGGCGATGACGGCGCGGGTGGCGTCCGCAGGCGTACGCGGTTCGTCTTCGCGCATCCGTTCCAGTTCGGCATCGCGAAACACCACGAACAGCACGGTATGGCGGGCCAGCAGGCGCGCGACATTCTCCAGCATCAGTTCGGCGCTGGTGGTGTCGGAGAAATCGGTGAACAGCACCACGGTGGAACGATGTTCCAGTTCCCCCGCCAGTTGGGTGAGGCCCAGGGTGAAGTTGGTTTCCTCGGTCGAATAGTCCAGCCGCGACGCCAGGCGTTGCAGGACGGCAAACCCGCGCAGTCCCAGCACCGTGCCGCTGGTCAGGCGCGGGCGGCTGTCAAAGGCGAACAGGCCGACACGATCCCCCAGCTTCAGGCCGACATAGGACAGCAGCAGGATGGCGTGCAGGGCCCGGTCCAGGCGTGCCTGGCCCAGCAGCGGCTCGCTCATCAGCCGTCCGGTGTCCAGCGCGCAGACAATGTGCTGGTTCTGCTCGACGCGGAATTCCTTGACGATCAGCTTGCCGTGACGTCCAGACTGCTTCCAGTCGATCAGGCGCGGGTCATGGCCCTGCTGGAAATCGCGCAGCGCGTGATATTCGGTGCCCGCGCCGCGATCGAGCTGGAAGTGAAGACCCGCCTGGGTATCGCGCCGGAACAGGCGCACCGCGTCTTCGCGCACGCTTTCCATGTCGGGCACGATCGGCACCGTGCGGTCCAGGGGCTCGGTGCGCTGGATCCAGGCCAGGCCCATGGGACCGGTCCAGCGCAGCCACAGCCGCTCCAGCCGGCCTTCACCGCGGCGCTGCGGCGTCAGCGTGAAGCGCGCCGCCGTGTCACCGTCCGGCGCGATCTCCAGGCGCGTGGGCGCCACCACCAGCCGTTCATTGGCCTCGAGTTCGGCTTCCAGCAGGCGCGGCTGCCGGCGCGCGAAGCGCAACTGAAACTCCGCGGGGAACGGGCGCGCCACGCCGGTCCTGTCAGGCGCCGCCAGCGCGACGCTCAGGGTTCCCGCGCTGGCGCCCAGCGCGATATCGGCAACCACCAGCGCCATGGCCAGCAACGACCAGACAAGACCGGCCGCCCACAGGCCGGGCGCGGCAAGCCCCGCCAGCAGCGACAGCGGGATTCCCAGCGCCACTGCGGCGACGGCGCGGCGTGAGGGATGATAGCGGTTCACCGCGGCGCCTCGGTGCGGGCCACAATGGTCTCGATCACATCCTCGATGCGCTGGCCGTCGATCTCGGCCGCGGGCGACAGCAGCACGCGGTGCCGCAGCACCGGCAGCGCCAAGGCCTTGACGTCGTCGGGAATGACGTAATCGCGGCCATCCAGGGCCGCGCGGGCGCGCGCCGCCGTCGCCAGCATGACGCCGCCGCGCGGACTGGCGC
>JACCXK010000253.1 GCA_013697055.1 Alphaproteobacteria bacterium
GTGTTCGCCTTCCTGGGCGTGACCAACCTGGAAATCGTTTTGGCGGAAGGCCTGGCGATCCAGGACCAGCGCGAAAAGGTGATGCAGGGCGCGCTCAAGACCGTCACGGAACTGCGCGCCGCGTAATTGCAAAAGGCGCCGGCTGTAAAGCCGGCGCCTTTTCTTTGCCGCGCACTGATAGTGCTCCAGCCCGGAATGCCCTAACATGGCGCGTCCGATGAGGAGCGCCCGCCATGACAGGTTTGCTCAGCGATCACGAACTATCGCAATTGACGCCCGCGGAGCTTTGCCCGCACCGCACCCCCGTTCCCACCCAGAATGTTTCCAGCGACGAATTCTATCCCGCGCCTCAGAACGGCATGCAGCGCGCGGTCGAGGCGCGCCTGCTCGCCAAGGCCGACGAACTGGGGCCCAAACGCGGCCTGGACCGGCGGCGCTTTTTCCAGACCGCCTCCGGCATGGCCGCCGCCTTTGTGGCGATGAACGAGGTCTATGGCGGGCTGTTTGATGCTTCACCGGCGGAAGCCGCCACGCCCGAACAGGCCCGGGCGCGCGCCGACGGCCTCAAAGACCAGTTCATCATGGACATGCACACCCATTTCCTGCGCGACGACACGCGGCTGACCGGCTTTGTCGCCATGCGCGAAGCGGTGGGGCGCTCGGGCTGGAACAAGGCGCTGGCGGACAAGCCGCAGACCATCGCCGACCTGAAGTTCGAGAACTACAAGAAGGAGGTGTTCCTCGACAGCGACACCAAGATCGCGCTGATTTCCTCCGCCCCGTCGGAAATTCCCCAGGACTGGTTCCTCACCAACCAGCAGATGGCCGATGCGCGCTCACGCGTGAACAAGGAGGCGGGCGCGCGCCGCCTGTTCGCCCATTGCATCTTCACGCCGGGACGCCCCGGCTGGCTGGATGAACTGGATGCCGGCCTCGCCCTCAAACCGGAATCCTGCAAGGGTTATACGGTCGGCGACAACACCCACAAGGAACTCAGCAAATATCCGTGGGTAATGGACGACGAGAAGATCACCTACAAGGGCTATGAGAAGATGGTCAAGGCGGGCATCAAGAATGTCTGCGTTCACAAAGGGCTTTTCCCGCCTTCGACCGAGCGGGCCTTTCCCAATCTGGTGGGCTATGCGGATGTGTCGGATGTCGGCAAGGCGGCCAAGGACTGGCCGCAGCTCAACTTCATCATCTATCACTCGGCCTATCGCCATGTCGGCGGCGATCCGGCGGTGGCGCTGGCGGAATTCGAAAAGACGGGTCGCATCGCCTGGACCAGCGATCTTGCGGACATTCCGGAAAAATTCGGCGTCAACAATGTCTATGGCGATCTGGGGCAGATCTTCGCCACCACCTTGGTGGCGCAACCAAAAGTCTGCGCCGCGCTGATGGGAATCCTGTTGCGGGGCCTCGGGCCCGAGCGCGTCACCTGGGGCAGCGACGCGCTGTGGACCGGTTCACCGCAATGGCAGATCGAAGGCCTGCGCCGGCTGGAAATCCCCGAGGATATGCGCAAGGCGCACGGATTCAAGCCGCTGGGTCCGGCGCGTGGCGCGGTCAAGACCGCCATCTTCGGCGACAACAATGCGCGGCTTTACAACATCAACCAGAAGCGCGCCGGGCTGGAGCTGCAGGGCGACCGTTTCGCAGCGCTGAAAGACGCTTATGACAAGGCTGGGCCGCGCCCCAGCAACCTGCGCTATGGCTATGTCAATTTGGCGCCAAAAAGTTTTGCCTGACACCGTGCCGGCAATGACCGCCTTTGACCCAAACAGGACATTTGGCCCGCCGTACTCATCGGGGCCGTGCATCTCCCTGAAAACACCGGGCATTCCCGCGCCTTGGAACTTTCTTGCCAAAAAAGTTCCTATCTGGCTCAATCGTACACGATGCCCGCGACATCGCCTCGACAAGCGACCATCGCAACCGCCCTGCGTTCCTTCGCCCGCAAATTATTGCGTTGCCTGCCTCACCACCGGCCAAGCCTCCAATCCCGGAGCGCTCCGGTTCATTTGAAAGGGTCATTGCCATGAACAGCAATTTCAGAACCGTGACTTATCTTTCTGCAGCTCTCATCTTATCGACGGCAAGCGCCGTCTGGGCGCAAGCCGGCGACATGGCCAAGCCCAAGACCATCGCCGAGAATGACAAGATGCTCGTCACCGAGACGTATGGCAAACCCGGCGAGTCCACGGGGTCGATCAACCGCCTTGGACAATTCTTCTACTATGTCCAGGGCGGCAAAGTGGAATTGACCTATCCCGACGGTACCAAGACAACTGTCACGCGCAAGACCGGCGAGAGCAGGATCGTCACCGAAAAGCGCCCCTATTCAGCGAAGAATGTCGGAACCACGACGCTGCACGTCATAATCGTATCGCTCAAGTGATCGGGGCGCCCATGCGCATTTAAGCTTGCCACGAAGGAAGGGTGGAGGCGGGGCCAGGATACCATGCTCGACAGCCTGAAGCGCTGCGCGAGGCGCTCCTCGATGTGGGTGCGGCCTGGATGTCCGCTTCTGGCGCAAGCGGACATTGGGAAAACCGCAAAAAAGCGCGCAGTGTTACGGCGTAATGAGGAGATCGAATGGTCCCGCCGGCAGGCCCGAGGCATCCGAGAGGGTGCAAACCGGACTGTCGCCCCAGCAATAGCGCACCCGTGTCGCGTTGCCGGCATCGGGCAGGGCGACGTGATCGCCGGCCAGTGAGGCTTGCGCCCAGCGGCAGGCGCTCGCGTCACACAGTTCAAAGGCGTTCGGCGGGCCGTTAGTGGCGGTCAACGCGCCGGTCACGTCCTTGAACGAGACCGTCACCGCATTCCCCGCGCGCTGCGCGGCGACAACGCGCGCGCCGGATGGCGCCAGTGCCTCGCCGTAAATCTGGTGCCGCGCGGCGATGGCCAGCCGTCGCCCAATTTCCTGCTTGTTCGGCGGATGCAGATTCTTGGGATCGCCGATGTCGAACGCCACTACCAACGCCGCGTTGGCATCGGCCTCGGCAGTCTTGCGTTGGGCCTCGCGCACCTCCGACCACAGCGACTCCACCGGCTGTGTCGGCACCGGACCATAATTGGGAATCTGCACGATCAAAAAGGGCAGGCCGGCGCCGAACTGCGCCCGCCAGTCGGCCATCAAGGCGGTCAGGCCTTCCTGGTAATGCCTGGCGAAGTAGAGATTGGACTCGCCCTGGTACCAGATCGCGCCCTTGAAACTGTAAGGCCCGATCGGCGCGATCATGCCGTTATACTGCAATCCAATGCCGTGCATCGGACCCCAGGGAAGCTGCGGCGCGATCAATGAGTCCACCGTCTTGTAGCGCCACGGCTGGTCCAGCGGCACTTTGCTACCGTCACCCAGGATGATGGCTCGTGTCGATGCCGGTCCGGCCAACCCGCAATTCTTCCAACTGCAGAAGATATTGACGATGATGCTGTTGTCACCGGCATGTAGCAGGCCGCGCGGCAACACATGGCGCGCATCCGGCTCCAGCGAACTGCCGCCCACCCCAACGCCATTGACCCAGCTTTTTTCTTCCTCGGCCGCCTTGCCCAGCGCCAGAGCGGCGGGCTGCGCCGCTTGCGCCGCGGTCAGGGTGACATGGGTGGTGAGCCACATCTGGCCGACAAAAATCCCCACGCCCTGTTCGGCAGTCCCTTCCGGCGAGGTCAAGCCGGGCCAGTCGCCCCACGGCCCCAGATATTTCGGCGCCACCGCCCAACTCGACGTGTCTTCCTTCCAGGGGCTGTCCTTGCTGTTCGCATGCCACCAGTTTTCCCAGGCCGAATCCCAGCGTTTGGAGGCCGCCGCCGGATCGCGTGTGTTCAACGCCAGCATGTCCAGGTCGTCGTTATAATATCCGAACTTGCGCAAGGTCGGGTGGCTGACCCAGCCGCGCTCGCGCGTGCCGCCCCAGGCCGCCGTCACCAGCCCAACAGGCACCTTCACGTGCTTGCGCAGCTCGCGCGCGAAATAAAAGCAGCTGCCGGAAAAATCGCCAGCGGTCTGCGGCGACTCGACTTTCCACGCAACCGGCGAGGTGAAGGTGGTGAGCGGCGTCGGACTGGGCACCCGGTCTATTGCCAGTTCACGCACCTGCGCATCCGTGGCGTTGGCGATCTCGCTTTCCGCATTGGTGGTCCGCCGCACGCTGAGCTGCATGTTGGACTGGCCGGTGCACAGGAAGACATCGCCCAGCAGCACATCGCTGACCGTCTGGCTCTGCGCGCCACTGCTGACCGCCAAGGTGTAAGGCCCGCCCGCGGCAAGCGCCGGCAAGCTGGCGCGCCAATGGCCGTCCTTGCCGGCCTTCGCGGTGACTTTGGCGCTGCCCATGGTCACGGTGACGTCCGCACCGGGGCTGGCCGCGCCATAGACCGGAATGGGCCGGTCCCGTTGCAGCACGGCGTGGTCGGCGAACATCGGATGCAGCAGGGGATCGGCCAAAGCCGGCGATGCCGCCAGCAAGCCAGAAGCAAGCACCGCGAATTTCATGTCCCCGCACCTTTCGTTGCGGGGACTATAGCATTTAAGGAAACTCGAGCGAGGCATTCCGCCGAGCGACCGGCAGCATCCGACAGCTTCCTTCCCCCTCATGGCGAAGCCATCAGAGGGGGAAGGTGTCGCAACGAGATCTCGGCAAAGCCGAGTCGAGTTGCGACGGATGGGGGTAAGAAAAATTACGGAATCGGCCCGCCGCCGTTACCTGGATTGGTTTCCTGGATGTTGGTTGCCGAGGAGCCCGGTGTCGCCTTCAGCAATTCCTGCAGGAAGGTGGTCTCGCGGCCGCGCGCCGGGGTCTCGCGGGTTTCAAAGGCGATGACATGGCCGTCCTGCAAGCCGTAATGGCGCACGCCGATCACCTTGTTGTTCTTGTCGAAATAAACCGCCGTGATCTGGCGCTTCAGCACCGTGGGCTTGAAGAAAGCAACCTGCTTTTCCGTGGCAGAGATGTAATACCAGCTGTCATTGCCGAAGGTGGCGGTGGTGGAGGCATAACCCAGCCGCGCCTGCACACTGGTCTTGGTGTCGCCGCCGGCCTTGATCGCGGACTCTGAGCCCGGATCTGGCAGATAGCCGCGCTGGCTGATCACCGGGGCGCAGGCGACCAGCAGGGCGATAACGGCAAGCGGAATGACGGCGAATTTCATATCTGGGCCTTCAGCAGCGCTGATGTGCTAACGTCCGGGGGGCGGGGTTGCAAGACCACCGCCACACCTGAGGACGTTTGATGTTGAATTTGCTCAAGAAATCGGCGCTGCGCAAGCAGGAAGGCCGCCGCCTCTATGACGAACTTGTAAGCCGCAGCCGGGAACCGGTGTTTTTCGCGGACTTCGGCGTGGCCGACAGCATCGATGGCCGCTTCGACATGCTGGTGTTCCACGCCTGGCTGGCGCTGGCGGAACTGAAGGGCGCGCCGGCGGCGCAAAGCCTGACCGACATCCTCTTCACCGGCTTCGACGAGGCCATGCGCGAGCAGGGCGCCGGCGACATGGGGATCGGTCACAAGCTCAAGGCCATGGCCAATGCCTTTTATGGCCGCATCGCCGTCTATGACGCCGCAAAAAATGAAGACGAACTGGCGGCGGCGCTGGCGAAGAATCTGTGGCGTGGCGCGGCCGTCGATGCCCGATCCCGCGCCTTGGCCGCCTATGCTGCAAGCGCCCGCGCGGCCCTGAAGCAATCTCTTCCGGACAGGCTCGATTTCGGCGCTTTGCCGACTATATAATTTCCCATGACCGACGGCCTTCCGCTCGCGCACGCTTACAATCTCGCCCGGCTGGGCAATGCCGGCGATGTGGTGACGTTTGCCGCCGATGAGGAGGCGCGCGCCGCCATCGCCCGCTGGGCCGGCGTCCTGTCGCTGGAGCGGCTGGACGCCAAAGTCGAGATCAAGAAGCTGGGACCGGTGCGCTTCGGGCTGGATTTCGCTCTGTCCGCCGAACTTACCCAGGCCTGTGTCGTGACCTTGGACCCCGTCCCGGCGCAAATCGAGCACCGCTTCCACCGCGAGCTGCTTTTTACCGGTCCGGCCCGTCACAAGCCGGACCCCGAATCGGTCGGTGATGTGGTGCTGGATTCCCTGGAAGACGAGGGGCCGGAGGAGATTTCCAGCCTGCATTACGACCTGGCCCCCCCGGTGCTGGAGGAGCTGGTCCTGTCCCTTGAACCCTATCCCCGCCGGCCGGGCGTGGCATTTGCGCCCCCAAGTGACGGCCTGGAGCCCCCCGAAAGCCCCTTTGCCGTCCTGAAAAGCCTGAAATAGGGGCTTTGGCCCTGTTCCGGCTTTTGGCTTGAAAGGGAGGCGGCTTTCCTGCTACCCACGCCGCCTGTTTGCGCCCCCCATACCTCCATGGGCCGGGTATTTAGGAGTTTTCCGCCATGGCGGTCCCGAAACGAAAAACCTCGCCGTCGCGCCGCAACATGCGCCGCTCGCACCATGCCCTGACGGCGGCTGCCTATGGCGACTGCCCCAATTGCGGCGAGCCCAAGCGGCCCCATCACATCTGCGGCTCGTGCGGCCATTATGCCGAACGCGAAGTCGTGAAGGCGAAGAGCTAAAATCCGCCCGCCCGAAAGGTGGCCGTGACCCGCGCCCTGACCGTTTCGATCGATGCCATGGGCGGCGATGCCGGCCCGGCCGTTGTCGTGAGCGCATTGCTCAAGACCATCCAGCGTCACAGCGCGGTCAATTTCATCCTGCATGGCGACCAGGTGGAATTGAATCCGCTGGTCGCGCGCCAGCCCAAACTGCAAGGCCGCGTCACGGTGCGCCACGCGCCCGGCCGCGTCACCATGGATGACAAGCCCAGCCACGTGTTGCGCCGCGGCAAGGACACCTCCATGTGGCACACCATCGATTGCGTGAAGCAGGGCGATGCCGATGTCGCGATCAGCGCCGGCAATACCGGCGCGTTGATGGCCGTGTCCATGTTCGGCCTTGGCATCATCAAAGGCATTTCCCGTCCCGCCATCGCCGTGATCTGGCCTACCCTCAAAGGCCAGACCATCGTGCTGGACGTGGGCGCCAATGTGGAGGCCACCGACGAGATGCTGGTGGATTTCGCGGTGATGGGCGAAGCCTTCGCGCATGTGATTTTCGGCTTGGACAAGCCCACCGTCGGCATCCTCAACGTCGGCGCCGAGGAGCAGAAGGGCAATGATGGCGTGCGCGGGGCCGCCCAGATCCTGCGCAATTCCAACCTGCCCATGGCCTTTCAAGGCTTTGTCGAAGGCGACGACATCGCCAAGGGCACGGTGGACGTGGTGGTGACCGACGGCTTCACCGGCAATATCGCGCTCAAGACCGCCGAAGGCACCGCCCGGCTGGTGGGTTCCTATCTGCGTAGCGCCCTGAAGCGTTCTTTCATGTCCAAGCTGGGCGCGGTGATCGCCTCGGGCGCGCTGCAGACCTTGCGCCGCAAGCTGGATCCCCGCGCCCAGAATGGCGGCGTGTTCCTGGGCCTGAACGGCGTGGTGGTCAAAAGCCATGGCGGCGCCGATGCCGTGGGCTTTGCCAGCGCCCTGGACATGGCCATCGACATGGCCCGGGCCGACATCAATGCCCGCATCACCACCGACCGCTCGCGCATCACCGCCGAAAGCGCCGGCGCGCGCACAGGTGAACTATGATCCGCGCCCGCGTCATCGGGACAGGCGCGTGCCTGCCGTCCAACATCGTCACCAATGACGATCTGGCCAAGAAAATGGATACCTCGGACGAGTGGATCCAGGGCCGCACCGGCATCAAGCAGCGCCACATTGCGCTGGCGAGCGAAAAGACTTCGGACCTGGCGCTGGGCGCTGCCCGCGCCGCCCTGACCGATGCCGGCATCGATGCCGGCGAACTGGACATGATCATCTGCGCCACCACCACGCCGGATGAAAGCTTCCCCGCCACCGCCACCATCGTGCAATCGCGCCTGGGGATGCATCATGGCGCGGCCTTTGACGTGCAGGCGGTGTGTTCGGGCTTCATCTACGGCATGTCGATTGCCGACAGCCTGATCCGCACCGGCGCTGCCCGCACCATCCTGCTGATCGGCGCCGAGACCATGTCGCGCCTCCTGGACTGGAATGACCGCACCACCTGCGTGTTGTTCGGCGACGGCGCCGGCGCCGTGGTGCTGCAGGCCCATGCCGGCGTCGGCACCAATGCCGACCAGGGCATCCTCAACACCCGCCTGTTCTCGGACGGGCGGCTGCACGACATGCTGTATGCCGATGGCGGCGTGTCTTCCACGCAGACCGCGGGCAAGCTCAAGATGCAGGGCAAGGAAGTCTTCAAGCATGCGGTGACCAACATCGCCGCCGCTATCGTCGCCTCGGCTGAAGCCTCGAACGTGCCCTTGTCCGAAATCGACTGGTTCGTGCCCCACCAGGCCAACCAGCGCATCCTGGATGGCACCGCCAGGAAACTCTCCATAGACCCCGCCAAGGTGGTATCCACCGTGGCGATGCACGGCAACACCTCCGCCGCTTCGGTGCCGCTGGCGCTGGTCGCCGCGATCAAGGACGGCCGGATCAAGCGGGGGAACCTGCTCCTGCTGGAGGCCATGGGCGGCGGCTTCACCTGGGGCGCCGCGCTTCTGCGCTGGTAACCATACGGGCCGGGCTCCCCACTTAAAGGCCTCCCCCCAACCTATTGATCTTGACGCATATTCGCGGCGGGACTACCGTGCTGTGGATAACCTTACAGAGTCGCCACAATGACCACGGGAACTTTGACCAGAGCTGACCTCACCGAAGCCGTCTTCCAGGCGGTCGGGCTTTCGCGCACCGACTCGGCCCAGATGGTCGAGGACATGCTGGAAGAAGTCTGCGGTGCGCTGGCCAAGGGCGAAACCGTGAAGCTGTCGTCCTTCGGCACCTTCGCGGTGCGCCAGAAGTCCCAGCGCATGGGCCGCAATCCCAAGACCGGCGATGAAGTGCCGATCGCGCCGCGCCGCGTGCTGGTGTTCCGTCCCAGCCATGTGCTCAAGGCCGTCATCAACGGCCAGACCCCGTCGCCCGAAGGTGAGGACTGATGTCGGCTGCCGCGTTCGCATATCCGGCAAAGTCGGCGGAAGCCTTCCGCACCATCAGTGAAGTGGCGGTTGAACTGGACGTGCCGCAGCATGTGCTGCGCTTCTGGGAAAGCCGTTTCATCCAGATCAAGCCGGTGAAGCGCGCTGGCGGACGCCGCTATTACCGCCCCGAGGATATCGACCTGCTCAAGGGCATCCGGGCGCTGCTTTACAGCGATGGTTTCACCATCAAGGGCGTGCAGAAGGTTTTGAAGGAGCGTGGGCATCGCCATGTCGCCGATGTCGGCCGTGGTGACACGCATTTGGCGCCCGCGCCACAGGTGATCGAGAAGATCGTCTATGTCGAAAAGCCGGCGGCTCCGGTGAAAAAGCCGCGTCCCACCCATCTGCGCGCCGTGTCAGACATGTCGCTGCCGTTTTTCGATGCACCGGAGCCTGTGCCTGCGGTTCTCGCGCGGACCGTGGAAGATGCTATTGCCGAACAGCCTGTCGCCGAGCCCGTCATGGAAATGGTGGAAATGCCTGTCGCGGACGATCTCGCCGAGCGGGAACGGCTGGAAGAGCTGCTGGACGAACTGACCGGCCTCAAGGACCGGCTGCAGGCCGCCCGCGAGCGTATTTCCTAGTGAGGCGCGGCGCGCGTTAGCGCGTGAGCATGTCCGGTGGACATGCGAAAGCGGCGCCTCCCTCGCTTCTCTCGAAGAGGGGCAAGCTTTTCTAGGCTCGCTAGGGCTCGCCAAATAAAAGCTAAGCCAACGCCCGGAGCAAAAGCGACGGGCAAAGCCGCAAAACAGCTCGAAAACCTTGTAAATATCCGGGCTTGTGGCCCGGGAGCGCCGCCGCTATGTTCCGCGCCCCCGAGGTACCCAGTCCTCAATTTGGCATCGGAGTGTGGCTCAGCCTGGTAGAGCATTCGCCTGGGGGGCGAAGGGTCGTCGGTTCAAATCCGGCCACTCCGACCATTTCTTTCGCGCGCAAAAGCGCGCGAAAGATCGCGAAAGATAATGACAAGCCGCCCACGCGACGGCGTCTTTGGGCGGGGCGTCAGGCAAAAACACCGGCTTCCCCAACTGATCTTTCTGCTATTCTGAAGTCACGCGGCATAACACAACAAGGTGAACCGCATGGGGCTTATCACATCCGTTTTCCTGGCCGCTGCGCTGGCCACATCCGCCGCCGATGCGCCGCCGCGCCAGGAAGGCGATTTCGTCGTTCGCGACTTCCGCTTCCACACCGGCGAAACGCTGCCCGAGCTGAAACAGCACTACGTCACCCTGGGCGACCCGAAGAACCCGGCCGTGCTGGTGCTGCATGGCACGAACGGCAACGGGGCCGGGTTGTTGAATGCCGGCTTCGGCGGCGAACTGTTCGGCCCCGGCCAGCCGCTGGATGCGTCCCGCTATTTCATCATCTTGCCCGATTGTCTCGGGACGGGGAAAAGCAGCAAGCCGTCGGACGGGCTGCGAATGAAATTCCCCCGCTACACCTATGACGACATGATCGCGGCGCAGCACCGGCTGTTGACCGAACGTTTGGGTGTCAAGCACCTGAAGCTGGTGACGGGCAATTCCATGGGCGGCATGCTGGTTTGGACTTGGGGCGAGGCGTATCCGGATTTCATGGACGGGCTGGTGCCGCTGGCGTCCACGCCCACCGCCATGGCCTCGCGCAACTGGGCGATGCGGCGGCTGATGATCGAAACCATCAAGGCCGATCCCGCTTTCCACAATGGCGACTACACCAGCCAGCCGACGTCGCTGAAATATGCCAATGCGCTTTTCTCCACCGCCACCAGCGGCGGCACCCTGGGCTGGCAGGCCCGCGCCGGCACGCACGCCGAAGCCGACAAGCTGGTGGACCAGATGCTGGCCGGCACCCCGAACGGCGACGCCAACGACACCATCTACCAGTTCGATGCCTCGCGCGATTACAACCCCGAGCCGCGCCTGGACCGCATCCGGGCGCGGGTGCTGGCGGTCAATTCCGCCGATGACGAGCGCAATCCGCAGGAAACCGGCGTGATGGAAAAGCTGATGAAGCGCCTGGCCAAGGGCAGCGCCTATCTGATCCCCGCCAGCGAAAAGACCCGCGGCCATGGCACCACCGGCCAGGCCGCCCTTTGGAAAGCCCAGCTCGCGGCCTGGCTGGCCGGTTAGCCGGCAATCGGTCCCGGCGGCGCATCACTGTCCAGTTCCGGCACTTCGGTGAGCCCACGCCCGACATGGCTGTGGCGGTAGCCATAGGCGAAATAGAACACCAGGCCAATTGCCGTCCAGACGGGAAACAGCGCCTTTGCCTGCCAGGGCAGGAAGAAGAACAAGGTCACGCAGCCGATGATCGCGAGCGGCGCGAACATCCAGATCAGCGGCGCGCGGAAAGGACGATGGCGGCTCGGCTGGGTCCGGCGCAGCACCAGCACCGAAAGCGACACCACGCCAAAACCGAACAGGGTGCCGGAATTGGAAAAATCCGCCAACTGTCCCACCGGCAGGAAGGCGGCGCCGAACGCCACCGCCACGCCGGTGATCCAGGTCACCACATGCGGGGTGCGGAATTTGGGATGCACGCGGGAGAGGACTTCCGGCAAAAGGCCGTCGCGTGACATCACGAAGAAGATGCGGGTCTGGCCGAAGATCATCATCAGGATCACGGTGGGCAGCGCGATGCCGGCCGCCATGCCCAGCAGATTGCCGACCAGCGGATGGTGGATGGAGCGCAGCACATGGGCCAGTGCCTCATGGCTGCAGGCCAGAGGTTCGCTGACGAAAGCGGAACAGACCTTGCCCAATGCCATCGAACCCGGCTCCAGGATTTCGCCATGCGCCCCGAACACCGGCTGGGCGCCATAGGAGCCGATCGCTCCTGCCGCGACCGCCAGATAGATGACGGTGCAGATGGAGAGCGAAGCGATCAGCCCGATGGGCAGGTTGCGCTGCGGGTCGCGGGTTTCCTCGGCGGCGGTGGAAACGGCGTCGAACCCGACATAGCCGAAGAAGATCGAGGCGGCGGCGGAAATGATGCCGCTGGTGCCGAGCGGCGCGAAGGGATGGAAGTTGGTCATCTGCATCACCGGCAAGGCCAGCCAGATGAAGGCCGCCAGTGCCACCAGCTTGATCGCCACCAGCACGGCGTTGACGTTGGCGCTCTCGCGCGTGCCGATCACCAACAGGGTGGTAATCACCAGCGCGATAAAAACGGCCAGCAGGTTGATAACGCCGCCCTGAAAAGGTCCGCCCGCCAGTTCCGGTGGAATGGTGATGGGCGTGGGCAAATGCGCCAGCAGGCCGACGATGTAGCCCGACCAGCCCACCGACACCGCGCTGGCGGCCACGGCATATTCCAATACCAGCGCCCAGCCCACCAGCCAGGCCATCAGCTCGCCCAACACAGTATAGGTATAGGTGTAGGATGAGCCGGACACCGGCACCATCGAGGCGAGTTCGGCGTAACAGAAAGCGGCGCAGGCGCTCACCGCGCCGGCGATGATGAAGGACAGCATCATGCCGGGCCCGGCCTTCTGGGCCGCTTCCGCGGTCAGTACAAAGATGCCGGTGCCGATGACGCCGCCGATGCCCAGCATGGTGAGCTGCACAGGGCCCAGGCTGCGGCGCAAGGTCTTCTTCTCGGCGGTGGCCAGCACCGCGTCCAGGGACTTGACCCGCCACATAATTGTTTCCCCGCGAAAGCTTGCATCATCCGGGCATGGGCCGGGTTCGCCCGTCAAGGGCGCTCCTGATCCTAGGACAAGCGCAACATGCGGCGTTTGCATTTAATCCTCCCCCTGAACATGTCGAAGGGGAGGGATTGGCGCTTTCGGCAGCAGTCTGCCTAATCGAGGACGTCGGCTGCCTCGGGATGACGCTGAAACCAGGCGCGGGCATAGGAACAGCGTGGCAAGATCACCAGCTGGTTGGCGCGGGCATGATCCACGATCTGCTGCATCAGCCGGCCGGCCGCGCCGGTGCCGCGCAGGGCAGGCTCGGCCTCGACATGGGGAATGACATATTGGCCATCGCGGATGCGATACTCGGCCCAGGCCAGCAAGCCGTCTTCTTCCAGTTCGAAGCGGCTTTTGTCCTTGTTGTCGATCATGGCCGTGGTTTGGCGCTCTGGCGGTATATCCAGGGAAACGAAAAGCCGATGGGAAGGATCCAGGCGGTGCCGGCAACAGCGTAAAAGAGCAAAGCGACATACCAGGGTGCGCTTGGCAGGACGCGCCATTGCAGGCCTGCAATCAGCACCATATAGGCGGGCAGCCAGACAAAAACGATCAGGATTGCGACAATCAGGGTCTTGGTGCGACGGGACATCTGGCGGGGATTTCTTTGACGGCTGCGGGGCGGAACGGTATCAGAAGGCCGTCATGAACGCCGCCACAAATTTCTTCAAGAGCCGCGCCGCCGTGGGCCTGTGGCTGCTGGCCGTGGCGCTGGTGATCCTGGCCATGGTAACCATCGGCGGGCTGACGCGCCTGACCGGATCGGGCCTTTCCATCACCGAATGGAAACCCATCATGGGCGCGCTGCCGCCCTTAAACGATGCCCAATGGGCTGACGCCTTCGCCAAGTATCAGCGCATTCCCCAATATGTCGTCCAGAACCACGACATGAGCCTGGAAGGCTTCAAGGGCATCTTCTGGTGGGAATGGACGCATCGCTTTCTGGGCCGGCTATTGGGCGTGGTGTTTTTTGTACCCTTCGTCTGGTTCGCTGCCGTGGGCGCCATCAAGCGCAGCGAATGGCCGCGCATGCTGCTGTTGTTCGCGCTGGGCGGGCTGCAGGGCCTGATCGGCTGGTGGATGGTGTCCTCGGGGCTGGAGGTGCGCACCTCCGTCAGCCAGTACCGCCTCGCCATCCATCTGGGCGCGGCGTTGCTGCTGCTGGTGGCCATTCTGTGGATCGCGCTGGAATATCTGCGCGGCGGCAAAAGCACCGGCACGTCCAAGCGCGCCACCGCCTTTGCAGGGCTGGTCTATTTCCAGATGCTGTTGGGCGCATTGGTGGCGGGGCTGCATGCCGGGTTGATCTACAACACCTGGCCGGACATGAATGGAAAGGTGTTTCCGGAAGATCCGTTTTTCTCCGCGCCCTGGTGGATCAACTTTTTCGAGAGTCCGGGCCTCGCCCAGTTCGATCACCGCATCGGCGCTTATGCGGTTGCGGGTTTCGCGGCCTGGATTTATATCCAAGGCATGAAGCTCAGTGGCACTGCCAAGGTGAGCGCCAAGTCCGTCGCCATCATCACGGCCTGGCAGGTCTTTCTGGGCATTGCCACATTGCTGATGCAGGCGCCGGTCTGGCTCTCGGCGCTGCACCAGGTCACCGCGGCGACGTTACTTTGCGCGGCGGTGTGGCATGCCTACGAGTTGAGAGTGTATCCGAACACCACTGTCATTCCCGGCGAGCCGCGCGAATAGCGCGGTGAGGGAGTTCGTAGCGACAGCGTGCGAACGACCCAGGTACCATAAACCTATCGGTGGAAGTTGCCTGGGTTCCCTTCCTCTCTCGAATCTGCGCTTCGCTCGGCCGGGAATGACAGCCGAGTTAAGCCATCGCCTGTTCCAAATCAGCAATGATATCGGCGGCATCCTCGATGCCGATGGAGAGCCGCACCACGTCATTGCCGGCGCCCGCCTTGGCCCGGTCTTCGTCGGACAATTGCCGATGGGTGGTGGAAGCGGGATGGATGACCAGGCTACGCGTGTCGCCGACATTGGCCAGGTGGCTGAACAGCTTGACGCTGTTGACCAGCTTGATGCCGGCCTCATAACCGCCCTTGAGGCCAAAGGTGAACACGCTGCCGGCGCCTTTGGGGCAGTATTTCTGGTGCAGCTTGTAGGAGGCATTGTCCGGCAATCCGGCATAGTTGACCCATTCCACCTTGGAATTGGCCTTCAGCCACCTGGCCACGGTCAGGGCATTGTCGCAATGCTTCTGCATCCGCAAGGGCAGGGTTTCGATGCCGGTCTGCACCAGGAAAGCGTTCATCGGCGACAGCGACGGTCCCAGATCGCGCAGTCCCAGCACGCGGCAGGCGATGGCGAAAGCCATGTCGCCGAAAGTCTCCCACAATTTCATGCCATGATAGGAAGGGCAGGGCTCGGACAGTGAGGGGAATTTCCCGCTGCCCCAGTCGAATTTGCCGCCATCCACGATCACCCCCGCCATGGAGTTGCCGTGCCCGCCCAGGAATTTGGTGGCGGAATGAACCACGATATCTGCGCCCCAGGCCAGCGGTTGGATCAGGTAAGGCGAGGCCAGGGTATTGTCGACGATCAGGGGCACGCCGCCGTCATGGGCGATCTTCGCGATGGCTTCGATGTCGGAGATGATGCCGCCGGGATTGGCGATGCTTTCGATGAACACCGCCTTGGTGCGACCGTCGATCTGCGCCTTGAAGCTGTCGGGATTGGTGGTGTCGGCCCATTTCACATGCCAGTCGAACTTGGCGAAGCCCTGGCTGAACTGGTTGATCGAGCCGCCATAGAGCTGGCGCGCCGCCACGATATTGTCGCCCGGACCCATCAGGGTGTGCAGCGCCAGCAGCTGCGCCGCATGGCCGCTGCCGCAGGACAGCGCGGCGCGGCCATTTTCCAGCGCCGCAACCCGCTCCTCCAGCACCGCATTGGTGGGATTCATGATGCGCGAATAGATGTTGCCGAACACCTGCAGGTTGAACAGGGCCGCGGCGTGATCGGCATCCTCGAATACAAAGGCGGTGGTCTGGTAGATCGGTGTCGCCCGCGCGCCGGTGGCGGGATCGGGCTGTGCCCCGGCATGCACTGCCAGGGTGTTGAATCCATAGTCGGCCATGTGGCTCTCCTTACTGGGCGTGTTCGATCTTCAATTCGTCCTCGATCCGGCGCACCCAGGCGCGGACGTTCGGGTATTGGCCCAGGTCGATGCCAGCCTGGTGACTGAAGCGGGTATAGGCGACCAGGGCAATATCGGCCAGTGACAGTTTGCTGCCCACGAAGTATTTGCGCCCCTCAAGATGACTGTTCATCAGCCCCAATACCTTGGCGCATTTGCCGGGCAGGGCGGGATCGATCTGGTCGTCGGTCTTCTTGAGATAGAATTTGTGGAAGCGCAGCACCGCGATGGCGGTCTCGTGGCTGTACTGCTCCCAGAACAGCCACTGGAACATCAGGGCGCGCTCAAAGGCGTCGGTCGGGATCAGGTCGGTGTTCTGCGCCAGATGCAGCATGATGGCGTTGGACTGAGCGAGGACGCCATTTTCGGCAAAGCGCACCACCGGCACTTGCCCCACCGGATTCATGGCGAGAAATTCCGGTGTGCGGGTTTCG
Organism: Alphaproteobacteria bacterium; assembly: GCA_013697055.1. Taxonomy (GTDB): domain Bacteria; phylum Pseudomonadota; class Alphaproteobacteria; order Micropepsales; family Micropepsaceae; genus Rhizomicrobium. The sequence continues at coordinate 16,337 of JACCXK010000253.1, forward strand.
GCTTTCAGCACGCTGACCTCGACCCAGTCATAGGGCAGGCCCAGCC
>JACCXK010000256.1 GCA_013697055.1 Alphaproteobacteria bacterium
AGCCGCGCGCTGCGCCGGCAGAGCGCGGCCGCCACAGCGCCAGCGCCGCCGCGGGCGTGCCGGCTTCGGTGAAAACCTGGTCAGCCACCGCGACCAGCCGCTCCAGCGCGTCCTCCGGCAGTTCGCCCTTGTTGTCACGAATGAAGATTTCCAGCGCCTTGTGCAGCGCCGTGCCCCGTTCCAGCGGGCCGATGGCTTCGTCCAGCGCATCCAGCGGACGCAGCTTCAACACATGCTTGGCATAGATCGCGTAAGGATCGCGCAGCCAGGTTTCGATCTCGGTCACCGACAGGCGGCGGGGGCGCAATGCCACCGGCGGGGTCGGGGCGGGTCGCTTGAGGCGATCGCCCAACGGCACATCCATGATCTGCGCCGCCAGCCCGGCATAATCCAGCCGGGGCGCCAACACCTCTTTCAGGCCCAGGCCCTGAACCAGCTGCTGCATCCGCTGCAGCCAGCGCGAGGGCAAGGTCGGCGTGCCCTCCGCCTTGAGACTGCGGGTGAGCAGAACATTGGGTCCCGCCGCCAGCATGGCAAAGTCATGCGCGGAAAGGCCGATGCTGCGTTCCGGCTGTTCCAATCCCAGCGTGGTGCGCATGGGGCGCGAGAACCAGGGATCGGCGCTGGGGCCTCGCGGCCATGCGCCCTCGTTCAAGCCGCCCAAAATTGTCAAATCGAAATGCTGCAATCGGGCTTCCAGCGGACCCAGGATCGCCAGGCGCGGATGCCGCCCGAAAGCGGCGCGCACCGGCGCCTTCATCGCCAGACTGCGGAACAGGGACGGCCAGGAGCCGGGCTCGATTGCGTCCAGCCCTTCCACCGCCAATCGCAACGATGCCACCAGTTCGAAGGCCGCCTGGCCGTCGTCATTGGCCCAGAGGATGCAATTGGCGGCGTCGTCGCAGGCCAATGCTTCGGCCGCCGCGACATGGGTATCGAGCAGGGCGAGAAGGCTCACGTCTTTTTCCGCGAACAACTGTTCCAGCGGCGCCAGGAGGACGGCGATTTCCTGCCACCAGTCTGAAAGCTGTTTCAACGCCTCGGCGGGCGGCGGGAAGCGGGCTTGGGACGCTTTCTCAATCGCAGTGGCGATCCCCGCCAGCCCCACGTCGGGCCGGGGCCCGCGCAGGCACCAGCGGTCCAGCTCACGCGCCTTGGCGCGGAACGCAGCGCTGTCCTGGCCGCGCCGCGCGAAAGGATGCTTGAGCAGCGCCAGCAGCGGCACCGGTGCGAACTGCGCCTCGGCGGCTTCCGCCAACAGGCAAAGAAAAGTGCCGGCGGCGGCATGGGCCAGCGGCCGGCCCGCGGAATCGTCGATGGTCACGCCCCAGCGCGCCATTTCCGACGCCACCCGCCGCGCCAGGTTGCGATCCGGCGTGACAAGGGCAGCGGTGCGTCTGGGTGTTTCCAGTGCCTCGCGCAACGCCAGCGCAATGGCCAGCGCTTCCTGCGCCGGGTCAGCGGCCTCGATCAGCGCGAGGTTCTTCAAGCCCTCTGCGATGTCCGCGCCGCCTTCCTCCGCCAGCGCCCGCCAGGCATCGGTGGTGGGGGCAGGGCGCAGGGTCTCGCGCAGCAATGTCTCGCGCGCCGCGTTGGGTTCGGCGGCGCTCCAGTCTTTTACGTCCTCGCGTTCCGCGCCGATGGTCTGCAGCACCTGGCGCAAGCCAAATTGCGGATGACCGGGATCGAGTTCCGACCAGCTTTGCGCATCCAGCGCCTGATCCAGCCCCGGCAGCACCACGGCGCCGCGTGGCAGACGCGCAATCACCGCCAACAGTTCAGCGGTGGCGGGCAGCGAACCGGTGGAACCGGCGGCGATCACCCAGTCTTGCGGCGGCTTGTCTTCTAGCCGCTTGGCCAGGTCGCGCATTGCCTGGGCACGCCGGGCAGCGGGGTTAAGAACCTTCTCTTCCGCCAGAATCTTGGGCCATTGCTTGCGGATCACATCCAGGAAGCGGGTGACGCCTTCCCAATGCTCGGCCAGATGTTCGGGCGCGAGGTCCTTGAGTTGTCCCAGGTCGCAGCCCTGGTTCTCGACCTCGTCCATGACTTTGGCCAGGCTGTCGGCCAACGCCGCGCATTGCGCGAAGGACAGATTGCCGCCGGAGCCGGCGCGATCCCATTGCCGCACCAGCCGCGCCAGCAGCAACTGCCGCCGCAGGGGCGCGATGGCGGGCGCCAGTTCCAGCCCTTCGCTGGCGGCGTCGAACAGCAGCTCTTCTTCATCGCTGTCGCCCAGCGGACGGAATTGCGGCAACAGTGCTGCGCCGCCCAGTACAGCGGCAAAGGCATCGCCAAAGCCGCGCGCTGCGCGCCGAGTGGGCAGGTAGATCACGGCCGACGACAGGGCCAGGGGATCATCGCCCGCGCGCGCGATCAGTCCCCGCGCCAGCTCCCGCGCGAAATGCGCGCTGGGGCGGATGCTGAAGACGGACGGCTGCTTCAAGCAGGAGCTCTCAGATAGGCTTCGGCCTCATCACGAGCTTCCGGCGTGCCGACATGGATCCACACGCCATCCATGATGGTGCCGAAC
>JACCXK010000038.1 GCA_013697055.1 Alphaproteobacteria bacterium
TTCCGCCGCTCCTGCCGCGAAGGCGTGTGCGGCTCCTGCGCCATGAACATCGCCGGCGGCAACACGCTGGCCTGCACCAAGGCGATCAACGATTGCTCCGGCGCGGTCAGCGTCTATCCCTTGCCGCATATGCCGGTGGTCAAGGACCTGGTGCCGGACCTGACCAATTTCTACGCCCAGTATGCCTCCATCCAGCCCTTCCTGCGCACCCAGACCGCGGAGCCGGAAAAGGAATGGAAACAGTCGCCGGAAGACCGCGAGAAGCTGGACGGGCTTTATGAGTGCATCCTGTGCGCCAGCTGTTCGGCGTCATGCCCCAGCTATTGGTGGAATTCCGAACGCTATCTGGGACCGGCGGCGTTGCTGCAATCCTATCGCTGGCTGATCGACAGCCGCGACGAGGAAACCGGTGAACGGCTCGACAATCTGGAAGATCCTTTCCGCCTCTATCGCTGCCACACCATCATGAACTGCGCCAATACCTGCCCCAAGGGCCTCAACCCGGCCCAGGCGATCGGTGAGATCAAGCAGATGATGGTCAAGCGGAAGGCTTGAGGAGCGTCGGCGAGAGCCGGAGCGACCATAAAAGAAGCGAAGCGATGTTTCCTGAACGACTGACAAAAGGCTATCGCGCCTTTCTCGATGGGCGGTTCGCCGTGGAACGCGGCCGCTACCAGACGCTTGCGGAGTCGGGGCAGTCGCCGTCGATCATGGTGATCGGCTGCGTCGACAGCCGGGTGTCGCCGGAAGTGATCTTCGACGCCGCGCCGGGCGAGTTGCTGGTGGCGCGCAATGTCGCCAACCTGGTGCCGCGCTATGAGCCGCCGGACGAGGAAGATCCCAGCCACCAGCATGGCACCAGCGCGGCGCTGGAGTTCGCGGTGCGGGCCTTGAACGTGCGTCATATCGTGGTGCTGGGCCATGCCTTTTGCGGCGGCATCCGCGCCTTTGCCAGCGACGCGGCGCCCTTGTCATCATCGGACTTTATCGGCCGCTGGATGAGCCAGATCGCGCCGGCGGCCGAGGCGGTGATGGAGCCGAAGGGGGAGACGGACTCCTACCTGCGGCAGCTGGAATTCGCCTCGGTGGAACTGAGCCTGAAGAACCTGATGACCTTTCCCTTTGTGCGGACTGCGGTGGAGAAGGGCGAACTGTTGCTGCATGGCGCCTTTTTCGGCGTCGCCTCGGGCAAGCTCCTGGTGCGCAGTCCCAAGACCGGCGCGTTCGAGCCGGTGGACTAGGGAACGCCCCTTAACAGCCCTTCGCAAAAGTGCGATCCTGCGCCGAACACGGCCATCCGGAGATTTCGGAAGATGGTTCGGGCATTTGCCGTTTGTGCTGTTCTGCTGATTGGGAGTCTTGCGGCATCGGCGCAACCGGCGCCGCCGCAGGAAAACGTCACCGTCACGGCGGCCAAGTCGCGTGAAGTGTTCGCCGGCTTTGCCAAGGCCTTTGCCAGACCGGCGCCGATAACAGGAAAACTCGTACGCTGGGAGACCGGCATCTGCCCGCTCGCCGTGGGGCAGGCGCCGGCGCTGACAGGCTTCGTCACGGCGCGGGTGAAGGCCATTGCGGCGGCGGCGGGCGCACCGGTCAATGAATCGAAATCCTGCACGCCCAATATCGAAATCGTCTTCACCAGCGCGCCGCAGGACCTGCTCGACAATATCCGCAAGCATGACCCTGACTATCTGGGCTATGCCGAGACCAGCGCCCTCAGGGAAAAATTGGCGACGGTCACTCATCCCATCCAGGCCTGGTATGCGACCGAAACCATAGACCTGAACGGCATGCGGCGGGTCGATAGCGCCCGGCGTTTGGGCGGCGGCGCGACCATGGCGAATTTCACCGCCTTCGCGATGCCCTACACCAGCGCGGCAAACCGCGATCCGATCTCTTTTCCCGACGCCACCTATGCCCGGGTGACGGGAAACCACATCAGCGACGGCGTGCACAGCGGCTTTCACCACATCATCATCGCCGTCGATTCCGGGAAGCTGGCGGGGAAGGATTTTGTCCCGCTGGCCGATTACATCACCCTGCTGGCGCTGACCCAACCCGACTCGCTGGACAGCTGCCAGCAACTGCCCAGCGTGGTGAACCTGATGGCGCCGGAGTGCGACCAGAGGGTGGGCGGCATCACGGCGGCCGATCTCGCCTATCTGAGCGGCCTCTACAAGATGGGGGCCGACAAAAGCCTGATCTTCCAGCAAAGCGAGATTGTCGATCGGATGAAAGAAAGGCTGGAACGCCCGGGCCCGGTCGCCGCGCGTGACAAGCAATAGAGGTTACGCCGGTCGGGCCTAGGCGCTCTTGGCCGACAGGCGGCGCCACAGCAGGGCGCCGGTCAGGTTGGCCAGCCAGCCGTGGGGGTCGGCCCCCACCACCTTGATGACCATTTGCACCAGCTTCTGGACATGATGACGGTGGTAAACCGTCATGCTGGCCTGGCCGGCAAGGTGGGAGTATTTCTTGCGATGATAGGGGGTTATCGCCTCCTTCTCACGCGGAACGTTAGCGCAATAATAGGAGAAGGCGAGTTCGTCATCATCGCTTTCCCGCACCCGCCCCAGCGCGATCCAGAGCTTCTTCCAGAAGCTGATGTCCGGCTCGGCCTGGGCATTCAGCGTGTCGTAGAACAGCTTGTAATGGCGGTATTCGTCGGCGGCGATGCGCCCCGCGATTTCCTTCAGCACGGGCTCTTCGGAGGCATCCCGGATGGCCGAGTAATAGGAAGAGGTGCCCGATTCCACCACGCAGCGGGCGACCATCTCGCCCCGGCGGGAGCCGCGGATCGAGCCGTCCTCGGGAGCGGCGAAGTGGGCGGGGGTATAGCCCCTACGGAAGCGGATAAAGGCCTCTTCCATATTGAAGCCGGGGTCAGCGATCTCGGCCCAGCGCCCCAGGGCGCGGCCATGCTGGGCCTCTTCGCGGCCCCATTGTTCCAGCGCGGCCATGATTTCGGGGCCTTGGCCGGCAAAGACCCGCTTGAGATAGGTCACGTAATCGGGGGCGTTGTATTCCACCAATGCCGCCGCCTTCACGGCGCACAGCATCGTGGGATCGACCTTGGACGGGTCGAACAGCGACCAATGGACATCGTCCATGGTCCAGCCCTGCTTGTAGACGGGCGCCACCGTCATTGTATCAACACTCCCAGGCGAGGACCGGTTCTGCCGGTGCTTCGTCACAGAATTATAGCAAATGCCGGGCGTGCGCCAAAGCGCGCAGGTTCCCGTTCCGTCGATCCGCAGGAGGTTTACGGCTTAAAAGGCGGCCCGGACCAGTTTCAGGTCATCCACCATCTGTGACGCCTTCTGGCGGTCGGCATCGGTCTTGGCGGCGATTTCGTCGTCCTGGGCATCTTTGATGCGCTGGTCCAGCACCGCCAGGTCCATTTCGGTCATGGGGATGGCCTCCTCGGCCAGTACCGTGATCTTGGCCGGGCTGATCTCGGCAAAGCCGCCGCGAGTGAAATAACGGTCATCCTTGCCGTCCCTTTGCACGTCGATCATGCCGGCGCGCAGGGTCGAGACGAGGGGTGAATGCCCCGCCATCACGCCCATATAGCCTTCGGTGCCGGGCACAGTGACCATGTCGGCGGTGCAGGACAGCAGCAGCCGTTCCGGCGAGACCAGATCGAAGGCGATCTTCTCGGCCATTCTTAAGCGGCCTTCGAGGTTTCGGCCGCCATCTTGGCAGCCTTGGCCACGACTTCCTCGATCGGGCCGACCATGTAGAAGGCCTGTTCAGGCAAGTGGTCATACTCGCCGTCCACGATCGCCTTGAAGCTGCGTATGGTGTCGGCCAGCTCGACGAACTTGCCGGGCGTGTTGGTGAACTGTTCTGCCACGAAAAAGGGCTGGCTGAAGAAGCGGCTGATCTTGCGGGCGCGCGCCACGGTCAGCTTGTCGTCTTCCGACAGTTCATCCATGCCCAGGATGGCGATGATGTCCTTCAGCGCCTTGTAGGACTGCAGCACTTCCTGGACGCGGCGGGCGACGGAGTAATGCTCCTCGCCGATCACCTGGGGGTCCAGAATGCGCGAGGTGGAGTCCAGCGGATCGATCGCGGGGAAAATCGCCTGGGCGGCGATGTCGCGCGACAGCACGGTGGTGGCGTCCAAATGGGCGAAGGAGGCGGCGGGCGCCGGATCGGTCAAGTCGTCGGCCGGCACATAGATCGCCTGCACCGAGGTGATCGACCCCTTGGTGGTGGAGGTGATGCGCTCCTGCAAATTGCCCATCTCGGTCGCCAGGGTCGGCTGATAGCCCACCGCCGACGGGATACGGCCCAAAAGCGCGGAGACTTCGGAACCGGCCTGGGTGAAGCGGAAAATATTGTCGATGAACAGCAGCACGTCCTTGCCTTCGACGTCGCGGAAATATTCCGCGACCGACAGGCCGGTCAGCGCCACGCGGGCGCGGGCGCCCGGCGGCTCATTCATCTGGCCATAGACCAGGGCGCATTTGGAGCCCGCGGCCGAGCCGTTCTTCTTGGGGTCCACGTTGACGTTGGACTCGATCATCTCGTGATAAAGGTCGTTGCCTTCGCGGGTACGCTCGCCCACGCCGGCCAGCACCGAATAACCGCCATACGCCTTGGCGATGTTGTTGATCAGTTCCTGCATGGTGACGGTCTTGCCGACGCCGGCGCCGCCAAACAGGCCGATCTTGCCGCCCTTGGTGTAGGGGCACATCAGGTCGATGACCTTGATCCCGGTGACGAGGATTTCCGACGAGGTCGACTGCTCTTCGAACGAAGGCGCCTCGCGGTGGATCGGGCGGTACATCGTGGGCTTGATCGGGCCCTGTGCGTCGATCGGCGCGCCGACGACGTTCATGATCCGGCCGAGGGTGGCCGGGCCGACGGGAACGGTGATCGAGCGTCCGGTATCGGAAACCGGCTGTCCGCGGGTCAGGCCCTCGGTG
>JACCXK010000041.1 GCA_013697055.1 Alphaproteobacteria bacterium
ATGCCCATGTCAGCGGCATCGAGTTCCTGCCGCTGTTCGCGCTGTTCTATCTGAAGGCGGTGAGCCGCAAGAACCACGGATCACTGATTGCGGCAGCGGCGATGGCAGCGCTCAGCGCATTGTCCTGCTGGTATTTCTTTTTCTACGCTTTATATTTCATGGCGTTCCATCTTTTGTACCTGCGGGTGCATGAGAGGCGATGGTCCCGCGGCTGGCGGCTGAAGGCGCCGCTGCTGTGCCTGGCCGGAACGACATTGCTGCTCACACCCTGGCTGCTGCCAATGCTGACGTCGGGATTGAAGAACTCGGTCTATGTCGGCAGCAACATGTTCGTGGCCGACCTGCTCGCCTTCGTCGCCTTTCCGCCCACACATCTGCTGGCGCGGTATGGCAGCGGCATCTATGCCGCCCTGACCGGCAATGCCTGGGAAGGCACGGTCTATCTGGGTCTCATCAACATTGCCGTGCTGGCCTGGGCGCTGACGCGCCAAAAAATTGAACCGAGCTCCCACAAAACGCTGCTGCATTATGCGCTGGGCGGGATGATCTTCTTCGCCGTCATCGCCGGCGGCGAGGCGCTGCATGTCGCGGGCCATGTTACGCCGGTGCATTTGCCCGGCGTGACCCTGGCCAAGCTGCCTTTCTTCGCCAACGTCCGCACCCCGGCTCGCGCCATGGTGATGGTGTATCTTTTCCTGGGTCTGGCGCTGGCGCAGGCGACGGTGATGGCGCTGCGTTATCGCGCGCCCGCGATGCGTGCCGCACTGGGCCTGGTGGCGGCGCTGATGCTGCTGGACTTCACGCCGGCGCATCTCGCCACCACGCAGGCCGCCTGTCCCGCCGCGCTGGATGTGATCGCCGCTGACACGAGCGATTTCGGCGTGCTGGACCTGCCGCGCGGCTATGGCGAAGGCAATGCCGCGATGATGCAGTCGGTCTGTCACGGCAAACCGATCGTGCAGGGCGAGACCGCCCGTCACATGGCCGATACCCTGGCGGACCGGCTGGTGACCAATGACCTGGCTGCGCAACAGCGCCAACTCGCGAGCGCCCGTGTGAAATATATCGTGCTGCACCGCCCACAAGGCGATTTGCACCATTGGAACAAGGCCGACGGGATCATGACAGAGTATGCGCGCCGCTATCCGGTTGTGCATGACGACAAAGACATGACGGTGCTGCGCGTCTATTGATTGGCCCGGGCCGCCAAGGCAGGCTATAAAGCCGCTCCATCTTTCAGCCCGAAAGCTTCCCATGCGTACCGAAGAACTGCGCGCCATCCATCTGGCCGATTATCAGGCGCCGGAATTTCGCATCCGCACCGTGCATCTGGATTTTGCGCTGGAGCCGGAAGCCACCCGCGTTTCGTCCAAGCTGGAGATCGAGCGATTGAGCGGCAATGGCCCGCTGGTGCTGGCAGGCGAGAACCAGAAACTGCTGTCTGTCACCCTGGATGGTCGCGTGTTGCGTGCGGGCGAGTATCTGCTGGATGACAAGCATGTCACCATCCCCAACCCACCGGCCAGGCTGACCCTGGAAGTCGCCAGCGAGATCAATCCCGCCGCCAACACCGAACTGGAAGGCCTGTTCCTGTCCAGCGGCATGTTCTGCACCCAGTGCGAGCCGGAAGGTTTCCGCCGCATCACCTATTTCCTGGACAGGCCCGACAATCTTTCGGTCTTCACCGTGCGCCTGGAAGCGGCGCGCGAGCAGTATCCGGTGCTGTTGTCCAACGGCAACCGCATCCAAAGCGGCGAATTGCCGGGTGGACGCCATTTCGCGGTGTGGAACGATCCCTTCCCAAAGCCGTCCTATCTCTTCGCGCTGGTGGCGGGCGATCTTGGCTCCATCCATGACAGCTTCACCACCATGACGGGGCGCAAGATCGCGCTCGACATCTATGTCGAGCATGGCAATGAGCCGCGCGCCCATTACGCCATGGATGCCCTGAAGCGCTCCATGAAATGGGACGAAGACAATTATGGCCGCGAATATGACCTGGACATTTTCATGATCGTGGCGGTCAGCGCCTTCAACATGGGGGCGATGGAGAATAAGGGCCTTAACATCTTCAACGACAAGGTGCTGCTGGCCACGCCGGAAACCGCCACCGACGACGATTACGCCCGCATCGAAGGCGTGGTGGCGCATGAATATTTCCACAACTGGACCGGCAACCGCATCACCTGCCGCGACTGGTTCCAGCTGTCCTTGAAGGAAGGGCTCACGGTTTTCCGCGATCAGAATTTCTCCGGCGACATGCGGTCACGCGGCGTGCAGCGCATCCAGGATGTGCGCGCCCTGCGGGGCCGCCAGTTCATCGAGGATGCGGGGCCGCTTGCCCATCCGGTTCAGCCGCAGAGCTATATCGAGATCAACAACTTCTATACCTCGACCATCTACGACAAGGGCTCGCAGGTGATCGGCATGCTCAAGACCCTGGTGGGCGATGAGGGCTATCGCAAGGCGACAGACCTCTATTTCGAGCGCCATGACGGCCATGCCGCCACCGTGGAAGACTGGGTCAGATGCTTTGAAGACAGTTCGGGCCGCGACTTCAGCCAATTCCGCCTGTGGTACCGCCAATCCGGCACGCCGGTGATCGAGGCGCGCGGCGCCTATGATGCGTCCGCCAAAACCTACTCACTCGATCTGACGCAAAGCCTCGCGCCCACGCCGGGCCAGCCCGACAAACAGCCCATGCACATTCCCGTGCGCATCGGCCTGGTCGGCAAAAGTGGCGCGCATCTGCCGCTGACCCTGGACGGCGAGAACCATGCCGGTCCCACCAGCCGGGTGCTGGAGTTGACGGAAAATTTCCAGCGCTTCGTCTTTACCGGCATCGGCGAGGAACCCTTGCTGTCGTTGGGGCGCGACTTCTCCGCCCCTGCAGTGTTCCGTACCCCGCACGGCCGTCACGACCGCGCTACCCTGATGGGCAAGGACAGCGATGCCTTCAACCGCTGGGAAGCCGGCCAGATCCTGGCCGCCGAGATCATGCTGGAAGTGGCGGGCAAGGCGCGCAGCGACGCCAACACCGACTACATCACCGCCATCGGCGATGTGCTGGCGGGCGCCGAACAGGACCCCGCCTTCGCCGCCCAGATGCTGATGCCGCCCACCGAAAGCGAGCTGGCGGCCAAGAAGGCGCCGGTGGACCCGATCGGCATCCACACCGCGCGGACGGCGCTGGTGCGCGCCGTGGCGCTGGCCCATCGGGGCCGCCTGGCCCAGCTCTACGAGCATATGCGCGATGCCGGCGATTTCAGCCCCGACGCGGGGTCGGCCGGCCGGCGCGCGCTACGCAATGCGGCCTTGCGCTATCTCACCGCCGCCGATGACGAAGCCGCGGCGGGGCTGGCCGAAGCCCATTACCGCAGCGCCACCAACATGACCGACATGATCGCCGGCCTGAGCGCGCTGACCCGCATGGAATCGCCCCTGCGCGACAATGCCTTCACCCACTTCCATGACCGCTTCAAGAACGATCCTTTGGTGCTGGACAAGTGGATGAGCCTGCAGGCCGGCTCGCCTTTGCCCGAAACCATCACCGCGGTGCGCGAACTGATGAAGCACCCGGCCTTCGACATCAAGAATCCCAACCGGGTGCGCGCTTTGGTCGGCGCCTTCAGCGTCAATCACCTGCGCTTCCACAATGCGGACGGCGCCGGCTACCGGCTGGTGGGCGAAGTGATCCGCATCCTGGACCCGATGAACCCGCAAGTGGCGGCCCGCATGGCGGGTGCGTTTGAAAGCTGGCGGCGCTACGATCCGGCCCGGCAGGAGATGATGCAGGCCGAATTGAAGGCCATTCGCGGCCTGTCCGGCATCTCCCCAAACCTGTTCGAGGTTGCCGGGAAGATGCTGAACTGAGTCTTCCACCGATTCGGTGGCTGCCTCTCTTTATAACTGGGTGACGCCGCAGGCGGCGATTCTCATACTCTCTGTGCGCGAATCACCGCGCATGGTGGGGATCATGGCCGAGGCGGCATTGCGCCTGTGGACCGGGCTGGACGGGGCCACCGTCCTGGGGCGCAGCTTTGTGCGCCGCGCGTCACGCGACGTCCGTTTCATCGTCCCCATCTGCATCATCCTGATCTGCGGAAGCTTTGCCGCCGCCGCCCTGCTCCAGATGCGCATGGACCGCGGCAGGGCGCTGGCCCAGGCCGCCACCTTCGAGCGCGTCCGCGCCGCCGATGTCGCCCATGCCGCCGGACAGACGCTGGACCGCTATGCCCGCCTGGGCGCGGTGTTCGCCGCCAGCCCACAGCAATATCGCAGCGCCGACATGGCAAGGGCCGAGCCCGCCATCCGCGACATCGCCGTGTGGGGTCCGGACGGCGCGCAGCAGGCGCGCTTCGAGGCCGCCGCAGCCCCCATGCCCGCGCCCATCTTCAGC
>JACCXK010000043.1 GCA_013697055.1 Alphaproteobacteria bacterium
TTGATCCAGAGGCTGTCCAGCTTGAGTTTCCTGCCGCCCAGGTCGAATTGCAGTTCGCGCGCAAAACCGGCGACCTGTTTGGCAATGGCACGCTCCAGCCCGTCGATAATGCTGGCGCGCTGGGTCAGGTCATTCAGCGAAGCGTACGACGTGTAGCCGCCATAACCGTGGCTTTTGGACCAGCGCTGGCCGGCGCGATCTTCGGCCGCGATGCCCAGACAGGTGGCGGACAGCCCGGCGGGCGGGGCGATGCGGCCCTTGTAAAGCCTGGTGACAAATAGACTTTCCGACATGTCTCGCGCGCGCGTGGTTAGCGATGTTTTGACCATTGGGCGGTTAAGCTTGCCAGGTTGTCAACAAACGGCTGGGCGCCATGGATTGCATCATTCGCGTACCGGTCACCACCGCGGTGTTTGCCGCCATGACGGTTCCCCTGTCGGGCTGCATCGCCTATGACGCGGCCAGCACGGTTGTCAGCGCCGGTTCATCCGCGGTGGGCGCCGGCGTCTCGGTGGCCGGCGGCGTGGGTGACGTGGTGACATCGCCGTTTGATGGCGACAACTCGAAGAAGAAGTAGCTCTCTCAGAATTTATCCTTGCGGGCGCGGATTTCGCCGAACACGGCGACGTCGCCGGCATTTTCCATGCCCAGGCTTTTGCGGATTTCGGCGCTGTCCGGGCGCAGGAAGGGGTTGGTCTTTTTCTCCAGGCCCATGGTGGAGGGCACCGTCGGGTTGCCGGCATCGCGCGCGGCCGTCACATCCGCCATCCGCGCTTTCAGGTCGCCATTGCCCGGCTCCAACGTCAGGGCAAAGCGGCCATTGCTCTGGGTATATTCATGCCCGCACCACACCTTGGTCGTGTCAGGCAGAGTCATCAGCTTGCTGAGGCTGATCCACATCATCTGGGGATCGCCTTCGAACAACCGCCCGCAGCCCAGGGTAAACAACGTGTCGCCGGTGAAGGCGTTGCCGTCGATCACAAAGGTGATGGCGCCGCGTGTGTGGGCCGGCACTTCCAGCACCTGGACCTTGCGGCCGTCGAATTCCCAGCCCGTGGTCTCGTCCACCCCAACATCCAGGCCGGGAATGCGCGCCGCATCCTTGCCCGGGCCCACCACCTTGGCGCCTGTCTCCTGCTTCAGGTCCAGATTGCCGCCGCAATGGTCCAGGTGATGATGGGTGTTGAGGATATGGGTCAGTTTCCAGCCCGTCCTGGCCAGCGCCGCGCGTACCGGGGCGGCTTCCGACGGGTCTACGATGGCGCAATTGTCCCCCGACTTCACCAGATAGGCGTAGTTGTCGGACAGGCAGGGAACAATCTCGATCTGGGTTGGCATGGCGTCTCCTTTTGGCGCGAGACACACTATCAAATCTGGTCGCGCGGCCAAGCCGCGCGGGGCAAAGCTGCGTCTTTGAACAACCGCCTCCAGGGCTTAGACTTGGACGATGCCGGACGTGCGCGACCTCGCCGCTTTTTATGACGCCCCGCTGGGCCAGTTGGCCAAGCGGGTGATCCTCCGCCATGTCGAGAATTTCTGGCCGGACCTGCGGGGGCTGCGGGTGCTGGGCTATGGCTTTCCCATTCCCTATGCGCGGCTCTTCACCGGGGCCGAGCGCGTCATCGCTGCGATCCCCGCGCCCTTCGGCGCCATCACCTGGCCGCAGAACAAGAATGCCACCCTGGTATGCGAGGAAGATGCGCTGCCCTTTCCCGACGTGTTCTTCGACCGCATCCTGATCGTGCACGGCCTGGAATCCGCCGAAAGCCTGCGGCCTCTTCTGCGCCAACTGTGGCGGGTTCTGGCGCCGGAAGGAAAAATTTTGCTGGTGGCGCCCAATCGCGCCAGCCTGTGGGCACAGGTCCAGGTCTCGCCCTTCGGCCATGGCCGGCCCTTTTCGCACATGGAACTGGAAGCCCTGCTCAAGGATGCGCTGTTGGAGCCGGGGCGCTGGACCCGCGCGCTTTATGCCCCGCCCTTTAGAAGCATGACCGGCTCGGGCACCGGCTGGGAAAAGCTGGGGCGCACCATGGTTCCCGGCATCGGCGGCGTGCATGTGGTGGAGGCATCCAAGTCGCTTTACGCCGCCGCCACGCCGCTGCCCAAGGCCGCGAAAGTCGCGTTGCAGCAGGCCAAGGCCGCCGAAGATTTTTAAAGCTGGCGCACGAATGTGCGCATGGTCTGGCCGGGACCGGTGCGAAATTCCGTCGGCCGGGGCGCGCCCGGATCGGCCGCGATGAATATAAAATGGTCGCCGTCCAGCCTGTAGATCGCCGGCAATGTCTTGCCCGCGTCAGCGCCGATCGTGTCCGTCCAGTCGACGGTCTTCGCTGACTCGTCGAGTGTGAATGTACCTTCCAGCAGCACGGTGCCGTCCGCTGTGCGAACGGCGAAATGGTTTTGATGGAATGTGGTCAGCGCGTCCGGCGCCCCATGTGCATCGGGGGGATCGACGACGCCATTTTCTTCAAAGCCCACTTGCAGCCACGAACCCTGAAGCGCCGCCAGGTCGGTAACCATATCCTAGCTCTTCTTGAGCAGGAACACGCCGCCCTGGGCGAACAGGTTGGGACCAAGATAGCCATGCGTCAGGCTGGCGGGATCCATCTTGGACGTTGTGCCATTGTTGTTCAGGGCATGGGCTTCCACGATGGTGGCGCCGCATTCGCGTGTCAGGTCCACGAAATCGGCCAGGGTGCACAGATGGATGTTGGGCGTCGCCCACCAGGAATAATCCAGGGTGTTGGTGCGCGGCATGCGCCCGCCGGCCAAGAGCGACAGCCGCACTTTCCAATAGCCGAAATTGGGCAGCGAAATCGCCACCCGCCGGCCGATGCGCAACAGGTGATCCAGCACCACCCGCGGCTTTTCGGTCGCCTGGATGGTCTGGGACAGGATCACCGCATCGAACACCTGGGCGGGATAATCCACCAGGTCGGTGTCGGCGTCGCCCTGTACCACGGCAAGGCCGCGCGCCACGCAGGCATTCACATTGGCCTGGGAAATCTCGATGCCGCGGCCATCCACGTCACGCGTCTTCAAATGTTGCAGAAGCGCGCCGTCACCGCAGCCGACATCCAGGACCCGCGCGCCGGAACGGATCATGTCCGCGATAGCGGCCAGATCGGGGCGGAGGGGCGCGCTCATGACAGATCCGTCGCCGCGTGATTTAAAAAGCCGCGCACCGTGGCGAACATTTCCGGCTCGTCCAGCAGGAAAGCGTCATGGCCCTTGTCGCTCTTGATCTCGACAAAGCTCACCTGGGCGGCCACGGCGTTCAGGGCATGGGCGATGCGCTTGTTTTCCACCGGCGGGAACAGCCAGTCGCTGGTGAAGGCGACAATGCAGAAGCGCGCCGAATTCAGCCGGAACACATCGGACAATTGCCCGCCATGCTCCTCGGCCAGGTCAAAATAATCCATGGCGCGGGTGATGTAGAGATAGGAGTTGGCGTCGAACCGCTCCACGAAGCTGGCGCCCTGATGATGCAGGTAAGACTCGATCTGGAAGTCCGGCGTGAACTGGAATGATTTGGCGTCGCGGTTCTGCAAATTGCGCCCGAACTTTTCCTGCAGCGCCATCTCCGAGACATAGGTAATGTGCGCGGCCATGCGCGCCACCGCCAGGCCTTTCTTGGGCTTGGTGTCGAACAAATAATATTCCCCGCCATGCCAGTCGGGATCGGCCATGATCGCCTGGCGGCCCACTTCGTGGAAGGCGATGTTCTGTGGCGAATGGCGCGCGGCGCAGGCGATGGGCATCACGGCGCGCACGCAGTCGGGATAGGACGCCGCCCATTGCAGCGCCTGCATTCCGCCCATGGAGCCGCCGATCACCATCAGCAGTTTTTCGATGCCCAGATGTTCGACCAGGCGTTTCTGCGCCCGCACCATGTCGCGGATGGTGATGACCGGGAAATTCAGGCCATAGGGTTTGTCGTCGCTGGGATCGATGTCGGACGGCCCGGTCGATCCCATGCAGCCGCCCAGAACATTGGCGCAGATGACAAAAAAACGGTCGGTGTCGATGGGCTTTCCCGGTCCCACCATGGGGGTCCACCAGCCGGGCTTGCCGGTGATCGGATTGTCGCTGGCCACGAACTGATCCATCGTCAGGGCGTGGCAGATCAGGATGGCGTTACTCTTGTCGGCATTGAGCGTGCCATAGGTCATATAGGCGACGGTGAAGGGCGAGAGGCTCCGGCCGCAGTCCAGCGGCAGCGGAGTCTGGAAGGTGACGGCCATGCCGACATCGGCGGATGGCGCGGTCACCGGGCGCAGGAAACGAGGGGCCTCGGTCATCCTAAATCCTTGTAAAGCGTAGCTAAGGCCGCCCTGTCCCCAAGTCAACGAACGCCGCTGCGCATACCTGACTTGCTTTGCTTTTAGGGCGGCTCCACCCTATCAATACCGGCCTTTTTTCATGGGGCGGGTCCGTCCATACGCTTTCGCTATGGACCGCCTAACACCCCTTTCGAGAGTCCGCTGTATTAACCGATGAAGCCCGAGCCCAAACCCGGCGTCCTTGACATCACCGCCTATGTCGGCGGGCGCGCCAGTGCGCCCGGCGCGGCCAAGGTGTTCAAGCTGTCCTCCAATGAGAGCCCGCTGGGGCCCACCCCGGCGGTGGCGGCGGCGCTGGCCGAAGCGGCCACCAGCCTGGCGCTCTATCCCGAAGGCTCGGCAACCCTGCTGCGCCGGGCGATCGCCGAGGTGCACCATCTCGACGCGGCGCGCATCGTCACCTCCGGCGATGGCTCCGACGCCCTGCTCACCATGCTGGCCAATGCCTACCTGCAGCCCGGCGACGAAGTGGTGTTCAGCGAGCATGCCTTCTTGGTTTACAAGATCGCCACCCAGGCCAACAGCGCGCGTCCGGTGATGGTGCCTGAACGCACCACCAACCAGGCCATCAAGGTGGATGTGGACGCCATGCTGGCGGCGATCACGCCCAAGACGCGCATGGTCTATCTCGCCAATCCCAACAACCCCACCGGCTCCTGCCTGAACCGGGAAGAGATGGCGCGGCTGCATGCAGGATTGCCGCCGCATGTGCTGCTGGTGATCGACGCGGCCTATGGCGAATACGTCACCGCCAAGGATTACGAGTCGGGCCTGGAACTGGCGCGGCAATTTCCCAATGTGGTGATGACCCGCACTTTTTCGAAACTGTACGGCCTGGCCGGGCTGCGCATCGGCTGGATGTATGCTTCGGCGGAAGTCTGCGATGCGATCAATCGCATCCGTGGACCGTTCAACACCGCCTTGATTCAGCAATTGGCCGGCGCCGCCGCCGTGCGCGACCGCGAGCATTTCTGGAAGGCTGTCGAGCACAACAACAAGTGGTTGCCCTGGGTCACTGCCGAAATCCGCAAGACGGGCCTGCGGGTCGACGACAGCTGCGCCAATTTCGTGCTGATCCATTTTCCGGCGAAAGGCGAAAAGACTGCTGCCGAGGCCGACGCCTATCTGACGACAGGCGGTATCATTCTGCGCAGCGTGGCCAGCTACGGCTTGCCGGATTGCCTGCGCATGACCATCGGTACGGAAGAACAGAATCGGGCGGCGGTGGCGCTGATTCAGAAGTTCATGGCGGCATGAGCATGTTCGACAAGATCGCCATTATCGGATTGGGGCTCATTGGGTCTTCCATCGCCCATGCGGCGCGGCGCGGCAAACTGGCAAAAGAAATCGCGGGTCACGACGCATCAGCCGATGTGCTGGAACGCGCCGGGGTGGTGGGTTTCTGCGACACCTTGCATGCCGATATCGGCGATGCGGTTGAAGGTGGGGAGCTGGTCATCCTGTGCACGCCGGTCGGGGCCTACAGGACTATCGCCGAACAGATACAGCAGCATCTGGAAGAAGGCGCGATCCTGTCGGATGTGGGTTCGGTGAAGGGCGCGGTGATCCGCGATGTGACCCCCTCTGTCCCTCTGGATGTGCATTTCATTCCTGCCCATCCCATTGCCGGCACCGAGTTTTCAGGACCGGAAGCCGGTTTTGCCACCCTGTTCGATGGGCGTTGGACAATTCTGACGCCGGTGCCAAACAGCGATCCGGCGGCGGTCGAAAAGCTGAAAAGCTTCTGGCAGGGCCTGGGCAGCCAGGTGGATGTGATGGATGCCAGCCACCACGACCTGGTGCTCGCCATCACCTCCCACCTGCCGCACCTGATCGCCTACAACATCGTGGGCACCGCGCGTGACCTGGAAGAGGTCACCGAAGGGGAAGTGATCAAATATTCCGCTTCTGGCTTTCGTGATTTCACCCGCATCGCGTCTTCCGATCCCACCATGTGGCGCGACGTATTCCTGAACAACCGCGCGGCGGTGCTGGAAGTCCTGAGCCGCTTCAATGACGATTTGCGGGTCCTGCAAAAGGCGGTGGAGGACGGCGACGGCCAGGTGCTGTTCGACACCTTCACACGCGGCCGCGCCATTCGCCGCGCCATTATCGAGATTGGCCAGGACACCTCGGCGCCGAACTTCGGGCGCAACAAAAGCTGAAAACTTTCCTCACGGGGCGCGCTTGGCCGCGCGCCCGTCCTTCGGACCCCACAAGGGGAGAGGGGTTCTTAATATAGCGGAGAGAGCGACTCGGCGAGATCAAGCCCCGGCGCAATCACCTTCGAGAATTTCGCCGCGCCGCCTTGTCCTCGCCAGGCTTTCGCCGCGTCGGGCCAGGATTGGGTGCCTTTCAGCAGGCCTGCAAAGGCATCGCCGCGGGCGAGCGTGACATAGGCCTGTACCTGCTTGCGGTCTCCCGCGGCATCGGCTTCCAGCATCAGATCCAGGTCGTGACCAGTGCGCCGCATGTGAAGCTGGAATCGTCCAATCTTGATCTCTTTCGCGCCCAAATTCGCGATATCAAGATCAGCGCGCACGAGCGCATGATCGCGTATCACGCTGCTGGCGCGCAGCGATCCGGGCAGGAAGTTGATTTCGCGCACCGCACCTTGCGCATCGGTCCAGGAGGCTTGCTGCCGCCCTGCCGCCTCATAGACTGCTTTGGCGCGGTTGTAGGTCAGGGTATGGGCGGCGAATTTCTCAGATGACCAGATGAAAGGACCGTGCGCGCCGGCGCCGGTTACCGTCAGCTGCGTGAAATCGGCGTCCAGCCGGAAGGGAAAGCCGCCGACTTCGGCCTTGGACCAGTCCAGCGTGATCCCGGGAATGGCTTCATGGCCTTTGAGGGCCGCGAGCTTCTTCTCGAACGCATCCGCCGCCACCCACCAATAGGCCATCACCGCGCAGGCGATGATCAGGAAGGTGGTGATGGGCGCGTAAAGCCAGAAGCGGCTGGAATAGTTCATCTCATCACCATGGGCGGGCTTGACCCGCCCATCCAGAGTCAAGAACGCCGCACCGGAACAGGATGGCCCTGGATGGCCGGCTCGGAGGCCGGCCATGGAGAGTTTGGGCTAGCTGCACTTTGAGTATCCGCAAGACAGGCAGGAGTCGCAGCCTTCCAGCTTGACGAAGCTGGCATCGCCGCAGCGCGGGCAGAAGCGGGCGCGGGCGCCTTCCGCCGGGATATTGTGGACATCGGGCAGGTTCGACAGACCGATGCCACGCTGGCCCAGGAAGCCGATCTCGATCATGTGCCGTTCGATCACCTCGCCGATGGCCGCCAGCAGGGACGGCACATAGCGCCCGTTCATCCATTGACCGCCACGGGGATCGAAGATCGCCTTCAGCTCGTCCACCACGAAGCTGACATCGCCACCGCGCCGGAACACTGCCGAGATCATGCGGGTCAGGGCGAGCGCCCAGGCATAGGCTTCCATGTTCTTGGAGTTGATGAAGACCTCGAAAGGCCGCCGCCGTCCATCCTTCTCGATGTCATTGATGGTGATGTAGAAGGCGTGATCGCTGTCCAGCCACTTGATCTTGTAGGTGCGGCCCAGCAGCGCATCGGGCCGGTCCAGCGGCTGGGTCATGTAAACGATGCCACCGCTGGAGGCGCGCGGCGGCGGCGGGGGCAGCGGCAATTCCGGTTCCTGCGTGTTCACCGTTTCGGCAGGAATGGCCTGCGCTTCTTCCACCGACAGCACCGAACCGGTCACCGCATTGGGACGATAGGTGGTGCAGCCCTTGCAGCCCGAGTCATAGGCTTCGAGATAGACATGGGCGAAATCCTCGAACGAGATCGACGCCGGCACGTTGATGGTCTTGGAAATGGCGCTGTCGATAAAGGGCTGGGCGGCGGCCTGCACTGCCAGGTGATCCGATGGCGCCAGGGTCTGGGCGGTGACGAAATACTCCGGCAGCGCCGTATCGGTGCCGAACATCTGCTGGAACAGGCGGAAGGCGTAGTCGCTGATCTGTTCCTCACGCTTGCTGCCATCCGGCTGCAAAACCTTGCGGGTATAGTTGAAGGCGAATACCGGCTCGATGCCGCTGGAGACATTGTCCGCGAACAGCGAAATGGTGCCGGTGGGCGCGATGGAGGTCAGCAGCGCATTGCGGATGCCGTGCGCGGCAATGGAATTGTAGATGTCCGGCGGCAGCGCCTGGATATGCGCACCCGACAGATAGGGATTCATGTCGTACAGCGGGAAAGGGCCTTTTTCCCGGGCCAACTCGACGCTGGCGCGATAGGCGGCATGGCTGACCGCGGCCAGCCAGGCGCGGATCAGCTCCAGACTTTGCGGCGAGCCATAACGCACTTTGCATAGGATCAGCGCATTGGCGAGCCCGGTGACCCCCAGCCCGATGCGCCGCTTGGCGCGAGCTTCCTGCGCCTGTGCCTCCAACGGAAAGCGCGACACGGTGATGGCATTGTCCATCATCCGCACCGCGCTGCCCACCAGCCGCTCCAGCTCGGCCATGTCCAGCGCGGCTTGATCGGTGAAAGGCTGGCGTACCAGCCGGGCCAGGTTGATGGAGCCCAGCAGGCAGGCGCCATAGGGCGGCAACGGCTGCTCGCCGCAGGGATTGGTGGCGGCGATGGTTTCGCAATAGCCCAGATTGTTTTGGTTGTTGATGCGGTCGATGAAGATCACGCCGGGCTCGGCATGGTCATAGGTGGCACGCATGATGATGTCCCACAGCGCGCGCGCTTTCACTGTACGATAAATCCGTCCGCCGAATTGCAGGTCCCAATCACTGCCATTCTTCACCGCCGCCATGAAGGCGTCGCTGACCAACACCGACAGGTTGAAGTTGGTGAGGCGCCCCTGGGTACGCTTGGCGGTGATGAAGTCCTCGATATCGGGATGATCCACGCGCAGGCACGCCATCATGGCGCCGCGCCGCGAGCCCGCGCTCATGATGGTGCGGCACATCGAATCCCACACATCCATGAAGGAGACCGGACCGGAAGCATCCGCGCCGACACCCGCCACCAGTGCCCCTTTGGGCCGCAGGGTGGAAAAGTCATAACCGATGCCGCCGCCCTGCTGCAGGGTCAGCGCCGCCTCGCGCAGGGCGGAGAAGATTCCAGCCATGGAATCCTCGATCGCGCCCATCACAAAACAGTTGAACAGGGTGACGCTGCGCCCCGTGCCGGCGCCGGCCAGGATGCGGCCTGCCGGCAAGAACTTGTGCCCCGCAAGCGCGTGGGCGAATTCCTGGGCGCGGGCGATGCGTTGATCTGGTGCTTCGGCCTCAGCCAGCGCCAGCGCCACGCGCGTCCAGCTATCGGCCACGTCGCGGTCGACGGGCGTGCCGTCGGCCGTCTTCAGCCGGTATTTCATGTCCCAGATCTGGTGGGAAATATCGCTCATCGGACGGTAACAAACATATCGGCCCCGGGGTCCGCCACCATGGCTTGTCGGGCTGCCTAATATGGGGTTGCGCCGCGGCCGTTCCAGTCCTCTAGGGTACTGATTTTCCTAGATATTTCTGGTACCCTCGGTCAATCTGCAGCCGGTAGAGAAAGCGGATGCGCGTCCACAGGCCCTGGCCGAAGCGGGCGGCGTGCAGCAGGGGGTAAAGCTCGGCCAGCCGCTGTTTCACCATCGCCTTGTCGGCCCCCGCCGGCATGTGATCGTTCAGCACGATGTAGGGCGAGGCCGCCGACAGGAAGACGGGAATGCCGCGCGCCATGGTCCGCGCCACATAATCGATGAAGGCGGGACCCATCACCGCGGCCTCGCCGCCGGTCACCAGCAGATGCACGCCATAAGGCGTGGTTTTCCAGGCGGCGGGCAGCTCGGCGGGCGACCAGCGCAAGGCCATCACGCCGCTGAGATCGGGCCGCCAGTCATCGCCCATATCGTCGAACAGCCGCCAGCCGCACAAAAATTCACGGCAGACATTGGGGCGGTCCGCATAGATGCCGCAACCGGTGGCGGCGAGATGCTTGCAGGGCACCCGCGCCTCCTTCCGAAGCTGCGGTATTTTCAGCTCGGTGCAACAGACGGTGCAGGGACCGCATTGACGCTTATCCAACTTTGTCATGGCAGCAGTTTGTTGGTCGCCGTTTCGATGCGGCTCTCCAGCTGCGCCATGAAAGCGGCGCGTTTCAGCCCCGGCGGGATCGGCTCGAGGAATTCCAGCACAATGGTGCCCGGCAGTTTGCGAAAGCCGGTCCAATGGACACCGGAATTCAGCGCCACCGGCACGCAGGGCACATCCAGCATGGTGTAGAGCCCCGCCACGCCGGGCTTATAGTCCGGCGCGGCGCCGGGCCTTT
Organism: Alphaproteobacteria bacterium; assembly: GCA_013697055.1. Classification (GTDB taxonomy): domain Bacteria; phylum Pseudomonadota; class Alphaproteobacteria; order Micropepsales; family Micropepsaceae; genus Rhizomicrobium. The sequence goes on from JACCXK010000043.1 coordinate 10,641, forward strand.
TGCGCGTGCCTTCGGGAAAGATCAGGATGGGACGATTCTCCGCCAGCACGTCTTTCGCCGCCCCTTGCATCTTGCGCAGCGCTTTGGCGCCGCCGCCGCGGTCGATGGGCACCGCGGCGGCTTTCCACAAAAACCAGCCATAGAAAGGGATATGGAGCAGGCTGCGCTTCAGCACGACGGCCGGCGCATCCAGCGCCAGGTACAGCGCCAGCGTATCCCACATGCTCATATGCTTGGAGGCGACCAGCGCGGGACCGTGGGGCGGAACGCCGCGAATTTCCCAGTCGATCCCGGCGAATAATTTCAGTCCAAAAAAAGTGGCACGCGACCAGATGCGCGCCAGCCAGACGGTCGCGCCACGCGGCAGGATCAGCACCGGCAGGAAAATCAGCGACAGGATGGTGGTGACGAGCAGAAACCACGCCAGAAACAGCGCGGAGCGCACCGCAATCATCACTGCGCCAGCCGCGTGGTCAGAAGGCTGGCGAGATATTTGACATACTCGCGGTGCAGAAGCTGGGCGGTCTTGGGGTGCATCCACCAGCTGTCCAGCGCGACGCGGCTCTGCTCCACCGGATAGGCAATCAGGGTGACGTCGGGCAGCAGGGCGGAAAATTCCTTCATGGTGCGCGGCATGTGATAGCGGCTGGTGACGATCACCAGGCTGACGAAATGATGCTCGCGCGTCCAGCTGGCCGCTTCCTCGGCATTGCCATGGGTGTCTTCGGCGGCATAGCCGATATCGGCGCAGCAGGCGAAGCGCGGCCCGCCTTCCGACATCTTGCCCACCGTCTCCTTGGTGGTTTCGGCGGCGACGCCGCTGACCAACAGGCGCTTGGCGACACCGCGCTCCAGCAGCGCCACGGCCGTGTCCAGCCGCTCATCGCCGCCGGTCAGGGCCACGATGCCGTCCGCCTTGGGCGCGATTGCGGGTGCGACCGGCAGATTGACCACGAACAGTACGAAGCTCAGGCCATAGCCCAGCAGCGCCAGAAAAATCACGGCCAGAAAAACGCGCAAATCGCAGCTCCAATCGCGAAGCAGGACAATAGCAAACAGCTTTCACTGCGCTCAATAGATGGCTTTGACCACCGAAAGCACCGAAATGCGTGCCGTGGCCCAGGCGATCAGGGCGGTGACGGCGGGCACGGCCAAAAGCCAGGGAATCTCGATCCATTTCAGTGACAAGGGCGGCAGGAACGGCACCGCCTCGACGCCGAATATCTCCAATCCGCCCGCGCCCAGGAAGAACAGGGCGGCGAACAATGTGCCCAAAGCGGCGGCAAACAGCGCCGAAACGAAATAGTGCCATTCCACGGCGCGGGCGATGAAGCCGGGCAGGGCGCCCATCTGGTGCAGCAGCGCCACCATCTCATGATGCGCGTCGAGCCCTGCGCGGGTGGCGAAGGACACCGCCGCCGCCGTGGCGCCCGCGATCAAGAGAAGAATGCCATAGGCGGAAAAGCGCACGGCGTCGGCAAGTCCGCGCAACCGCGAAATCCAGCGGCGATGATCGTCCACGGATGCATGCGGCGCCGCCTGTTTCAACCTGGCGGCCAGCGCATTCACATCCACATCCTCGCCCGGCGTCACCGCGGCGTCGATCAGCTTTGGCAACGGAATGCCGGACACCACGCCATCCTTGCCGATCCAGGGTTCGACCAGCGCGTTGATCTCCGCATCCGACAGCGGGCTGGCATGGGCAATGCCCGGTGTCTTCTCCAGCACCGACAACGCCGCTTTTGTTTCCGCCTCCAGCCCGGCGCGGACATCGCCTTGCTCCGGCGGCATCACCTGCACCGTGATGCGGTCCGACAATCCCGATTGCCAGCCATGCGCGGCGCGCGTCGCCACCAGCGAGGCGCCCAGCGCCAGCGCCGCCAGGAAGGCCATCACCGCGATGACAAAATCCAGAGGGGCGGCACCCTTGTCACGCGGCAGGATATAAGTTGCGCGTTCACTCATGTGTTGGCTCTCAGTTCCACCAGCCGGCCTTCGACCAGCCGCATCTCGCGCGCCCGCGTGGCCTCGATCAGGGCGCGGTCATGTGTGGCGATCAACACGGTGGTGCCCAGCCGGTTGAGCTCGGCGATCAGCCGGATCAGGCGCGCGCCCATTTCCGGATCGACATTGCCGGTGGGTTCGTCGGCGATCAGCAGGTCGGGCCGCGCCACCACGGCGCGGGCAATGGCGACGCGCTGCTGCTCGCCGCCCGACAGGGTGGCGGGACGCGCCTGCATCCGATCGCCCAGCCCCACCCAGGACAAAAGTTCGCTGACGTCATGGGTGAAATCGCTCACCCGCTTGCCCGCCAGCCGCAGCGGCAGGGCGACATTGTCGAAGGCCGAAAGGTGATCCAGCAGCCGGAAATCCTGGAACACCACCCCGATGCGGCGGCGGATGGCGGGAAAATCGCGCCGCCTGGCGGTGGCCAGTTCGGTGCCGAACAGGGTGATCAGGCCCCGGGAGGGCGGTTCGGCCACGTAGATTAGCTTGAGCAGGGTGGTCTTGCCCGCGCCCGACAGGCCGGTCAGGAAGGTGAAAGACCCCGGCTCCAGCGAGAAACTGACATCGCGCAGTACCTCGGGTCCCGAGCCATAGCGCATGCCGACATTTTCGAAGCGGACCATGCGCGAACATAACTTTATTTTGGAGGGAAAGTAGGCCCACCGCCCGCGCGTTGCGCGGGCTGGCGTGAATAAATTCACGCCGCTTGCGGTCATGGCCCCCGCCCCCTATTTTCTGCTGATATTTCAACAGGCCGGGCATGATTCTCACTTGTCCCTCTTGCGACACGCGCTATTCGGTCGACGGAGCGAAATTTCCCGCTGCGGGCCGCACGGTGCGCTGTGCCAAATGCGGCCATAGCTGGCACCAGGCGGGCGAGGGCGAGGCGGCGCCGGAAGCCCCTGAAGCGGTGCCGAAGGCCGCGCCCGCAGCCCAGCCGGAAGCCGATGCCGAGGCGCCTGCATCCCGCGAGTCTTTCCCCTTCAGCCCTTCGCCCAACGCCGCCATGGCGCCGGCATCGCTGCCGCCTGAGCCGCGCGCGCCTTTGGGGCCCAAGCTTGCGGTGGCGGCCGGCTGGGCCGCGCTGATCGCGGTGGTGCTTTTGATCGCGGTGTCGGCGGTGCGCTATCGCCAGGACATCGCACTGATATGGCCGCAATCGGCCGGGGTCTATTCCAGCCTGGGCCTGCATGTGAATGCCAGCGGCATCGATTTCCAGCAGGTGGATTATCACCGCGAAACCGAGGACGGCCAGGTGGTGCTTGCGGTGTCGGGGATGATCGTCAATGCCGGCTCGCGCCAGTTGCCGGTGCCGCAAAACGTACGCGTTACCCTGAGCGATGTGAACGATCACGAAGTCTATCACTGGACCTTCAAGCCCAATGCCACGGTGCTGGGCCCCAAACAGTCGGTGCCGTTCATGACGCGGCTGTCCAGCCCGCCCGCTGCCGCGCGCCATCTCGAAGTGCGCTTCGCCAAAGATGGCAGCTGATGGCGCCTGACGTACTTTTCTCCGCCGAACAGATCCAGGACCGGGTGCGCAGCGTTGCGCGGCTGATCGCGGCGGCGCCGCTGGTGCCGGATGTCGCCATGCCGGTGCTGGTGGGCGGCTTTGTCTTCGCCGCCGACCTCTTAAGGGCGCTGGCCTGGGAAGGGGTGGCGATGGATGTGGAAATGATCTGGCTGCGCTCCTACGGCGACAAGCGCGTCGCCAGCGCCGTCTCCATGATCGCCGGGCCGTCGGAACAGATCGCCGGCCGCCATGTGCTGGTGATCGATGGCGTGCTGGATGCGGGACGCACCATCGCCAAGGCGGTGTCGCTGATCCAGGCGGCGGGCGCCGCCAGCGTGCAGGTGGCGGTGATGCTGGACAAGCAAAAGCCCGACGCCCTGGCCAAGGCCGACTATACCGGCTTCGCTGTCGGTAATGATTTCGTGGTCGGCTATGGCATGGACGATGCCGGGCGCTATCGCGGTCTGCCTTACATAGGCAAGGTCGCCGGTTAGTCGGCATTCACTGGTCTGCGTGGGCAACAGTTTCTTTGGCAAGTGGTCTGCTGAATCAGTTGCCATTCTTAAAGTTGCGTTTTAACAACGGCCATTCCGACCGCACATGGTAGGCCATGCTGAAAGTGCTGAATGCGCTGAACTTGCTCGTAGCCTTCCTGGTGCTGATGGGAATTGGCTTGGTCGCCATGGCCGAATTCGAGGCTTTGGATAAGAAGGCGAAGGAGCGCGCCTGCGCAGTGGACTTTGTTGGATGTGACGCCCCAGAACTTCGCCCTGCTCAATAGGAGAAGTTTCTCAGCCAAGGGTCAGAACGCCTTCAGCAACCGGTCGAGATAATCGCGTTCCTGTTGCGGCCGGTTCATCTGGCCGGCGCGGCGGCGCAACTCTTCCAGGATTTGGCGCGCACGCGCCAGATCGGCGGCACCGGGAATCTTGACCCCGCTATTATCCAAAGGCGCATTGCCGCGTCCCAGCGGGTCCTGTCCGCCGCCCTGCTTCTGGCCCTGGCCTTGCTCGTCGGCCAGCGCCTGCGCGCCCTGGCGCAGCGCATCCAGCGCCTGGTTCTGGGAACTGCCGGCATTGGTCAGGTCCTTCTTGCCCAGCGCGCTCTGGGCTTCGCCCATCGCCTTGCCGGCCTCGCGCAGCTTCTGCGCCGACTTGCCGTCCATGCCCTTGAGGGAATCCTCCAATTCCTTTTCCAGGTCGCTTTGCTGTTTCTGCAGGCCCTGCGGTCCGCCATCCTTGGGATCGGCCTGGCCCTGTTGCTGGCGGAAAGTCTTGTCCAACAGGGCACGCTGCTTGCCCATCAGGTTGCCGTATTTCTGCAGCGTTTCGTTCAGCGCCTTGTTCTGCGGCCCGCCGCTGCCGCCCTGGCCCTGGGTCATGCGCATATTTTCCAGCATGGATTGCAGCATGGCCAGCAATTGCGCCGCCTTCTGGCGGTCACCCGCCTGGGTCAGCTTCTTGATCATGTCCAGCATGGTCTGGATGTCGTTCTGGCCGATGGTCTTGGCGTCGGGCGGCAAGGGCTGCTGCTCGCCGGGGGCCGGCGGATTGGCGGCCAGCGCGGCCATGTATTTCTGCATCGCCTCATTGTAGCGCTTGAGCAGTTCGTCGATCACATCCTGCGGCGCGCCCGAGGCGAGAGCCGCCGTGATCATCATCTGCAGTTTGCGCAACTCTTCCGCCGCCGACAGCAAGCCGCCGCGCTCCAGCTTCAGCGCGGTTTCCCACAAGATGTTTTCGACCCGCGCGATGTCGGCTTCGGTCTTGGCATTCTTGACGCCGTTGAAAGCGCTGCGCAGCGCCAGAAAGATGTCGTTCTTGCCGGCATAGAACTTGTCGGGCGCGATGGTCAGCGCATCCAGGGTCAGCAGCACGATCTTGCGGCCCGCCGCATCGCTGGTGGCGAGCTGTTGCCGTTGTTCAATAAGCGCGCGGGCCAAGGGATCGGTGAAGACCCGGGCCGGCAGCTTGAAGGTGACGGGGGCGCTGATGCCTTTCTGGCCGATGGCGTCGCGCGCTTCCAGGTGACCCGTGACCGTCAGCCCGGCATAGGGATTGCTGGTGAGATCGACATAGCTGTTCTGGTCCACCGTCTTGGCGCCCGATTCCGGCAGCGGCAGTTCCACCACCAGCGGCTTGCCGTGACCGCCTCCAGAAGTTTTGAGTGGCGCCAGCACGGCGCGGGCGCTGGAAATGCCGTAATCGTCGCTGCCCTTGAAGGCGAATTGGGTGGCCTTCTGCTCGGTGGGCGAGGGTTTGGCGGTGAAGGCGATGGTGGGCGCGGCGTCCGGCACCGCCTGGATATTCCATTTGCCGATGGCGTGGCCGCCCACCTGCACCCGCACCCGCGCATTGGTGGAAAGGATCACATTGCTGGAATATTCCCCGTCCTCGCCGGCAAAGCGCGGCGCGGCATTGTTGCCGGCAGCAAGGCCCGGGGTGCGCGGCGCGCCATGGACCCGCAGGTTCAGCACCGAGCCTTGCGGCACCCGGATGACGGACGTGTCGCCAATGTGCAGCGAGGTCAGCGGCAGGCCGGTATAGGGCGGCGGATCGATCCAGGCATCCAGGCTGGCGGCGGCGCCCGCGCCGCTGTCGAATGCGGACACCAGCCGCGTGCCTGTATCGCTGCGCGCCAGCACCAGCCCCACCGCCACGGCGATCAACAGGTACCAGCGCAGCCCTTGGGGATCGCGTTCGGCAATGCCGGTGCGGGGCAGGCCGATGCGGAATTTCTCCGGCAGGGTTCGTGCGCGGTGCAGATCCCACAGCGCGCGGGCCACCGGATCATCGCCCACCAGCACATCGTCGCGTTCGGAGATCGGCCGGTGAGCCAAGCCGCTGTCGCGCTCCAGCCGTCGTGCCGCATCGATCGTGCGGGGCCAGGCAAAATCCTCAAAACCGTCGTAAAGCGACAGCGCGCTTGTCGTGACGGTGGCGGCCAGCAGCAAGGCCTGTACTGGCCAGGGGATCAAGGCAAATACGCCGGTCAAGGCCAGGGCAAGGTAAAAGCCGAGGAAACCAACCGCCGGCCACAGAAGCGGCAGCAGCCGCTCGATCGCCAGCACGCCGCGCGCCAGCGCGACGCGCCGCTCCAGCGGATTAGCTGGAAAGCCAGTCGGGAATGCGGTCCTTGGCGATGAGATCGGCATAAGTCTCTCTGGGCCTTACGATGCCCCATTGTTCGCCCGAGACCAAGACTTCCGGCACCCGCGGCCGGGCATTGTAATCGCCCGCCATCACCGCGCCATAGGCGCCGGCCGACAGGATCGCCACAAGATCGCCGCTTTTGAGTTTCGGCAGCGGCCGGCTGGAGGCGAACAGGTCGGATGTCTCGCACACCGGCCCGACTACGTCATAGCGCGGGCGCGGGGAACCGACTTTGGGTTCCGCGACACCCACGATCTCGTGATGGGCTTCGTACATGGCGGGGCGGATCAGATCGTTCATGCCCGCATCGATGATCAGGAAATCCTTGGCATCGCCCTTCTTCACATAGATCACTTTGGACACCAGCACGCCGGCGTTGGCGGCGATCAGGCGGCCCGGCTCGAACGACAGGGTGCAGCCCAGATCCTTGGTGACGCGCGCCACCATGGCGCCATAGGCGCTGGGGTCCGGCGGCGGCATGTTGCTGTTCTCATACGGCACGCCCAGTCCGCCGCCCAGGTCGAGGCGGCTGATCGTGTGGCCGTCTTCGCGCAAGGTGCCGACGAACTCGCGCACGCGGGTGAAGGCGGTTTCGAACGGCTCCAGTTCGGTGATCTGGCTGCCGATATGCACGTCGACGCCGACGATCTCGATGCCCGCCATCTTGGCGGCATGGGCATAGGCTTCGCGGGCGCGGCCGAACGGGATACCGAACTTGGTTTCCGCCGTGCCGGTGGTGATTTTGGCATGGGTCTTGGCATCGACATCGGGATTGATGCGCAAGGTGACGGGCGCGCGCTTGCCGAGGCTGCGCGCGACTTCGTCCAGCGCCGCCAGTTCCGGCTCGCTTTCGACATTGAATTGATAGATGCCGGCCGCAAGGGCGTTGCGCATTTCGTCTTTGGTCTTGCCGACGCCGGAGAAGACGATCTTGCCGGGCGGCACACCGGCTGCCAGCGCCTTGGCCAACTCGCCGCCCGACACCACATCGGCGCCGGCACCGATCCGCGCCAATGTCTTCAGCACCGCCAGATTGTCATTGGCCTTGATGGCATAGGCGACCAGCGATCCGGCGGGGACAGCGGCCGCGAAAACCTTGAAATGCCGTTCCAAGGTGGCGGTGGAATAGCAATAGAAAGGCGTGCCGACCTGTTCCGCCAGCAGGTCCAGCCGCACGTCTTCCGCGTGCAGCACGCCGTCCTTGTATTGGAAATGATTCAATCAGTGCCCCAGTGGGTAAGGCGGCTGAGAGGGATTCTTTTCGTCGCGCGGGCTGGATTGGCCATTAGGCTTGATCAGCTCGTTCTTCACGCCGCAGCCCGACAGGACAGCCGCCAACGCGACCAGGATGATAAGTTTCTTCATTTGAGCACGCCCCGCCAATGGTTGAGCTGTTCCTTCACCCGCGCCGGCGCGGTGCCACCCAGGCTCATGCGCGAATTCACGCTGGCCTCCAGCGACAGCACCTTGAAAACCTCGGCCGTGATGGCGGGTTCGACCGCCTGCATATCGGCCAGCGCCAGTTGGTCGAGCGTAACGCCCTTGTCCTCGGCCAGCTTCACGATGCTGCCGGCGATGTGATGGGCCTCGCGGAATGGCTTCTTCAGCACCCGCACCACCCAGTCCGCCAGATCGGTGGCGGTGGGAAAGCCCGCCACGCAAGCCGCGCGCATCTTGTCGGGCTGGGCCGTCAGATCGGCCATCATCGCCGCCGTCGCCGCCAGGCAAAGCTCCAGCGTGTCGGCGGCGTCGAACACCCGCTCCTTGTCTTCCTGCAGGTCGGTGCCATAGGTCAGCACCAGGCCCTTGACCACGGTGGCCAGCGCCACGAAATCGCCCAGCACCCGCCCGGTCTTGCCGCGCACCAGTTCGGCGGCATCGGGATTGCGCTTCTGCGGCATGATGGACGAGCCGGTGGTGAAGGCGTCCGACAATTTCACAAAGCCGAACGTCGGCGTCGACCATTGGACCAATTCGCCCGCCAGCCGCGACAGGTGCACGGCGGCGATGGTGCAGGCCGCGAGATACTCCAGCGCAAAGTCGCGCGCCGAGATCGCGTCCATGGAATTGCGCATTGGCCTTGTGAAGCCCAGCATCTTGGCGGTGGCGTCGCGGTCGACCGGGAACGACGTGCCGGCGAGTGCCGCGGCGCCCAGCGGCGATTCATTCATCCGCTTCTTGGCGTCTTCAAAGCGGCCGCGGTCGCGCCCGAACATTTCGACATACGCCAGCATGTGATGGCCGAAGGTCACCGGTTGAGCCACCTGCATATGGGTGAAGCCCGGCATGATGGTCTCTGGATGCTGTTCGGCTTGCCCCAGCAGCGCCAATTGCAACGCCTTCAGTCCCGCATCGGCGCACTCACAGGCGGCGCGCACCCACAGCCGGAAATCCGTCACCACCTGGTCGTTGCGCGAGCGGGCGGTGTGCAACCGACCGGCCACCGGCCCGATCAGTTCGGCCAGCCGCGACTCGATATTGAGATGAATGTCTTCCAGCTCGCGCTTGAAGACGAAGGTGCCGCCCGTGATTTCTTTTTCAACAGCAGTCAGCCCGTCCAGGATGGCCAGGCCGTCTTCCTTGGAAATGATGCCTTCGCTGGCCAGCATGCGGCAATGGGCTCTGCTCCCCGCCAGGTCTTCGGCCGCGAGGCGCTTGTCGAAATCGATTGAGGGGGTAATCTCCCTCATGATGTCGGCGGGGCCGGACTGGAAACGTCCGCCCCACATTTTGTTCGTGCTCATCTTTTCTTCCGAAGGCCCATGACCAAGAAAATCATCATCAGCCTGGCCGTGATCGTCGCGCTGGCAATGGGCATCCTATATGGGAAAGGCCTGCTTTCTGTCCATCAGGGCATTGAGCCGCCACCGTCCTTGGGCGTGCTGGCGCTGGAAAAAGCCCCCAAAGCCGCCCCGGCGGTGACGTTTACCGATGGCGTGGGCGGCCGCCATGCGCTGGATGCATTCAAGGGCCGCTATGTGCTGCTCAACCTGTGGGCCACCTGGTGCGCGCCCTGCGTCAGCGAATTGCCGTCGCTGGCCCGGCTCCAGGCCCATGCGCCGGGCCTGCGGGTGCTGGCGATCAATGCCGACAGCCAGAAGGTGGATGCCGCCGCCTTCCTCAAAAGCCACGGCGCCGGCACCCTGCCGGTCTATGTCGATTCCGAGCGGATGCTGATGCGCAGCTTTGTGGTGCCGGGGCTTCCCACCACAGTGCTGATCGATCCCGACGGCAAGGTGGTGGCGCGCGCTGAAGGCCCGGCGGAATGGGCGAGCCCTGAGGCTGTCGCTTACTTCAAGAGAATTACCGGCAGCTAGAACCGCGCGGAGCGGATCTACCTGGTGGGTACCGGGTGTTCACCCCGGTAGTCGTAGAAGCCGCGCCCGGTCTTGCGACCCAGCCAGCCGGCCTCGACATATTTCACCAAGAGCGGACAGGGGCGGTACTTGGAATCCGCCAGGCCCTCGTAGAGCACCTGCATCACCGACAGGCAGGTATCCAGCCCGATGAAATCGGCAAGCTGCAGCGGGCCCATGGGATGGTTGGCGCCCAGCCGCATGGCGGTGTCGATGGCGTCCACGTTGCCGACGCCCTCGTACAGCGTATAGACCGCCTCGTTGATCATCGGCAGCAGGATGCGGTTGACGATGAAGGCGGGGAAGTCTTCGGCATAGGCGGCGGTCTTGCCGACGCGCTTGACGATCTCCAGCGCCGACTGAAAGGTCGAGTCGTTGGTGGCGATGCCGCGGATCACTTCCACCAGCTGCATGATCGGCACCGGGTTCATGAAATGCAGGCCGATGAAATGCTCGGGCCGGTCGGTCGAGGCGGCCAGCCGCGTCACCGAGATGGACGAGGTGTTGGTGGCGATCATCGCCTTGTCGGAAATGCGCGAGCACAGATCCTGGAAGATCTTCTTCTTGATGGCTTCGTCTTCGGTCGCCGCCTCGATCACCAGGTCGCGGTCCTTGAGATCGTCCATGGACTCGGTGACGCGGATGCGCGCCAGGGCGGGCGCGATCTGGTCTTCCTTGATCAGGCCCTTGGCGGCCTGGCGCTGCATGTTCTTCTGCACCCGCTCGATGGCCTTGGACAGGGCATCCTTGTTGATGTCGTCCAGCACCACGTCATAGCCGGCCAGCGCCAGCACATGGGCGATGCCGGTGCCCATCTGGCCCGCACCCACGACTCCGATTTTTTCCACTGCCATTTTGCTTGCCTTTACTTGTAGCCGCGGCTGGCGAGTTCTTCGTCCAGCTCGGGGAGAATCTTGAACAAATCGCCGACCAGGCCGTAATCGGCGACCTGGAAGATCGGCGCATCTTCGTCCTTGTTGATGGCGACGATCACCTTGGAATCCTTCATGCCGGCCAGATGCTGGATGGCCCCGGAAATCCCCACCGCCATATAGAGATCGGGCGCCACGGCCTTGCCGGTCTGGCCGACCTGGTAATCATTGGGCACATAGCCCGCATCCACCGCGGCGCGGGATGCGCCCACCGCCGCATGCAGCTTGTCGGCGATGGAATCCAGCAGCTTGAAGTTCTCCGCCGAGCCCAACCCGCGCCCGCCCGAAATGACGATCTTGGCCGAGGTCAGTTCAGGACGTTCGGACTTGGACAGGGTTTCGCCCGCGAATTTGGCGGTGCCGGGATCGGCAGCGGCTGCGATTTTTTCGATCCTTGCGCTGCCGCCTTCCGCCGCCGCTGCGAATGCGGTGGTGCGCACGGTGATGATCTTTTTTCCCGCGGGCGCCTGCAAGGTCTCGATGGCGTTGCCGGCATAGATCGGCCGTTCGAATGTGTCGGGCGAAACCACTTTCAGGATTTCAGAAATCTGGCCCACATCCAGCTTGGCGGCGAGGCGCGGCAGGATGTTCTTGCCGGTGGTGGTGGCAGGCGCCAGGATCGCATCATATTTGTCGGCGAGAGACAGCAGCAGCGCTTCCATCGGCTCGGCCAATTGGCGCGCGTAAGGCGCGGCATCCGCAAGCAATACCTTCTCGACACCGGCGATCTTGGCGGCGGCCTCGGCGACGGCGGCGCAATTCTCGCCGGCCGCCAGCACATGCACGGGCGAAGACACCTGCGCCGCCGCCGTCACAGTCTTGTGGGTGGCGTCCTTGAGCGTGGCATTGTCATGCTCGGCGATTACCAGCGAAGCCATCAGATGACCCCATCGGCTTTGAGCTTGTCCAGCAGCTCCGGCACGCCCGAGACCTTCACGCCGCCGCCGCGCCTGGGCGGCTCGGAAATCTTCAGCACCTTGAAGCGCGGGGTGATGTCCACACCCAGATCGGCGGGCGACTTTTCTTCAATGGGCTTCTTCTTGGCCTTCATGATGTTGGGCAGCGAGGCATAGCGCGGCTCGTTGAGGCGCAGGTCGGTGGTCATCACCGCCGGCAATTTCACTTCGACGGTCTGCAGGCCGCCATCGATCTCGCGGGTGATCCTGGCGCTGCGCTTCTCGCCTTCTTCGGGGCCCATCTCCAGCGAGTGCGCGAAGGTGCCCTGCGGCCAGCCCAGCAACGCCGCCAGCATCTGGCCTACCTGGTTGGCATCGTCGTCGATCGCCTGCTTGCCGGTGATGACAAAGCCCGGCTGTTCGACGTCGACGATGGCTTTCAGAATTTTCGCGACCGCCAGCGGCTCGACCATCTGGTCGGTCTTCACAAGAATGCCTCGGTCACCGCCCATCGCCAGCGCGGTGCGGATGGTTTCCTGGGCTTGCTGCGGTCCGATGGAGACGATCACAACTTCGGTGGCCTTGCCCTTTTCCTTGAGGCGCACGGCTTCTTCCACCGCGATCTCGTCAAAGGGGTTCATGGACATTTTGACATTGGCCAAGTCCACGCCGCTCTGGTCCGCCTTCACGCGAACCTTGACGTTGTAATCGATCACCCGCTTGACGGGCACCAAGACCTTCATGGTGTTTCTTTGATCCCAATGGACGGCGCTTTCGCGGCGGCTGCGCCGGCCCGTCCTGCTCTTGTGCGGTGCAAAAAGTATGGCCGCGGGGCGAGGCCTGTCAACGAAACCGGCTAGAAAACGGGCTCACCATTGCTGCGTTGCAGCAAAAGTGGTTAATTCCCGAATCCAAAGTGCGGCATCCCGCCGCAGGCTACTTCAGGCTGGCCAGATAGGCGGTGACGTCGGCCTGCTGCTTTTTGCTGCTGATGCCGGCAAAGGCCATCTTGGTGCCGGGCACCATCCTGGCGGGGCCGGCGGTCCATTTGGTCAGGTTGGCTTCGGTCCAGGTCAGGCCGGACTTCTGCAGCGGCGCCGAATAGGCAAAGCCGGGGCGGGTGGCCGCCTTGCGGCCCACAACGCCGAACAGGTTGGGGCCCAAGGCGTCGCCACCGCCCTTGTCGGCCGTGTGGCAGACGGCGCAGCGCTTGAACACGGCCTCACCGGCCTTGGCGTCACCGGCCGCATTGGCCGCAATGGTGGATCCGGCCAGCAGCGCCAGCACGGCGAAAATCTTGCGAAGCATGGAAATAGCCTTTTTGGTTCCCCTTACGGGGCCCTCCAATACCCGATCCTGTATACAAAAACAGCGGATTTATGGCCGCAGTGTAATGGTCAGGCGTTGACCAGCTCCACCTGCACCACATCGGTGCGGGCCACCTCGAAGGTGGCAGCGCAGATGCCGAGATAGAATTCCCAGTTGCGCAGGAATTGCTGGTCATGGCCTAGGGCCTTGATCTGGGGTTCAGCCGCCTGCATCCGCACCAGCCATTCGCGCAGGGTCCGGGCATAGTCCTTGCCGAAGCCGAAGGCGCCGGCGAATTTCAGGCCCGCTTTCTCGGCTTCCTCGCGAAAGCGCCCCAGGCTGGGCAGCATGCCGCCCGGAAACACGTAGTGGCGGACGAAATCGCTGCGGGTGCGGTAGCCGGCGAAGAATTCGTCCTTGATGGTGATGGTCTGGATGATGGCGCGGCCGCCGCGCTTCAGCCGCTCGGCCACCGTGGCGAAATAGGCCGGCCAGTAATGCTCGCCCACCGCCTCGAACATCTCGATGGAAACGATATTGTCGAAGCTGCCTTTGCAGCGGCGATAATCTTCCAGCTTGATGTCGGCGGCGCCGTTCAATCGTGTAGTGGCGAATTTGTGCTGGGCCGGCGAGATGGTCAGGCCGGTGACATGATGGCTGTCGGCGGCGGCGCGCTCGGCAAAGCCGCCCCAGCCGCAGCCGATCTCCAGCACTTCGGCTTTCTTTTCGGTGAACTTGGACAGGATGCGCTCATACTTGTTCTGCTGGGCGCGGTAGAGCTCATCGGTGCCGTTATACAGCGCCGAGGAATAGGTCATGCTGCGGTCCAGCCACAGCGAATAGAAGTCGTTGCCGACGTCGTAATGATCCTTGATGTTGCGCGCCGATCCCGAGATCGAATTGCGCCGCACCAGCGCATTGTGGATCACAAAGCCCAGCCGGTTGAAGATATTGCCGTCCGAGAAATCGGAGAAATGATCCAGGTTGAGCAGGAACAGGCTGACCAGCCGCTCGACGCTGTCGGTGTCCCAGCTGCCGGCGATATATTCCTCGCCCAGGCCGATATCGCCGCGCGCCATGATCAGGCGCAGCACGTCCCAGTCATGGATGTGAAAGCGCGCCGACGGCCCCGGATGGACGCCTTTGTGGACGCTGACCTCGCCATTGGGGGCGATGAATTCCAGGGTGCCGTACTCCAGCGAGTTTATCGCCTTGCGCCAGCTTTTCTCGATATAGGCGGCAGGTATCAAGGACATTGTCGTTTCCCAGGCTCCGCGCCGAGATTAAACGGCGGCAGCGCTCAAAACAATTCGGCCGGCACAGGGTCCTGTGCCGGAAAGCCCGGCCGCATGACGGGCTGGCGCGCCTTTTGTTGCGGCGCGTCGGGAGCGGCGAGGGCGCCCGCCTCCCACGGAATGTCGGCGCCCATGCCGCGCGCCACCCGGACGGCGCTGGCCAGACCATCTTCGTGGAAGCCATGACCCAGATGGGCACCGGCGAACCAGGTGCCGCGGCGGCCCTGCAGGGCGGCGATGCGCCCTTGGGCGGCGATGGCGGCCTCGTCGAATACCGGATGGTCGAACTCGGTCCGGTCGAACACCAGATGGTCTGGAATCTCCCGCTTGGGATTGAGGCTGACGAACAGCGGGTATTTCTGGTCGATGCCCTGCAGCAGGTTCATCCAGTAGGTCACGGTGACCTTGGGATGGAGGATGTCCCCGTCCGAGACGTAATTCCAGCTGGCCCAGCACTTGCGGCGATGTGGCATGGTGCTTTCGTCGCGGTGCAGGACAGCGATGTTCTTCTGGTAGCGGAAGCAGGACAGCGCGGCCTGTTCGTCGCGGTCGGTGTCCTTCAGCAGCGCGAGCGTCTCGTCGCCATGGGAAGCCATCACAACCTGATCGTAGACCTCGGTGCCGCCCTGGGTGTCCTTGATCTGGACTTTTCCGTCCTCACGCGTCACCGCCACGGCGCCGCAATTGGTGCGGATGCGGTGGGCAAAAGCGCCGGTCAGGCGGCGGACATATTCCTGTGACCCGCCGGTGACGGTGCGCCATTGCGGCTGGCCGGTGAAGGACATCAGGTGATGATTGGCGAAGAACTGCACCAGGGTGCGGGCCGGGAAGTTCATCATCTCGCTGGGCGGGCAGCTCCAGATCGCGCCGGACATGGGCAGCAGGTAAAAGCGCCGGAACCAGTCGCCCAGGCCCAGCTTGGCGATCAGCCCTTCGACGTTCAGCTCGGGATGGCGTTCGACCGTCTCCTGCGCCTGGGCGTTGAACTTGAGGACATCTCGCACCAGCATGCCGAAGCGGGGCCTCAGCAGGTTGCGGCGCTGGCCGATCACCGAATCCAGGTCCTTGAGGCCCCATTCCAGCCAGCCGTCCCGGATCGATGTGGCAAAGGTCATGTCGCTGGCATGGGTGGGCACGCCCAGATGGGCGAACAGCCCTGACAGGTTGGGATAGTTGGGGCGGTTGAAGACGATGAAGCCGGTATCGACCGGAATGGCCCGCCCGTCATAGTCCAGGGTCACGGTACGGCTATGGCCGCCGATCCGGGCGGCCTTTTCATAGACGGTGATCTCATGCTCCGGATTCAGCAAAAAGGCGCTGCCCAGTCCCGAAATCCCCGTCCCGACAATAGCGACCTTGGCCATGGATCAGTTACGCCCCCTTGTGATCCCCGGATCACCGGAGCCTAAATGATCCGGGCGCCAATGGCGCGCGTAAAAAACCGCAGGGAGAGGGTGCCGATGGCCTATCTGATAACTTATGTTGTGTGCGTCGTGGTGATGGGCGGGCTTGACTTCCTGTGGCTGACCAACACCTCCAAGGCACTTTACCAGAAAGACCTGGGCGCCCTGCTTGCCCCCGACCCCAACATGGTCGTGGCGGTGATTTTCTACCTGCTCTACATCGTGGGCATACAGATTTTCGCCGTAAGGCCTGCGCTGGAAGCAGGCGACTGGAAAACAGCGGCCCTGTTCGGGGCCCTGTTCGGCTTCTTCACCTACGCCACCTACGACCTCACCAACATGGCCACCATGAAAGTGTGGACCTTGCGCGTGACCCTGTACGACATCGCCTGGGGCACCATCCTGACGGGGATCACCGCCAGCGCCGGCGCTTTTTCCGCCTTACGGTTCGCCAAATAGCCCAGTTCTGACCGTAGAGCAGATCGAGCCAGTTTCGCGCAAAAAGCGCGGAACCTTAGGGGTTTGAGCGGAACCGGGCGCAGGGTGTGGAGTTGCTTCCAGATAATGTTGGAAGGAATTTCAAATGCTCGGAACAATTCTGATTGTCGTGCTTCTGCTTCTCCTTCTGGGTGCCTGGCCGTCCTGGCCGCATAGCCGCAGCTGGGGCTACTACCCCTCCGGAACCCTGGGCCTGGTGCTGGTCATCGTGCTGGTGCTGGCGCTTCTCGGCCGCATCTGAACAGGGCGCCCGCGATGACCAAGAAGAAACTGTTCGACGATATCCGGCAAAATCCGGCGCGGATTTATCGCAGTGCGGGTGACGTGCTGCGCGACCGTCGGTTCGACGATCGCGAGCGGCTGCAGATCCTGCAGGCGTGGCGCGATGCCGATCCTACCGGAAAAGACGAAATCGCGATGATGATCGCGGAGCTGGAAAACCGGCTGCACATCAGCGGTCACGCTGCGGAATAACAGGAGACAGACAATGGCGACGACAGAAAACTGCAAGACGGTTTTGACCAGCGAGGAAGCGCGTGAGGGAAAAGAACTCGGCGTGATGCGCTATGTGCTCAGCATTTCCCTGGCGCTGTCGGTGATCGCGGGTATCGTGATCTACACGATCTTCTCCCACGGCAGCTGACGATTAGCCGGACAGTTTTATCAGCGCGCGCCGGAGTTCCACTGGGCCGAACGGCTTGCGCAGCACGGCGCGGTCCTGGAATTTCTCCGGGATGGCATGCGGCCCGTAGGCCGTGGCGAACACGAAGGGGATCTCGCGTTCCTGCAATTCCTCGGCAAAGGCGAATACCGTCTTGCCGTTCAAATGCACATCCAGCACCGCAATGTCGAAGATTTCGCTATCGACCAGCCGCATGGCGTCTTCCAGCCGGGGCACCACGGCGGCGACCTCATAGGCAAGCTCGCTGACCATGTCCTCGATCAGCATGGCCACGGTCATCTCGTCCTCGACCACCAGCACGCGGGGCGCCGTTACCCGCAAATGGGTATGATCGGCTGGCAGACCGGGGATCGGCCCGCGTTGGGGTGAGATTGTAGGATCGGCCATAGCTGACCAACGCCTGTTTCCGCCCAAAGTTGCACCGAGTGGGCTGGTCGCTGTGTTGGTTAGCCATTCGTTGACGCGGGGCGCTAACCCCTTGACGCCAAACGCAGCAGCCCGCACCAAGGGAACAGTCTTTTTCTGAGCCCCGCCTTGCCCATGCCCAACGAAGTAGGAGCGTCCGCGTGAGCGGGAGCGACCAAAATAACCCGCCGACAGCACAGCTGTCGGTGGTCATCCCCACCTTCAAGGAGCGGGGCAATGTGGCCGAACTGGTGCGCCGGCTGGATGCCGCCCTGGCCGGCATTGCCTGGGAAGCCATTTTCGTGGACGACAATTCCCCGGACGGCACCGCCGCGGCGGTGAAGGAAATTGCCGGCCAGGACCCCCGGGTGCGCTGCCTGCGCCGTGTGGGGCGCCGGGGACTGGCGGGGGCCTGCATCGAAGGAATTCTCTCCAGTGCCGCGCCCTATGTGGCGGTGATAGACGCCGACCTGCAGCATGACGAAAAGGTGCTCCCCGCCATGCTGGGCAAGCTAGCCAGCGGCGAGGCGGACCTGGTGGCGGCCACCCGCTATGTCGCAGGCGGATCGGCCGCCAGTTTTTCGGAAGGCCGCGGCGCCATCTCGCGGTTGGCGACCAAGATGACCCACCGGATGGTGGGCACGGCCTTGTCCGATCCCATGTCGGGTTTTTTCATGCTGCGCCGCGACCGGTTCGATGAGATCGCGCCGCGCCTGTCGCCGGCGGGATTCAAGATCCTGCTGGACATCGCCGCCACGGCGGGGCCGGCTTTGCGCATCGCGGAACAGGCTTACAGCTTCGGCGAGCGACAGGCGGGCGAAAGCAAGTTCAATATCCAGATCGGGGTCGAATTCCTGGGCTTGTTGCTGGCCAAGATGACCGGCGATGTGGTGAACCCGCGCTTCATCTTTTTTGCCCTTGTCGGCAGCATCGGGCTTGTCATCCATCTGGTGGTGCTGTTCGGCGGATTGCTGGTGCATGAGAATTTCCCCGCCGCGCAGATCATCGCCACCTTCGCCGCCATGACCAGCAATTTCCTGCTCAACAATGAGCTGACTTATCGTGATCGCCGGCTTAAGGGGTGGAGCATGCTGCGCGGCTTTGTGCTGTTCTGCCTGGTCTGTTCGGTGGGGGTGCTGGCCAATGTGGACCTGGCGAGCTGGCTTTATGGCGCACGTTCGACCTGGTGGGTGGCCGGCGCGGTGGGCGCGGTGATGAGCGTCTTGTGGAATTACGCCATGTCCACCCTCTTTGTTTGGCGCGCGCGGTGATCCCGGCCCGTATCAGTCTTGCGCTGATTGCAGTTCTGCTTGTGTTGCGCGGCGTGATGGCGGCGGTGTTGCCGCTGTCGGCGGACGAAGCCTATTATTGGCTGTGGTCGCAGCATCCGGCCTGGGGATATTTCGACCATCCGCCCATGATCGCATGGCTGATCCGTGCCGGGACATGGGTGCTGGGCGACACGCCGCTGGGCGTGCGCCTGGCCGGCGTGGTGCTGTCGCTGCCCGCGACATGGCTTGTCTGGCGCGCCGCGGCGCTCATCCTGAAAGATGAAGACCGCGCCGCGCTCGCCGCGCTGTTCTTCAATCTCACCATCATGGTTTCGGCGGAGCTGCTGGCCGCGACGCCGGACATGCCGTCTACGGTCACGGCCTGCGCTTTTGTCTATGGCCTGGCGCAGGTCCAGGCCAGCGGCAACGGCAAGTGGTGGCTGGCGGTTGGTGTTGCAGCGGGTTTGGGCCTGCTCTCCAAATTCTCCGCTCTGTTCCTGGGCGCGGGTGCGTTGATCTGGCTGGTGGCGGACCGCGATGCGCGCCCGGGGGCGGATGCCCTCAATAAAACAAAGTGGCTGACGACGGCTTGGCCTTATCTCGGCGCTGCACTGGCATTGTTGATCTGGGCCCCCGCCCTGATCTGGCAGTCGCAGCATCACTGGGAGACCTTCGCCTTCCAGTTCGGCCGCGTCGGCACCGGCCATTTCACCTTGCGCTTTCTGGGCGAGTTCTTGGCGGCGCAATTCGGCATGGCCTCGCCGCTGATCTTTGTCCTGATGGGGATCGGCCTGTGGCGCGCGACCAAACGCGACAGCAATCAGTTGATGCTGGCGCTGCTGGTCTGGACAGCGCTGGGCTATTTTCTGCAACATTCGCTGCACGACCGGGTGCAGGGCAACTGGCCCTGTTTCATCTATCCGGCGCTGGCGATCCTGGCCGCCGGTGCAGTAAGCGGCACCGGCGCACTTCGCAAAGTGTCCATGATAGCAGCGCCATCGGCCGCGGTATTGTTGCTGGCGCTCTATGTTCATGCGGCGTTCCCGCAAATCCTGCATCTGCGCAAGGATCCGGTGGCGCGCATTCTGGGCCGCGATTTTGCCCCCATCGCTACGGTGACCAATGCGCTCGTCGGCGCGCATCTGGCCGAGGCGGTTCTCACCACCGATTACGAGACCACGGCCTGGCTGCGCTTCACCCAGCCCGGCCTGAAGGTGATCCAGGTCAATGAGCCCCAGCGCTATCCCGATGCGCTTGTCCCGCCCCTCCCGCTGCTAAAGCGCCACTTGCTGTATCTGGCGGAATTGCGCCGCGACCAGCATCCCCTGGTGCAGCAATCCTTTGGCTATCTCGGCTTTCCCACCCAGGCCCAGACTCCGTCCGGCCTCTACATGCTCTATCCGGTGGGCACCCCCAAAAGTTCCAACATCGGAAGGATGCCCTAAAAGCAAAAAACCCCGCTTGCGCGGGGCTTTTAGAGAGCGGACACCCGAAGCGGGCTGTCGAAGGGGCTGGGGGCGTTCCGGATCGGACGTCCGCTCGTTTCAGATAATGGGCGGCGGAAAAAAGCGTTCCGCGCCACCCAAAAAAATTTACAGTTTGTCCATGGATGCGACCTGGGCGCTCTGGTGCTGGGCGACCACTTCCGCGGCATGACGGTCGGACGAGCCGAACAGCAGCGCGACCAGCAGCACCCCGGCAATCAGGGCCTCCAGCGGATGTTCAATCAGGAAGGCGGGGATACGCATGCGCAATCTCCCTTCAAGCAAGATCAGATGACCGGTGGCCTGCCCCTGAGTGCGCCGGAAAAGGCGCTGACGATCAACAGGATCAGGAACACCACCAGCAGCAGCTTGGCGATCAGTGCCGCCGCGCCTGCCAGCCCGAAAAAGCCCATGTAACCGGCAACCAATGCGAGGATCAGAAAAGTCAGTGCCCAACCGAGCATGCTGTTTGCTCCCAGAAGTCTAGGTCACAAAAACGCCGCCGTGAGGCACTGGTTCCCATTTGTCCACAGGGCGGACGTCGGGAAGCGTATCTATTTGGGGGATTTGTTGCGGTTGAGAAACATATTGGCGGCCGCAGCCAGTCCGGTGACGACGATGGCCAGCCAAGGTGTCTCTTTTGCGACAGCGGCCAGCAACACCCGGGTCAGTTCATTGTTGACGGGCGCGGCGGCCGGTTGGCGGCGGGGACGCGAAACATAGGTGACAACCGCCCAGAGCAGCGGCGGCACCAGGAAAACGGCGCCGGCGACCGCATAGCCGCCCACGGTACCCAGCATGGCGACCAGCGCCGCGGCCAGCGCCATGCCCAAAAGGCCGATGCCGAAAAACGCCATGGCAATGGCGGCAGCGGCCAGAATCGCCTTGGCTGTCAGTCGCGCGAACATCGTCTAGTCCCCTTTACCGGCCGATTATACGACAGCGGGCCTTAACAGGGAAATTACGACCTGCGCAGGAAAACGGCGCCCAGAAACGCGCCGATACCGCCGGCGATCAAAAGCGACTGGATGGGCTGGGCGCGGACATGCTCCCGCAATTCCTCGGCATTCTCGTCCGCCCAGTCCTCGGCTTCTTCCTTGTATTCCAGCGCAGTGGCCTTGGCTTCGGTGGCCGCTTCCTCTGCCAGGGCCATGGCGCGGTCGGCGATTTCCTCGGCCGAACGCATGGCCAGCGCCGCGCGTTCGGAGGCGATCTCGGTGACATCGCCGTAGAGGCCCTTCATGTCGCCCTGCAGGGCCTGGATGTCGGCGCGCAGCGCGGCAAGCCGCGCTTCGAGATTGCCGTTGGTCTGCTTTTTCTTGGCGGCCATGATTGAAATCTCCAATGACTGAAAAAATTATGCGGCTTCGCGCGCGACCGGATGGAAGAACAGCGCCTGTCCCACCGTGGCCTGCACCGTCTCGGGCAGGAAGGGCTTGGCGATCAGATAGGTCGGCTCGGGACGCTCGCCGGTGAGAAGTTTTTCCGGATAGGCGGTGATGAAGATCACCGGGATATCGAAGGAGGCCAGGATCTCGCTGACCGCGTCAATGCCGCTGCCGCCTTCGCCCAGGTTGATGTCCGCCAGCACCAGGCCGGGACGTTCCGACTTGGCCTTGGCCACGGCATCGTCCTTGGTGGCGGCCACGGCCACCACCTTGTGGCCGAGTTCTGTGACCAGGTTTTCCAGGTCGAGCGCGATGATGGGCTCGTCCTCGATGATCAGCACGCGGCTGGCCAACTGGCTGTCGATGGTCTTCTGCGCGCCCAAGATGGCGGCTTCGACCTCTTCGGGGGTTTCGTCCACGATGAAGGCGGCTTCCTCCAGGCTGAAGGCTTCCACGGCGGTCAGCAGCAGGGCGGCGCGCTTGGTGGCGGACAGGGACTTGAGGCGGCCTTCGGGGCTGAGGCCGGCGGCGGGCGCCTCATCGTCGAAATGCTCGGCGCCGGACTGCCAGATGGCGTGGAAAATCCGGTACAGGCCCACCCGGGGCGGCACGCCTTCGATAAGGCTTTGATCCCCTGCCAGAAGTGCCGTTAGGGCGGCCCGGACATGGGCGTCCCCGCTGGACTGGGATCCGGTCAAGGCCCGGGCATAACGGCGCAAATAGGGAAGATGCGGCGCAAGGGTCTGCGACATACTCATGGAAAGGCTCCTTCGGCCCAGAGAAAAGCTCAGGGCAGGAACTTACGCCAGTCAAAAAAGTTCCCCAACCTGCCGGAACCATCGCGAAATCTGTTCGTTTGGAACCATGGGAAGGGAACTGACATGGGGCTGAGAAGGCGAAATAAGGCGCTTTTCCGGGTTTTCCGGTTTGGCGGCTCACCAGGAAATGGCGTGGTCAAAGATGACGCAGCAGTGGGATATGGACGTGGCTGACGAGAAGCCCTCCGAAAAGGCCCGGGCGATCCGGGCAAGGCAACGCGCTATCGGCCGGGAATTGCGCCGCATGTACGACGATGTCGCACAGGAGCAGGTGCCGGACGATTTCATGGATTTGCTGCGTCAGATCGACGAAGCCGACGACAAGGGGGGGAAGAAGGTCTCGTGATGCCCAACTCCGCCCCGTCTGCCTTCGCCCAGAAGCCGGAAAATCCGGACTTCAAATCCGAATTGCTTGGCCTGGTCCCGTTCCTGCGCGCCTTTGCGCGCTCGCTGACCGGCAACCAGGAAGCCGCTGATGACTTGGCGCAGGAAACCCTGGTCAAGGCCTGGCAAAGCCGTTCCAGCTTCATTCCGGGCACCAATCTGAAAGCGTGGCTATTCACCATCCTGCGCAACCAGTTCTATTCGGATCGCCGCCGCGCCTGGCGCCAGGCGCCCTGGGACCAGGAAGCTGCCGAGCGTATTCCCGGCGGCGGCGAGGACCAGGTCCATTCCGCCGAGTTGTCCGACACGGTGCGCGCCCTCAAGCATCTGTCCGACGAGCAGCGCGAAGCCCTGATTTTGGTGGGCGCGGGCGGCTTTTCCTATGAAGACGCCGCGGCAATCTGCAAATGCGCCGTGGGCACGGTCAAAAGCCGGGTTGCCCGCGCGCGCAAGACCTTGATAGAGATTCTGGACGGCAGCGACACCCTGAATGACGTTTCCCGTCCTGCCGGAGGGGATGCCGCTCGTGAGATCATGGCGCAGCTTGATCAGCTCAGCCCCGGGCGCTCCGACGAATTCGGCGGAAAAAAGCGCCCCAAATAACATCATGAGCATGATGGGCCGTGAGGCAGGCTGGACATTGCGCCGCCGGCTTCAAGCGATCATTACCCTTGCACTGGTGCCGGTGGTGCTGGTGTCGATCTTCCAGGGCGTGGCACGTGCACGTCTCGACATCGCCAATGTCCATGAAAGGCTGCTGCAATCGGCCCGCACGGTGGCGGCCGGCGACCAGAACCTGATGGCGGCGGCCGAACAAGTTCTGCGCGCGGTGGGCAGCCTGTCCGAAGTGCGCGGCATGAACGGCAATTGCGACGGCGTGCTGGCCGATACGCTGATCGGGGTGCGCTATTTTTCCAACCTGTCGCGCATCGATGCCTCGGGCCGCGTGGTCTGTTCGGCCATGGCCTTGGCCCATGGCCTGAAGGTGAATCAGTTCGGCGTGTTCGCCGAGGCCCAGAAAACCGACGGCATGGCGGTTTCCAACGAATTGATCAGCCGCGTCACCGGCCAGCCGGTGATCGGCGGCATGCTGGCGCTGCACAAGTCCGACGGCAGCTTCGACGGCACCGTGGCGATCTCGCTGGATGTGCACTGGATCGACTACATGATGCGCTCGTCCGCCCTTCCCAAGGGCGCGGTGGTGGCGGTGTTCGACCGCGCCGGCAAGGTGATCGCCACCAACAACAAGGATGTGGGCGCAGCCATCGCCAAGGCGGCGCTGTCGAGCGGCGCCGATCCCAATGATGTGTCCAGCGCGGTGGATAGCCGCGGCGACCTGTGGCGCTACGGCAATGCGCCGCTGATGGGCAATTCCATCTTCGTGGCCTTTGCCATGGGGGAAAGCCGGCTGTTCGGTCCAACCTACCTGCATGTGGGCCTGGATTTCGCGCTGCCCATCCTGATGATCGGCTTTGCCTGGTTCGCCATCTGGCTGGCCACCGACCGCCAGGTGACCCAGTGGATCAGTTATCTCAGGCGCATCGCCGCGGCTTATCGCAGCGGCCATTACGCCATCCGTCCCGACCTGGTCGAAGCGCCGGTGGAGTTCAAGCTGCTGGGTGACGCCTTGGCCGACATGGCCGAAGGCATCCAGGACCGCGACCGGCGCCTGCGCGAATCCGTGGACATGAAGACCACGCTGATCAAGGAAATCCATCACCGGGTGAAAAACAACCTGCAGATTGTGATGAGCCTGCTTTCCATCCAGGCCAACCAAGTGAAGGATCCGGCGGCGCGCGATGCGCTGCTGCAGGCCCAGACCCGCATCAACGCTCTGGCGCTGGTCCACCGCATCCTCAATGAGCTGGAAGACCAGAGCACCCTGGACATTCATGACCTGCTGAACCAGCTCTGCCATCAGATCGCCGGCGGCATGAGCGCCGACAATGTCCGGGTCGAGGTGGACGTGCCCAGCCGGGTGGTGTCGGGCAGTGTGGCGGTGGCCCTGGCCCTGTTCACGGTGGAAGTCCTGACCAACATCTTCAAGCACGCCTTCCCGAACGAGCGGCAAGGCGTGATCCGGGTCAGCATGGCGCCGGTGGACGGTGGCAAGTTGAAGCTGACCATCGCCGATGACGGACGGGGCTTTGCCATGGACGGCACAGCCAAGAGCGTGGGCAGCCGGTTGATCAAGACCTTCGGCCTGCAACTGGGGGGCGTTTCCAGCGTCCAGTCCGAGCCGGGGCAAGGGACGGTGGTGGATCTGGTCTTTCCCGACCCCGATCTGAAGCAAGAGTCTTCTGTTTGAAGCCCTCCGTCGGCAGCTCAGGTCGGCTTCGCCGACACTTCGCTGCGTTCGTACGCTGACGCCACTCACCCTCCCTTTAGCTGCGCTTCGCGCAGATAAGGGGAGGAAGGTCACGGTTTGCTGACGGTCGCGCCGCGGAATGCGGCGCTAGCGCAAGAAAAATGCCTCCCTGTCATGCATTAAAGGCTGTTTTCGTTAAGCGCCCAATGGTTATGTTCCGGCTCGACCAACAGCAGAGCAGGACCATGGCGGACAGTTTCGACGCAATCGTGATCGGGGGCGGCCCCGGCGGCTACAATGCGGCGATCCGCCTGGGCCAGCTGGGCCTGACCAGCGCCTGCATCGACAAGCGCGGCAGCTTTGGCGGCACCTGTTTGAACGTAGGCTGCATTCCGTCCAAGGCGCTGCTGCACGCCTCCGAGCGTTTCCACGAAGCCCAGCATGATTTCGCCAGGCTGGGCATCAAGGCCAAGGTGGAACTCGATCTGCCCGCCATGATGGCCCAAAAATCCAAGGTGGTCGGCGAGCTGACCAAGGGCGTGGAATTCCTGCTCAAGAAGGCCAAGAGCGAGGCCATTGTCGGCGAAGCCAGGATCACCGCGCCCGGTAAGGTCACCGTGACCTTGGCCGACGGCAAGACCCGCGAGCTGACCTGCAAACACATCCTCATCGCCACCGGCTCGGACGTGGCGCCGTTGCCCGGCGTGACGGTGGACGAAAAACAGATCGTGTCCTCGACCGGCGCCATTGCGCTGAGCACCGTTCCCAAGAAGCTGTTGGTGGTCGGTGCCGGCGTGATCGGGCTGGAGCTGGGTTCGGTGTGGGCGCGCCTGGGCTCCGAAGTCACGGTGGTGGAATTCCTCGATCGCGTCACCCCGGGCATCGACCTGGAAGTCTCCAAGGCGTTCCAGCGCGTGCTGACCAAGCAGGGCTTCACCTTCCATCTTTCCACCAAGGTCACCGGCGTGGAGAAAAAGGGCGGCGCCTTGAAAGTGTCCGTCGAACCGGCGGCAGGCGGCGACAGCCGCGTATTGGACGCCGATGTGATGCTGGTTGCCATCGGCCGCATTCCCTACACCGCCAATCTGGGCCTGGCCGAAGTGGGTGTCGCCATGGACAAGCGCGGCCGCGTCATCACCGACAATCATTATCGCACCAATGTGCCGGGCATCTATGCCATCGGCGATTGCCGCGAAGGCGCCATGCTGGCCCACAAGGCCGAGGATGAAGCCACCGCCTGCGTCGAGCTGATCGCCGGCAAGGCGGGGCATGTGAATTACGACACGATCCCGTCGGTGGTCTATACCTTCCCGGAAGTCGCCACCGTCGGCAAAAGCGAAGAAGAGCTCAAGGCCGCCGGCGTGCAATACAAAGTCGGCAAGTTTCCCTTTACCGCCAATGCCCGCGCCAAGACCATCATGGCCACTGATGGCTTTGTGAAAATCCTGGCGGATGCGGCGACCGACAAGGTGCTGGGCTGCGCCATCATAGGTCCGGAAGCCGGCAACCTGATCGCCGAAGTGGTGCTGGCGATGGAATTCGGCGCGTCATCCGAAGACATCGCACGCACCTGCCATTCGCATCCGACCTTGACGGAAGCCGTCAGGCAATCCGCGATGGGCGTCGAGGGTTGGACGATGCAAATGTGAAATCGCGCCTAGCGATTTCATCCCCGGCGGGCCGCGACCAGCGGCGAGGGAAGGGGATCCATCTTCTCCTTCGGATTTAAAGCGCGCTGGCGATCCAGCCGATGGCGCCGATCAGGACGAAGAATCCCACCCATGTCATGCAGAACATGAAGGCGCAGCGATTCTGTTCTTTGGGAGATGACTCAACCGAGTGATGAACCAAGGCCATGGAAGGGCTCCTGTACCAGTCACTCCCGAAGGCTAGACCCGTTTCACACTTCCGGGAACGCACAATCGTCGCCGCAGCGCAGCAATCCGTCAGCGTTTTGGCGACCGCACATGCTCCGGCCGCACGCCCATGCCGATGAAGCGGGCCGGGAATTGCCGTAGCCACGGCCAGGCATTCAGCAGGCGGACGATACGCGGCGGCTCGGGCGTCTGCATCGCCGCCAGGGTCGGCGCCAGCACGGCGTTCTGCGCGGCAACCTGAAACGCCTGGATCACCCGCGTCGGGAACAGGCGCCGCTTCTGCACTTTCTTCAGATCGCGCAAGCTCGGCACACCCCTGGTCAGCACGGGGCTGAGGATATTGGCCGTCGCCACCGCATCCTGGATGGCCAGGTTGATGCCCACCCCGCCGATGGGCGACATGGCATGGGCGGCGTCGCCGATGCAGAGCAGGCCGGGGCGCGCCCATTTCTCCATCCGGTCCACCGTCACGGTCAAAAGCTTGACCTGGTCGAAGTCCTTGATGGCCTCGTCGATGCGCCCCGCGGCAAAGCCGGCGATCGACTTCAGCCGGTTGCGGAATTTGGACAGGCCATCGGCCTTGATGGCCTCGAAGCCGCCCTTGGGGATCAGATAGGCGCACTGCCAATAGTCGCCGCGATAGATCATCACGAACAATTGCCCGTCCCGTATCTTGCCGATCAGGTCGGCGGGATCGCCCGGCAAGACCGGCAGGCTCAGCCACAGCACATCGAACGGCGCGCCCAAATCGTCGACCTTCAGGCCGGACTTGTCGCGCAGGGTGGAATGGCGGCCATCGGCGGCGATGGTCAGTCCTGCCTTGATTTGTAAATTCCCGTTCGGTCCGGTGGCGAGCACGCCACAGATGCGGCCCGTTTGCGCGATCAGATCCCGGGCTTCGGTCTGCATCAGCAAGTGAAAGTTGGGCAGTTTTTTCGCATGGCCTGCCAGGAAATCCAGGAAGTCCCATTGCGGCATCAGGGCGATGAACCTGGCGGCGGTGGGCAGGCGAGTAAAATCGCCGATGGTGAAATGCTCGTCGCCGATTTCGATATTGGCGGTGCGGATG
>JACCXK010000093.1 GCA_013697055.1 Alphaproteobacteria bacterium
CAGCATGCCGCCGCCGCCCTTGATCAGGTCCAGGTTGCGGTCGGCCTCGTCGGCGCCGTCGATGGTCAGGTCCAGCGGCGCCAGGTCCTCCAGCGAGGCCAGGGTCAGACCCAGCTTGCGCGCCAGAGTGGCGGTCTTTTCGCTGGTCGGCACGCAGAGCAGCTTTTCGCCACCGCGCACCCGGGGGGCCAGCATCTCGACAAAGATCTCGGCAGTCGAGCCAGAGCCCAACCCCAGCTTCATGCCGTCCTGGACATACTCCAGCGCCTTGGCGGCGACGGCACGTTTGAGGGCGTTCTGGTCGGTCATGGGCGCGACCATACCGGGCTTCCGTAACGGCGCAAATCGCTATTCGACGGTAACGGATTTCGCGAGGTTTCGCGGCTGGTCCATATCCGTACCCTTGGCAATAGCGGCATAGTAAGCCAGCAATTGCACCGGGATGGCATAGATCAGCGGGGTGATGAAGCTGTTGGTGGTGGGCACCTCGATGCTCGCCCACACCTTGCCGGCCTTGGCCATGCCGGCCTTGTCCGAGATCAGCAGCACCTTGCCGCCGCGCGCCATCACTTCCTGCATGTTGGAGATGGTCTTTTCGAAATGGGCGTCGTGCGGGGCGATGACGATGATCGGCACCGCGTCATCGATCAGGGCGATCGGACCGTGCTTCATCTCGCCGGCGGCATAGCCTTCGGCATGGATATAGCTGATCTCCTTCAGCTTCAGCGCCCCTTCCAGCGCCAGGGGGTAGCTGGCGCCGCGGCCCATATAGAGAACGTCGCGCGCCTTGGCGATTTCCTCGCCCAGTATCTTGATCGCGGGTTCCTGTTTCAGGAACTCCGCGATGTGGCG
This sequence comes from Alphaproteobacteria bacterium, assembly GCA_013697055.1. Classification (GTDB taxonomy): domain Bacteria; phylum Pseudomonadota; class Alphaproteobacteria; order Micropepsales; family Micropepsaceae; genus Rhizomicrobium. Next base: position 853 of record JACCXK010000093.1, read on the forward strand.
CGGCGCTTCCAGCAGCGAAGCGCACAGCGTCTTTTCCTCGCTCTTGGATATGGTGCGGCGGGCTTCGGCCGCCGCGATGGCAAAACTGGCCAGCGCCGCCAACTGGCAGGTGAAGGCCTTGGTCGAAGCCACACCGATTTCCGGCCCGGCATAGGTGGGCAGCACGATGTCGGCTTCGCGCGCCATGCTGGATTCGGTGACATTAACCACCGCGATGGTGACCTGGCCCTTGGCCTTGGCCTCGCGCAGCGCCGCCAATGTGTCGGCGGTCTCACCCGACTGGGAGATGAACAGCGCCGCGCCGTTTTCCGGATAGACAGGATCGCGGTAGCGCAGTTCCGACGCCACATCGATTTCCACCGCCATGCGGGCCAGCTTTTCGAACCAGTATTTGCCGACCATGCCGGCATAATAGGACGTGCCGCAGGCCGAGATGGTCAGGCGCGAGGCCTTGACCAGTGCATCGCGCAGGCCCTTGCCCTGGCGGCGCACATCAGGGCCGGCGGGGTCGAGATAATGCGCCAGGGTGTGGCCCACCACTTCGGGCTGCTCATGGATTTCCTTGGCCATGAAATGACTGTGACCGGCCTTGTCCACCAGCGCGGCGCTGGCGGAGGTGATCTTGATTTCGCGGTTGGCGGGGCGGCCTTCGGCATCGAAGATCGCAACCTCGGCGCCCCGGATCACCACCACATCGCCCTCTTCGAGATAGGCGACCTTGTTGGTGAAAGGCGCCAGCGCAAAAGCGTCCGAGCCGATATAGGCTTCATGTTCGGCATAGCCCACCGCCAGCGGCGCGCCGCGGCGCGCGCCCACCAACAACCCGTCATGGTCCTTGAAGATCATGGCGATGGAATAGGCGCCGGTCAGCCGGGCAACGGCCTTCTTGGCGGCGGCGTCCGGCGCAAGGCCTTCGCTGAGCAACTGGGTGACCAGGTGGGCGGCGGTTTCGCTGTCGGTTTCGGATTCGAACACATGGCCCTTGGCGGTGAGCTCGGCCTTCAACTCGCGGAAATTCTCGATGATGCCGTTATGCACAATGGCGACTTGCGCCGTGGCATGGGGATGGGCGTTGCTTTCGGTGGGGGCGCCATGGGTGGCCCAGCGTGTATGGCCGATGCCGGTCGAGCCGTGCAGCGGCCGGTCCTGCAGCACCGCGCCCAGCATGTTGAGCTTGCCGGGCGCGCGGCGGCGGTCGATGGCGCCATGGTCCAGGGTGGCGATGCCCGCCGAGTCATAGCCGCGATATTCCAGCCGCTTCAGGGCTTCCAGGATGACCGGCGCCACGTCGCGCGTGCCCGCAATGCCAACAATGCCGCACATTACTTTTTCTCCAACTTCTTTTTGTCGCGGAAGGCTTTCGCCCAGCCCGCTTTCTGAGTCTGCGGCCCGCGCGCAATCGCCAGCGCATCGGCTTCCACGTCTTGTGTAATGACTGATCCGGCCGCCGTGATGGCGCCGTCGCCGATCTTCACCGGCGCCACCAGCGCGGTGTCCGAGCCGATAAAGGCGCCGGCGCCGATCTCGGTGATCGACTTGGTGAAGCCGTCATAATTGCAGGTGATGGTGCCGGCCCCGATATTGGCGCCCGCCCCCACCCGCGCATCGCCCAGATAGGTGAGATGATTGGCCTTGGCGCCCGTGCCGATCACCGCATTCTTCACTTCCACGAAATTGCCGATATGGGCGCCTTCGCCGATCACCGCGCCGGGACGCAGGCGCGCGAACGGCCCGATGATGGCGCCGGAGGCAACGCTGGCGCCTTCCAGATGCGAGTGGCTGCGGATGCGCGCGCCGGTCTTCACGCTCACGCCGGCTGCGAACACCACAAAGGGTTCGATCTCCACGTCATTCTCCACCATCGTGTCATGGGCGAAGAACACCGTCTCGGGCGACGCCATGGTGACGCCGTCGGCCAGCAGGCGCTTGCGGACGCGGTCCTGGAACATGCGCTCGGCGCCCGCCAGTTCGGCACGGCTGTTGACGCCGGTAACGGAAACCTCGTCGGCCACGGCGATAGCGCATTTGATCCCATCGGTGCGCGCGATGCTGGGCACGTCGGTGAGGTAATATTCCTTCTGGGCATTGTCGTTGTTCAGCAGCTGCGTCCATTGGAAGAATTTCTGCGCGTCCGCGGCATAGCAGCCGGCATTGCACAGGCTGACGCCGCGCTCGGCGTCCGAAGCGTCCTTGTATTCGACGATGCGGTTCAGGAACCCGTCCGGCGTCAGCAGCACCCGGCCATAGGAAGCGGGATCGGCCGGCTCAAAGGCCAGCATGGCCAGGCCCGTGCGCGCCTGTGCCCGCAGGCACTCGGCAATGATCTCGCCGGTGACCAGCGGCATGTCGCCATTGACGATCAGAAGCGTGCCGGAAAAATCCGCCAGCGCGTCCCTGGCGCAGGCCGCGGCATGGCCGGTGCCCAACTGCTGGTCCTGGATGGCGCTGTCACAGCCCATGGCCTTGGCATAATCGCGCACCACCTGACCGGCGGGCGACGTCACCACCACGATGCGCTCCACCCCGGCGGCCCTCAGCGCCCCGATGACATGGCCGAGCAGCGGCAGCCCGGCGACCTTGTGCAGGACCTTGGGCAGTGCCGATTTCATACGGGTGCCGGCGCCCGCAGCGAGAATGATGGCAGCCTTACTCATGGCGGGCGCCATTTATCTTTTTGGTCGCATGTTTTCGGTCCAACATCGACGACAACGCGGTCAAAACCAGCAAGCCGAAAAAATGCTCCCGGGGGCCCGCAGCAAGGATGACGGCAGCCTTCGACATGGCGGTTGGGTAGTGCCCTGTGAGAAAAAGATGAAGTGACGAATTGCGACTGTATATTGCCTTGATTCTAAGGACGATCCGTTAATTCATGCCCCCACACCCGGCCCTGATTTTCGACCTGGACGGCACTTTGGCCGACACCGCCCCTGACCTTTTGGGGGCGACCAATGCCGTGCTGGCGGCCAGGGGGCGGCCTTTGCTGGACCTGGGGCATCTGCGCCACATGGTGGGCTTTGGCGCCAAGGCGCTGATCACCCAGGCGATGGAGGCCAGCGGCGCCCCCGTGACGGAAGCGGACATGCCGCCCCTGGGCGAAATCTTCCTGGCCCATTACCGCGCCCACATCGCCGATGGCACCCGGCTGTTTCCGCAGGTGGCCGAGACCCTGGCCGCGTTGAAAGCCCAAGGCGCGCGGCTGGGGGTGCTGACCAACAAGCCGCAGGAACTGACCGACCTCTTGTTGCCGCGCCTGGGGCTGGAGGGGGTGTTCGCCGCCGTCTATGGCGCGGGGCGCATGACCTATACCAAGCCGGACCCGCGCATCTTCCATGACGTGGTGACAGACGTATTTAAGGGAGGTGGGGGCGGCGGACCGGCGGTGATGATCGGGGATTCCATCACCGACCTGAACACGGCGCGCGCCGCTGATGCGCCCTGTATCCTGATGTCCTATGGCTTCACGCCGGTGCCCGCCAAAGAGCTTGGCGCAGACATCGTGCTGGATGATTTTGACCAACTGCCACAGGCGTTGCGCGATCTGAAGCTGCTCTAGAGCTCCCAGGTCGGCGCGGGAGGGGCGGACGTGGCGTCCCACACCATGGTGCTGGACTTCACCAGCCGCGACAGCCGTTCCAGCAAGACGTCGGGATTGAACGGCTTGACCATATAGTCGCCAGCGCCGCCGGACATCGCTTCCATTACGGTTGCGGGATCGCGCTCGCCGGTCAGCATCATCACCGGCAGATTGGCCATGCGCGGATCGGACTTGATCTTGCTCAGCGCCGACAGACCGCCGCCGCCTGGCATCTGCACATCCAAAATCACCGCAATCGGCTCTTGGGCGCGCACCATGGCCAGCGCGGCAATGGCATCGTTGGTGGAGACGACATTGTAGCGCGCCATGCCCAGACGCAGCTTCACCAGGTTGATGATGGTGGGATCGTCATCGGCGATCACGACACAACGCTGCATTCAAACACCCCGCCAATTCCCGGCCGCAGCTTTGGCCGGCAGGGCTTAAGATTGTCTTCCTGAAATGTCAGATTGCCGGCCATTTTTCTTGGGAATTCCGCGGCTTTTTGGTGACATTTCTGCAGAATCGGGTCCTATTCCGCCCGTCCGGCACCGGAGAGTTATTTGCCCGCACCCGCCCCGTTTCTGCGCAAGGATTTCCTGGTCGCCGCGCTGCTGGCCGCGGTGGGATTCTTCGTGCTGGGCTATGGCGCGATCCGACTGACGCCGCCGGGCAGCTCCACCGCCATCATCTGGCCGGCCGACGCCTTCGCTTTGTGCCTGATGCTGCGCTATGCGCGCGGCTGGCGCGAGCGCGGCGTGATGCTGGTGGGCGTGTTCGTGGCCGATCTGTTCAGCAACGGGTTGGGCGGCTCGCCCGCGCTGCTGACCATCGGCTACAGCCTGGTCAACACGTTGGAACTGGCGCTGTGCCTGGTGATCGCGGGTCAAAGGCGCGCTTTGCGCTTCGCCAATGTGCGCGCCCAGGCGCTGTTCGGCCTCAAGATCGGCGTGCTGGCGCCGCTGCTCGGCGGGCTATGCGCTATGCTGGTGACTTGGGCAGGCGGTGCGCCCGATGCCTTTGCCGCGGGGCGCAACTGGTTCTTCGCCGACGTGCTGGGCTTTTGCATCGTCTTTCCCATCGGCATGGCCATTTCCTGGCGACAGATCGAGAAGCTGCGGCTGCGCCAGCGCCTGCCGCTGGCGATCGGGGCGGTGAGTTTGCTGATCGCAGTGACCTTGCTGGTGTTTCCGCTGCGCGTCTATCCGCTGCAGTTCCTGGTGCTGCCCGCCGCTCTGTTCGTGACAGCGCGTTTCCGCACGTTGGGCGCGGGCGCGGCCATGATCATCATCGCCACCATCGTGCTGGCCGAGCCGGTGCCGAAAATGGCCATCGATCCGGTGTTGCGCATCCAGTATCTGCAACTGTTCATGGCGGTGTGCGGCCTGGTTTGCGTGCGCGCCGCGGGACTGCTGAATTCCCGCGACCTGCACATCGCCATCGGCGAGCGCCAGCATCGCCGCGCCGTGCGCGCCAGCCGCTTCAAAAGCCGGCTCCTGGGCCATGTCAGCCATGAAGTGAGGAGCCCGCTGTCGGCGATCATCGGTTTTTCGTCGATGCTGGAATCGGGATCGCTGTCGGCGGAACGGGCGCCGGAATTTGCCGCCATTATCGCCCATAATGGCGAGCTGTTGCAGCGGCTGCATGACGACCTGCTCGACCTGTCCCGCGCCGAAGCCGGCGCCCTCTCCATCCAGGCCGAGCGGGTGACAGTGGGCAGCACCCTGGCCACCTGCATCAGCGGCATCCGGCTGGACGCCACCCTGGGCGGCAAGGAAGTGCTGGTGGACGGGATCGAGGACGCGCTGGCGGTGCAGGCCGATCCGGTGCGGCTGGCCCAGATCCTCAACAACCTGATCGCCAATGCCTTCAAGTATGGCGACAATTTCTCGCCCATCCGGGTCAGCGCCCATGCCCGGGACGACGGCTTCGGCCGCATCGAGATCGCCAACACCGGCCCCGGCATCCCCGCGGCCGAGCGGGGGGCGGTGTTCCTGCCCTTCCGCCGCTCGCAACTGGTGGGGCGTTCTGTGCCGGGCGCCGGCCTGGGGCTCTCCATCGCCAAGCTGCTGGTCGAGGCGCAGGGCGGGCGGATCGATTTTGAGAGCGAACCCGGCCGCCAGACCCGGTTCTGGATCGACTTGCCGTTGGCTGCCTGAAGGCAAGAATCTCGCGGTTTTGGCCGTCCCGCTTGACGGTTTTGGAGCCCCCCCTTATAGCCCTGCCCTCCGTCATGGACGGGCGCGTAGCTCAGCGGGAGAGCACTCCCTTCACACGGGAGGGGTCAGAGGTTCAATCCCTCTCGCGCCCACCATCCTAAACCGTTGCACCACAACGGAAACTAGGTTCGGGCAACCTCCCCAGAAAACCACTGCAAGTCAGCGTGTCACACTCCTGGCACACGGACACCCCGACAGTGGCGACCATTCGACAAAGACAAGGCAAGTGGCAGGTTCAAGTCCGCCGCTCCGGCCTCACATCGAGCCGAACCTTCAACCTGAAAGCTGATGCGCTCCGCTGGGCAAACCAGACCGAAGCGGAAGCAGATAGGCATGGGATAGAGCAAGTGAAAGCGAGCCAAGCAAGAAGGTCTATTACAGCCGGAAGACAGAGACCTATAGCGACAGCGTATGGGCGCGCTAAACGGAATGTCCGCTTTGCGCCAAAAGCGGTCATTCGTCCGCGGCAAACCCACTGGCGCCTCGGATTCAAGCAGACCTTCGGTAAGTAAGTTCCGGCACCGGTAAACACTGAATTAAATCAAAGGCATCGAACGGTTGAGCGCGACACCTTCATCCAAAAACGCAAACCTTCGTTCCAGCCATATCGAGACAGCGGCCCGAGGCCTCAGACTTGGGCCCTTATACAAGTTGCAGCAGAGTCTCCGATAGCGCGCTGATACGAACAGGTTTCGGTAAGAGGGTCGCGCCGTTGCACCACTGTGGCAGTCGGTCTCGGGAAACTCCCGATAGGAAGAGAAACGGCGTGCCCCTGGCGCGCAACTCACGAGCAACCCTCTCGGCCGTCTCATCTCGCAGGTTAAAATCGAGCACGGCGACATCGCAACCCTCTTCCTCGAGGAGGGCAAGAGCCTTTGCGACGGAAGCTGCAGGCCCAACAATTTCAAACCCCGCGCCTTCTAACTGGTCGGCGATATCAATCGCGATAATTGCTTCATCTTCAACTATGAGCACGCGCGAATTCATTGGCGCCACCGGGCACTAAAAAAGACCGAGCTACGCATTATACCTCCAAAGCATTCGCCGCAGGACAGGAGAGCCGCCACCTGAGACCCGACGATGGAAAGTCGAGTTGGGTTTCACCATCAAGGCTCATCTGCGCCATTCTCGTAACCACCGTCGTGCCGAAGCCTCGGCGCTTCGGCGCGGTAATGGGAACGCCACTCGTTTCGATCCACGTAATCTCAAAGCGCTCTTTATCGGCGCCTTCAATCTGCCAAGCGATATCTATCGAGCCGTCCTCACCAGACAAAGCGCCATGTTTAACCGCATTGGTCGATAGCTCATGCAGTGCCATGCCAAGGGCCTGGGCCGCAGAAGCCGACAACCGAAGCGGCTGCCCAACGAAAAGGATGCGCCGACCAACCAAATCGCCGAAATGAGACAGCTGTTCGACAACGAGATCCGCGATATCTACGCTCTTCCATTGGTTCCTAACCAGCAGGTCATGGCTCACCGCGAGTGCATGCACGCGACTCGCAAAGTGTTGCCTAAACTGTTCGGGACTTCCGGCTACGGTCTGCTGAGCAACCGCCATTACGACGCTTAATATATTCTTCGAACGGTGGTTTACCTCATTCATTAACAATCGGATTTGCTGTTCAGCCTCTCTGTGAGCTTCGGTGCGTTCCATCACCCGCTGTTCCAGGGTGCTGTTAAGCTCGCGTAACTGCTCTTGGACTAGCCGACGCTCCTCAATTTCCGCCAATAGATTGCGGTTGGCGTTCTCGAGTTGGCGCTGCTTCAGGTGCAGCTCTGCCAGAACGGCAACCTTGGAGCGAAGGATGGCCGGATTGACAGGCTTATGCAAATAATCAACTGCACCACTATCATAGCCTTCGATGATATGCTGATCTTCATTATAATAGGCAGTAAGAAAAATAATCGGAACCTCGGCTGTCTTTTTTCGCTCCCTTATCATCTGAGCTAATTCAAATCCTGTTACCCCGGGCATCCGTACATCCAAAATGAGGATGGCAAACTCCTCATTCAGAAGCGCGAGCAGGGCCTGGTCCGCTGATTCCGAACGGACGAGTTTATAGCGTGGGGAATCTAGAACAGTCTCAAGCACGGTCAGGTTTTTCGGCTCATCATCAACGATCAAGATATTGATCAGTTCATCGGCGGACAGCGCCGTAGGCTCCCTTGAGGAACTGCTACCTGATACGGTTTCTCGCGCGACGGTCTCAGTCGCCACCGGGATACTCATATTGTTTTCCTTCATCTTACCATCAAAAATGTCTAAGGGTCACACGTAGGTCCCAAATCCGCTTGGAATTCCTCCAGAGAGTTATCGGTATAGCCAGACCCTCATAAGAGATAAGAGTTGATCAGTATTTACCGGCTTTGAAATATAGTCGCTCGCGCCCGCATCCAGACACTTCTCGCGGTCACCTTTCATCGCTTTCGCCGTCAGGGCCAGGATCGGGAGAGTTCTGAATTCTGGAATGCTGCGAATTTGCCGGATAGTTTCGTAACCGTCCATTTCCGGCATCATGATATCCATCAGTACCAGCCTGATGTCCGGTGTGGTTTTGATGATTTCAATCGCACTCTTGCCCTTGGTGGTGCTGATCACCTCTACCTCGTGGTTCTCAAGAAGCGAGGTAAGGGCAAAGATATTCCGCGCGTCGTCATCGACAACAAGCACTTTGCGGTTACGTAATATTTCCTTCGACCCGTGAAGACGCTCGAGCATAGACTGTTTCTCGGCCGGCAAGTCTGTAATCACCCGATGAAGGAAGAGCGACGTCTCATCAAGCAGACGTTCGGGAGATTGGACGTCTTTCAGGACAATACTTTTCGCCATTGTCCTAAGCTGCGCTTGCTCTTCGGCTGTTAGGTCCTTACCGGTAAAGACGACAACCGGCACATCTGCCAAAGCTGGCTCATTATGCAACTTCTCTAAAAGTTCAAATCCCGTCATGTCGGGTAGACGAAGATCCAGCACGACACAGTCAAAGGGCTGCCGGCGCAATGCTTCCAGTGCCTCGCCCCCGCTCCCTGCGGCGACGAGCTCGATATCCTTGTAGTTCAGAAGTTCCATTATGGACTGCCGCTCAATCTCATTGTCTTCGATTATCAGCAGCCTTTTAGTCCGCATGGCGGTAAAGTCTTTGAGGCGATCGAACGCGATTTCCAAGCCGCTCGTGGTGGCCTCTTTAACAAGATATGCGAATGCCCCATGAGACAAGCCATGCTGGCGTTCCTCTTCTAAGGTGACAATTTGAACCGGAATATGGCGCGTCGCAGGATCCAGTTTTAGCTGGTTGAGCAACGTCCAGCCAAGCATGTCCGGGAGAAAAATGTCCAGGGAGATTGCTGCAGGACGTAGCTGCCGCGCGAGGGATAGCCCCCCCGCACCACGGGTGCTGACTACTCCCTTAAAGCCCTTGTCCCGCGCCAAGTCGAGCAGTATCCGCGCGTAACGGATGTCGTCCTCGATAATGAGCAAGACAGCATCACCCTCGAGAATACTATCTCGGTCGTCTTCGACCATCTCTTCTCGCGCTTGGGGCATAACGACCAATTCCCTCACCATCGAGGAATGGATGGGTGCGCCATCGCCAATTGCGTTGGCCGGGGTATCGCGGCCGGGGAATTTGACAGGTAAGAATAGGGTGAATTTGCTGCCTTGGCCAAAAATGCTTGTAAGTTTAATCTCCCCCCCAAGAAGAAGGGCCAACTCACGACTGATAGCAAGGCCAAGTCCGGTACCGCCGTATCTGCGTGATGTTCCCGCGTCTGCCTGCTGGAAGGCTTCGAAGATAAGACGCTGCTTATCGGGTGCGATACCGATACCCGTATCCTCAACAGTAAAGGCGACTATATGCTCGGCCTTACTCAACAGAGGGTGGTCCGTACTCCAACCCGTTTCGGCGACGGCGACACGTACGTCCACATGTCCACTCGAAGTAAACTTGACAGCGTTGGAGAGGAGATTCTTTAGGATCTGCTGTAACCTCTTGTCGTCGCTTTCCATAAAGTGCGGCAGATTGTCCTCAAAATGCACATTAAGGGGTAGATTCTTAGCCTCTGCTACATGGCGGAAGTTTCTTTCGATATTTTGACGAAGACGCTCGAAGGGAATTTCTTCAACTTCAACTGTAACGGTGCCGGATTCAATCTTTGAAAGGTCGAGAATATCGTTGATCAGGTTTAGGAGGTCAGAACCTGAAGAATTGATGTTGCGAGAAAACTCAATCTGCTTCCCAGAAAGATTTCCGGGAACGTTCTCAGCAAGCTGCTGGCTCAGAATCAGAATTGAATTCAGCGGGGTTCGCAACTCATGTGACATGTTCGCCAAAAACTCGGATTTGTATTTCGACGTGAGAGCCAGCTCGATGGCTTTTTCTTCGAGCGCATGACGGGCCTGCTCCACCTCGGCGTTCTTGCGTTCCACTTCAGCATTCTGGTCCGCAAGCAGCTTCGCCTTCGTACCGAGTTCCTCGTTAGTCTGCTGAAGTTCGGTTTGGCGGGATTGCAGTTCAACTGTGAGCTGCTGCGACTGCGTAAGTAGTCCTTCAGTTCGCATTGTCGCTTCGATCGTGTTGAAGACGGCGCCCAGGCTCAGCGTCAGCTGATCAAGGAATGATAGATTGACTGGCGTGAATGGTTGAAGAGTCGCCAGCTCGATGACCGCTTTGGTCTGCCCCTCAAAAAGGACCGGGAGCACGACAATGCTCACCCGGGCTGCTTCCCCAAGACTAGAGTGAATGGTGAGAAAATCTGGCGGAACGTCCGTGAGCAAAATGCTCTTCTTTTCGATCGCACATTGGCCAGCCAGCCCTTCGCCTAGGCTAATAGTTTGAGCCAAATTATCGCCACTGTGCGCATAGCTGGAGAGTAGATTGAGCGTGCCATTTCGGTCGCCACTTTCGAGGTGATAGATCGTGCCTTGGTATGCTTGGACAAGGGGGCTCAGCTCGCTGAGCAAGATTTTTCCCACGGTGCTAAGATCGCGTTGGCCCTGTAACATGCCGGTAAATTTGGCGAGATTTGTTTTGAGCCAATCCTGCTCTCTGTTACTTTCGGTAGTGTCGCGTAGGTTCGAAATCATAGTGTTCAAATTGTCTTTAAGCTCAGCTACTTCTCCGCGTGCATCAACCTGAATAGTACGTGTAAGATCCCCCTTCGTCACGGCGGTGGCTACTTCTGCGATTGCACGAACCTGAGTAGTGAGGTTGGCTGCAAGCAAGTTCACGTTGCTAGTGAGGTCCTTCCATGTGCCGGCAGCGCCCGGAACGTTGGCTTGTCCGCCCAGACGCCCATCCACACCGACCTCGCGCGCGACATTTGTCACCTGATCAGCAAACGTTGCTAGTGTATCGGTCATGTTGTTGATGGTCTCGCCAAGCGCCGCCACTTCGCCCTTTGCCTGCACTGAGAGACGCTGACTGAGGTTGCCGTTAGCCACGGCGGTAACCACTTTCACAATACCGCGGACCTGATCGGTGAGGTTGGATGCCATGAAGTTGACGTTATCGGTCAAATCCTTCCATGTACCAGCGACGCCTGGCACGGCCGCCTGTCCGCCAAGCCTGCCTTCGGTGCCGACTTCACGCGCCACTCGCGTTACTTCGCCCGCAAAGGAGTTCAGCTGATCGACCATCGTATTGATGGTGTTCTTTAGCTCCAGGATTTCACCTTTCACATCAACGGTGATCTTGCGGTTTAGATCGCCGCGCGCCACGGCGGTGGTCACTTCGGCAATGTTCCGAACTTGGGTGGTAAGGTTATTTGCCAAGCCGTTGACGGTGTCCGTGAGGTCCTTCCAAGTACCGGCCACTCCTGGGACCGCCGCTTGTCCACCAAGCCGCCCTTCTGTGCCAACCTCGCGGGCGACGCGCGTGACTTCCGAGGCGAAAGAACGGAGCTGCTCCACCATCGTGTTAATAGTTTCTTTGAGTTGCAGAATCTCTCCACGAACGTCGACGGTAATCTTTTTGGAAAGATCGCCGCTGGCCACCGCGATGGTGACCTCGGCAATGTTGCGCACTTGGCCGGTAAGATTAGACGCCATGTAGTTGACGTTATCGGTCAAATCCTTCCATGTTCCAGCCACCCCGGGAACAGCCGCCTGGCCGCCGAGTTTTCCTTCGGTTCCGACCTCTCGTGCGACGCGCGTGACTTCCGACGCGAAAGCAGACAACTGATCTACCATGGTGTTCATGGTCTCCTTCAGCTGCAAAATCTCGCCCTTCACGTCGACGGTGATCTTGCGACTGAGGTCGCCGCGTGCGATTGCAGTCGCGACGTCAGCAATATTCCGCACCTGGCCGGTTAGGTTGTTCGCCATTGAATTGACGTTGTCGGTTAGATCTTTCCAGGTCCCCGCCACACCCGGAACTTGCGCTTGGCCGCCGAGTTTTCCATCAGTTCCCACCTCGCGCGCCACGCGGCTGACCTCGGCCGCGAACGAACGGAGCTGATCTACCATCGTATTGATAGTTTCTTTCACCTCGAGAATTTCACCTCGAACGTCGGCGGTAATCTTTTTTGAAAGATCGCCGGTGGCGACGGCAATGGTCACCTCGGCGATGTTGCGGACCTGGCCAGTTAGGTTATTCGCCATAGAATTTACGTTGTCGGTGAGATCCTTCCACGTTCCGGCCACGCCAGGCACCACTGCTTGGCCCCCTAGCTTGCCTTCCGTCCCTACTTCACGCGCCACGCGTGTGACCTCGGAAGCGAAGCCGTTGAGCTGATCGACCATAGTGTTAATGGTGTTTTTTACTTCTAGAATTTCGCCGCGGACATCGGCAGTGATCTTTTTAGAAAGATCCCCGCGCGCCACTGCCGTCGTAACTTCCGCAATGTTGCGTACCTGGCCGGTTAGATTGGAAGCCATAAAATTCACGTTGTCGGTAAGGTCTTTCCAGGTTCCAGCGACGCCGGGGACTTCAGCCTGACCTCCAAGCTTACCTTCAGTGCCAACCTCGCGAGCCACGCGAGTGACTTCTGCGGCGAAGCCATTGAGTTGGTCGACCATTGTGTTCATGGTGTTCTTCAGTGCGAGGATTTCACCCTTCACCTCGACAGTGATCTTCGAAGAAAGATCGCCTTCCGCAATAGCTGTGGCCACCTCCGCGATGTTGCGAACCTGGCCAGTGAGATTGTTCGCCATCGAGTTAACGTTGTCTGTGAGATCCTTCCAGGTTCCGGCCACACCTTCGACTGCGGCCTGGCCGCCGAGCTTACCTTCGGTCCCCACTTCGCGCGCGACGCGGCTTACTTCTCCGGCAAAGGCGTTGAGCTGGTCCACCATCGTGTTCAGGGTGTTTTTCAGCTCGAGAATCTCGCCTTTGACGTCGACAGTAATTTTCCTGGAGAGATCGCCATTGGCTACCGCAGTAGCTACGTCGGCGATGTTGCGCACCTGCCCGGTAAGGTTGGATGCCATTGAGTTAACGTTGTCAGTGAGATCTTTCCAGGTGCCGGCGACGCCAGGCACCACTGCTTGGCCGCCCAGCTTGCCTTCAGTGCCTACTTCTCGCGCCACTCGCGTGACTTCTGAGGCGAACCCATTGAGCTGGTCAACCATCGTGTTGATAGTGTTTTTCACTTCCAGAATCTCGCCGCGGACGTCAGCTGTGATCTTTTTCGAAAGATCGCCGCGCGCCACAGCGGTCGTGACTTCCGCAATGTTGCGTACTTGACCGGTTAGATTGGAAGCCATGAAATTCACGTTGTCGGTGAGGTCTTTCCAGGTGCCGGCGACACCCGGTACTGCTGCTTGGCCCCCAAGCTTGCCTTCAGTGCCCACCTCACGAGCCACGCGAGTGACTTCCGCGGCGAAGCCGTTAAGCTGATCGACCATCGTGTTGATGGTATTCTTGAGCGCCAGAATTTCCCCCTTAACGTCGACAGTGATCTTGCGGGAGAGGTCGCCCTTGGCGACGGCAGTTGTCACGTCTGCGATATTACGAACCTGGCCGGTAAGGTTGGATGCCATGGAATTCACGGAGTCGGTGAGATCCTTCCACGTACCGGCGACGCCCGGCACCTGGGCCTGGCCGCCTAGCTTTCCTTCGGTCCCGACCTCACGGGCTACTCGGGTCACTTCGGATGAAAACCCATTGAGCTGATCGACCATTGTGTTAATGGTCTCTTTTAGAGCCAGAATCTCACCTTTTGCATCAACAGTGATCTTCCGAGAAAGGTCGCCGCGCGCGACCGCCGTCGTCACTGTCGCGATATTGCGAACCTGTTCGGTGAGGTTTGTGGCCATAGCATTTACGGAATCGGTTAGGTCCTTCCATGTGCCGGCAACACCAGGAACCACGGCCTGACCACCTAAACTCCCGTCTGTGCCTACTTCACGCGCCATGCGTGTGACTTCCGAGGCGAAGGACCGGAGCTGATCCACCATCGTGTTGATGGCTTCCTTGAGCTGCAGAATTTCACCGCGCACATCAACGGTGATCTTTTTGGAAAGGTCTCCATTTGCCACGGCGATCGTCACGTCCGCTATGTTACGGACCTGTGCTGTTAGATTACCGGCCATTTGATTTACGGACTCAGTCAGATCTTTCCATACACCAGATACACCTCTAACTTTAGCCTGCCCGCCCAGCTTACCCTCTGTGCCTACCTCGCGAGCGACGCGTGTCACCTCGGACGTGAAAACCGAGAGCTGCTCGATCATGGTATTGACTAGCTTGGCCGACCGAAGAAATTCGCCCTTCAGTGGCTCCCCATCAGCCTGCAGCTCCATAGATTGCAAAAGGTCGCCCTTTGCCACGGCGCCGATGGTGCGTGCGACTTCGGTTGTTGGCCTCACCAAGTCATCAAGCAGGGTATTGATGGAGCCCACTTTCTCTGCCCAGCCACCGATAGCTCCAGGCAGGGACATACGCTGCTTGAGCCGACCCTCCTTGCCCACCGTTTTGCTTAAGCGCGTAACCTCTCTTGAAATGCGCTCTTCGTGGGCTACGCATTGGTTGAAGGCTTCCGCAAGACGTCCGTCGGTACCTGGCCAATCGGCGGGCAAACGTACAGAGAAGTCCCCGTCGCGAAACGCGAGCATCGCCGTCAGAAGATGCCGCGACCGAGCGGCCGCATCCTCCTGCCTAGCATCTGCTAGTTTTTCGTTTGCTGCTGTCCGGTGGGATAACTTCTTCTGGCCGCGGGCTATAACTGTTTCGCTCATAGGACATCCATTTTATGGCTTGTATTGAGAACTAAACTATTGATGCAATTAGCCAATTGCGCGGCGTATCTCTGCCCCGCGGGGGTGGGTTCATCGATGGGTGAATTTATGCGTGAAGACGCCCGACCGCGCAGTTTATTTGAGACCACACTTGCCCCCCGGAAACTCTCCGCCCCACCGCCTAAACGCACGAAAGGTTGGTCGGTTCCGGTACTCAGAAACGTCCTCGCCTTCCGCCAGGTCGGCGCCCACCGCCTACGGATAGCCAGGGAGCGAGGGGGCCTAACGTCCGCTTTGGGTCAAAAGCGGTCATTCAGCCAATGACCGAAGCCCATGTGTGCACTCAAGCGTGCAACTCGCTCAAAAAGAATCCTGTGAAATCAAGCGGAAGCCACCGCTCTGCATAGGCCTTCACGCGGGAGGGGGCACAGGGTCAATCCCCGTCGCGCCCACCATTTTATCGCCGTTCCGGCGATAAAATCGTGCGGCGCTGAATTACGGCAGCAAAAGCAAAACCCGATCGCGCCTAGCTTGCGCCGTCTTCGTTCGGCTTGGTCTGTTCGGCCTTGCGCCGGGCGGTTTCCTCGGCGCGGCGCTCGGCTTTCTCCTTGACCTTCGCGGCCTGGGCACGTTCGCGCTGCAGACGGTCCTGGGAATAATTTGGGGATCTGGGCGCCATCTTCCTTATTCCTCGACCCGGGTTTTGCTGGCGCCGGCGTGGCAGGTATCCAGCGCCCAGACTTCGCCGGCCTTTTCGGCGGGGCGATAGAACAGCGTCGCGCCGGACACATGCATCCCGTCGGGGCGGCAGAATTGGCGGAACGCGCGCTCGACGTCACTTTCCAGCTTGAGCGGAATGTCACGCGAGACCGCCTCCCGGCCCTTGCGGATGGCACGCATCACCGACCAGCGCCGCAGTCCGGCGGGATGGGGCGCAAGCGCTGCAACCAGTTCTTCCACGATGGTCGGGCGCGGGGCGCGCTGGTCCTGGCTCATCAGATGTCCTTCGCGTTGAAAAAAATGGCGGGCACGGCATTCGCCGCGCCCGCCGCATTGTCGATCAGGCGCTCTGCAGGTTTACGGCCTTGGAGCCCTTGGCGTCGGGCTGGATGTCAAAGGTCAGCTTCTGGCCTTCCGACAGCGAGGTCATGCCGGCGGCTTCCAGCGCGGTGGCGTGGACGAACACGTCCTTAGCGCCACCTTCCGGCGCGATGAAGCCAAAGCCCTTGGCGGAATTGTAAAACTTGACGGTACCGATGGTCATGATGATTTCCTTTGCGAACGATCGCCCGGACACATGCCAGGGCGGCGAAGACATCAAGTCGGGAAGTGTCTGAGCCAGGCGCGCGCGAGGCGGGTCGGGATTGGCGCTTCTTCTGGAGCAGTCGCGCGCAGGCTATGCGCCTTTGCCGGGCTTAATACAAGGCTCCGGCCGGTTCCGGCCCCGAATGGCTGTGCCGGCCTGGCAATAGAAGGGCCGTTTTCCGTTGTTTTATCGCCAAAAGAGGCCCCGGCCGTTACTTCTTGAACTCCACAAGGATCGCCTCATAAGGCGCATTGCCGGCATTTTCGTCGCTTTGTGTGCCGGGCATCAGCCATTGCACCGCACCCGGCTGGAGCGGCACGGATTTCCATCGCATCGCGGTCAACGGCACCAGAAGGCGCTCGAACGGCTCCTGATACGGGGTCGTCTTTTCGCCTTGCGCAAGCCGCAGCCGCAGCACCCGCACCTGGTTGTTGTCGAGCTCGACTTTGAAATGCTTGTCCAGCGCGGGCGCTTTGACAGTTGGCTTCATCGCGGGCGGCGATTTCAGCTCGACATGCACGATGTCCACTGGGCCCCTGGCGGCGATCTGCGCGGTATGGGTGCCCATGGCGTCGTTCCATTGCACTTCGCCGGCCTTGAAATGCTCCGGGCTGACTTTACCGTCCGGGTAGCGGATGGTGTTGGTGCCGGCCTCGAAATAGATCATCACCCGGTTGGTGAGATGGACATGCGGCTTGGTGAGTTCGCCCGGCTTGCCGGCGCTGAGCGCCACCTTGGCCACGGCATTGTTGATCGGCACGCTCGGCGGGTCATAGGGAATGCCCGCATGGGCGACCGCGGCGAGCGCCAAGATACTCAGCATGATGTCTGCCTTTCTGTTGTCAGCGGCGCTGGGGTTGCAAGTCCGTATCGGGCGGCAGCGCCGGATAGGGCGCATGCGCACCCTGTTGGTACCAGAACGCCACCGACGAGATGTTCTCATGGATCGGCCGATAAACGCGGGCCTCGCCGTCCTGCTGCCAGCCCAGCCCCTGGATCGTCACTTTCAGATCGGACTTGAAGCGCACCGGATCGGTGATGTGCCAGCGATACAGGCCGAAACGGCTATCGGCTTCGCGGTCCTCGGGGCGCAGCACCTGCACCAGGCCGGTATAGGGCCCGGAAAATTCCTGGTAGGCGCGGGTCAGCGGGCTGACGAAATCATAGGAGCCGTTGAAATAATCCTCGGTGCCGGTGCCCGCGATGGTGGGAAATTCCCTGTCGCCGTCCATAAAGAACTTGATCTCGCCCTCGCCCCACCAGCCGGAATGGGCGATGCCATAGGTCATGTAGGTGCCGACATACTGGCCCCGGCCGCGCACCCCATCCAGGATCACATAGTCGGTCTTGTCGGGCAGCGGCCGCACCTGGCGGAACTGGGCATGGAAGGTGGCGGCATCGGCCGCCACGCTGCCTAGCGCATAATCGATCTGGAAATAGAGCGTGGCATTGGTCTTGGCGCGGTTCTCCACCTCGATGCGCATATGTTTGCGGAACGGCATGGGCCAATAGCTGTTGAAGGCGCTGCCCGGATTGACGGTGATGGCCAGCGAATTGACCTGGGCATATTGGCCAAGCCCCATGGCGAAGAAATCGCCCAGCGGCACTTCCACCGACGGATCCTTTTCATCGTCCCACCAGATGCGCAGGATCAGGCTGCGCCATGTGGTGGTGGCGGCGGCCACCGCGGGGGTCAGCCAGATATGCTGGATGGCGCCCGTGCCGGCGACATCGGCCAGGGTTGCGCGCTCGCCCGCGTTGACCCGGATGGACGGACTGATCTTCCAGCCGCGCCCCAGATACTTGGCGGCGTTCTGGCCGGTGCCAGTGGTGGCCATGCCGCCCTTGCCGGGCTCACCGGTGGGATTTTCCGGCGAGATCGAGCGGGTTTGGGCGTCGGAGGTCCGGTAGAGACTGGAGAGCGTGCCGGTGAGGCCATCCACCGGTTGGCCGAAGCCTGGCAGGGTCAGGACAGCCGCCATCGCCGCCACAAGCAAAGCCATCCGCATCATGAGAGCTCCCTGGTTGTTTTGCGCATTGCCAGCAGCACGATTGTTCCAATCGCCGTCCAGGCGGGGAAGATCCAGAACACTGGCGGCCAGCCGCCGGCCGCGACCAGCGGCATCACCACCGCCAGCACCGCCATCACCACCGCGCCGATGACGCCGGCCACCACCACCCAACTGGGCGCCGCCACCACATCGGCGCGCGCACCTTGCCGTTTGCGCAACACCGGCAGCCCGATGCAGCAGATGGCATAGCCGAACACCAGGCTGATGGTGATCGCATCCACCAATGCGCCCACCGCGCCCCGGCCCAGGCCGAGCCCCGCGACATTGATGACGAAAATCACCAGCACGATGGGCGCCGGCACGCCGGAGCGGCCATGCCATTTGTTCATCCACGCCGGCATCAGGCCTTCGCGCGTCAGGGCGATCAGGGTGCGCGACGCCATCAGGAAGCAGCCATTCCAGGTCTTGAGCAGGGAGAGAATGGCGATCAGCAGCACCAGCGGCACCAGCACCTGGCCGCCGGGCAGCAGACGCGTCACCTCGACAAAGGCCAGGGAATGGGACGGCAGGTTTTGCCAGGGCATCATGATGGCGGTACCGGTCACCACCACGCAATAAAAGGCGGCGGCCGCGACAACCGTCAGCACCAGTATGCGGAACAGGGTGGAGAACGGCAGGCGGGCGGATTTTTCCTCCACCACATGGCTGACCGCCTGGAAGCCGCACAACAGGAAGGCGCAATTGGCGAAGATGGCGGCGGCGCCTTCCCACCACACCGGATTTTGCGCCGGCAGCAGCGGCGCCAGGTTGGCGGGCGCGCCGTGGGACAGCATCAGCGCCACCATCGCCAGCGCCCCGCTGATGAAGATGTAGGTGAACAGACTGTGGAAGCGCGCCAGCACCTGGCCGCCCCGGTAATTCAGCAGCGCGATGACCGGCGCCCCGATACAGCCGATGATCAGCTGGTTGCGGGTGACGATGGTGCCGGCGGCAGTGTACAGCGCCACATCGGGCACGCCGGTGTTCAGCCGCTCGAACAGCCAGGCGATGGCCAGGCCTTCGAAAATCGTCACCAGGATCCAGGCAAAGGCGATGAACCAGCCGACATAGAAGGCCAAGCCCCGGCCAAAGACATGCAGCACAAAGGTGAACTCTCCGCCGGTGACGGGAAGGCGCGAGGTCAGCTCGGCATAGCAGGCGCCGATGCAGGCGACCACGATGCCGCCCAGGGCAAAGCCGATCACCGCGCCGCCGGGTCCGGCCGACGCGATCCAGCTTCCCGCCAGAACGCACCAGGACGAGCCGATGATGGAGCCGAAGCCGAAGGCGAACAGCTGGAAGCGACCGATATTGCCCTTAAGGGCGGGTGCTTCGGCCACTAGATCGGCGCTTTGAACGGCGCAGCTTGCGAAAATCGCTTCAACACATTGGTGGTGATGCGGGCGATGTCATTGTCGAAGCTGTTGTGATTCAGCGCCCCGATATAGGCCATGGAGCCGACGGAAAAGACCGCGCCGCCAGACGGCGTTTCGAAGAAGGTCAGCGAGGCGTAGTTCTTGTTGTCGTAATCATCGCGCATCTGCACCGCCTGTTGCGCGTTGGCCCAGACCGGGATCGGCGTGCCTTCGGACTTGGCCAGGTGCAGGGCATGGCGCGGCGTGCCGGCGTCATAATCCACCCGGTCGAACTCATCGCCCGCGGCGCCGCCGAAATGGGTGCCGTAGTCGCCGATGATCTCATTATGCACGCCGGCGAAGATGAAGGCAGCGCGCGGGTTTTTCGAATCCGGCAGCACCTTGTAATAGGTGTTGCCCGACCCGAAGGTGGTGCCGGCATAGCGCAGGCCCAAGGTGTGGGTCAGCCAGCCGTGGTCCCATTCCAGATTGTCCACCCCGTTGAGTTCGAAGCGGCGCTCGCCCTCGAAATTCTGCGGCGTCCAATAGACTTCGTTGAGGCGCCGCAGTTCGACCGCCGGGATGCCGTCATCGCGCCAGGCCGCGGGATTCTGGAAGCCGTTGCCGCCCAAGTACATAAAGCGCCCGCCGGAGCCCAGATAGTCCTTCACGGCGGTGAAGATTTCCGGCGACTGGTATTCCGGATGCTGGCCGGTGATCACGGTGCGATAGCGCGACAGCAGCGCCTTGCCTTCCTTGTGCACCAGGTCGTCGGTGATGATGTCGTAGGGCATCTTTTCATGTTCCAGCCAGTCCACGACCTGGGTGTCGGAATTGATCAGGTGCAGCCAGGTCTTGAGCGTGACCGTCAGCAGCGGCCGCCGCCAGGATGAGCGCGTCACCAATGTGCCGTCGATATGCTGGTCATACAGGCCGCGCCCGAATTCGGGATGCTGCATCAGGAAATCGATATCGTCGGCGTTGAAGTGGAACGCGGGATAACGTTCTAACTGGGCGAAATTGCGCGTCCAGTTACTGTAGGCCAGATAGGTGGTGGTGGGGATCAGGAAGGCCGTGGTTGCAGTCGTGGTGCCCTTGGGCGGCGCCACGAAGAACGGCACATAATGCTCGGACTTGCCGTGCTGCAGATGCACGGCATAGATGCCGCTCTTCAACCCTTGCGGCACCGTATAGCTGAAGCCGGGATTCCATTCCGCATCCAGCAGATCGTCTTCGCGGAAATACATCGCCGAGAATTCGCCCGGCTGCTGGCGCCAGTCCTTGCTGGAGGTCCAGTGATAGCCCTTCATGGCGCGCTGCGGCCAGTTCACGCCGCGCCCGTTCCAGGCCGCCGCGGTCGCGTCATGCACGGTCAAGGTGCCGATGCCGCGGCCGAAGTCCCAGAAGCCGCGAATGTCATCGCCCGCGACCTCGTCCAGTTTGGTCGCCGTGGCGACGCGGATCATGTCGGTGGGATGCAGAACCTTGCCCGACAGGCGTACGCCGTCGATACGGCCATTGAACAGGGCATAAGGCGCGGGTTGGCCGTTGGCCATCATCTCGCCGCTGCCGGCGGCAAAGCGCATCGGCGTGCCGCTGGCCACCGTCCAGGCCTTGGCCAGGCGGCGGGTGCCGAAAATGTAATGCCAGGGGTCGCTGTTGGAAGCGAGGGTGAAATTGGGATCGGTCATCAGCACGTCATAAACGCGCCACTCGCCTGACGAAGAATCGAACGACGCCCCCAGCACGGTCCAGTGACCATGCTGGATATAGCGCGAGGTGCGCAGCTTGAAATATTTGCCTCCGCCCTGCCCTACCCACAGCGCGCCCTCGCCGCGCTCATCGATGCCGATGGCCCAGCCGGTCTTTTTGGTCTGGTCCCATTGCGAGGCGATAATTTGCGGCCCCTTGCCCGGCAAGGTGGGCTTGACCAACGCCACCACCGAGAAATCGCGGGTGCTGCTGGTGACGGCCGACGGCGAGGCCTGGTCGAAGGTGACATAGGAGCCGGGCCAGGTCTTCTGCTCAGCCCCAGGATAGCTTTTGGCGAAATCGGCCGAGACCGGATCGACCCGGAAACGCCCGGCGCCCGACAGGGTATCGCCATTGATCACCCGCACCAGCGAGGCCTTGTAATCGCCCGGGGCATAGGTGCTGACGTGAAAGGTGATCTTCTCGCCCGGCCGCACCGTGATCTGGTCGCTGTAACCGACGATGGTCTTATTGGATTTGGCCAGGGTCAGGGCATGGCCCTTGTCGGCGTCGGTCACCGCACGGCGGGGCCGCGCCGTCAGGCTGGTCAACGCCATGGCGGGAAGCCGGGCCATGGCGGCAAAGGCGGAGGCCACCCCCATCATCAACATGGATGTGCGGCGCGTCAGATTGGTCATGCCCAAGTCCCCCAAGACTCTTTGCTGAATTCAGACACAGAAGGGGAAGACTGGCAATAAGGCGCAATTGTGGAGCGCCCACAGGCTTTTGCGCGGTTCTCGAGGAAGTGGTGAAACCAGGCCAGCGCCGTTTCCCCGACGGCGCGATGGCAATTCGCAGGTTCCGGGTTGGGACTTTGTATGTTGCACGACGGCGGCGGATTCCTGTTTGCTGTTTCGGCAGGGGGCTGTCACGCAAAAGGAACGCCAAATGAAACCTGCAATCCCCGCTATCCTCTCAATCACTCTGCTCGCGGGCGTCGCCACCGCCGCAATCGCCTATAGCGGTGAGGACCTTGCCAAAAACGCCAGGCTCACTATCGCGCAGGCGACAAACGTTGCCTTGAAAGCGCGGCCCGGCCAGATCAAGGACAAGGAACTTGAACGCGAAAAGGGCGGCTCCGGCTTGCGCTATTCCTTCGATGTGGTCAGCAATGGGATCATGTATGAAGTCGGTATTGATGCCCAGAGCGGCGCCGTTCTGGAGAACAAGAAGGAAGGATCGCATCCCGACTAGTTTCGAGGCCCGCTTGCGGCCGCCTATTTCGCGGGTTCCGCCACGCCTGGATGTTGACCGGCGCGTTGCGGGAAGATGGCGATGCACAGGACAATCAACACAGCGATAATCGCAGATGCCAGGGGGCGGCTCACGTTTAGACCGCCTTGCGCTACGGGCTTGTCGAAAAAGTCTCCCACGGTCGCGCCGAGCGGACGGGTAAGGATGAACGCGGCCCAGAACAGAAGCACGTGCGAAAGGGTGCTCCAAAAATACAGGCCCGCTATCACGGCGAGAGCGGCTCCGAATACCAACGCACCACCGCCATATCCAAGACCGCTGTCAGCAGCCCAATCTCCCAGCGCAGTACCGAGGGTCTGCGAAAGGGTTATGGTAGCCCAATAGAATGCCTCCACACGGGGCCTGCTGACCGTCGCTACCGACACGCTTCCTTCCGCCCAATACCAAGTCCCGAGCGAAGCAGCCACCAGGGCCAGCAACAGCAGTGAACCCCCCGGATAGCCGATCCCCAGGGATCTGTCTGCGAAATCCGCCAGCGTCGTCCCAAGGGTGGTCGAAGCGACAATCGTGGCCCAATACAGAAAGGGCTGAAATTTTCGGGACATTATTTGCAGAATGACGAATAAAACCATCGCCGTGGCGAATATTGCCGTGCTCAGCAGGTATCCCAGATTCATCGTCATTGAGAGCGTATCGCCGCCCGTTTCGCCCAATGTCGTGGCCAGTATCTTGATGATCCAGAATGTCAGAACAACTTCCGGGACCTTGCTCTCGACGGAATCAGAACTCACAGCAGAACCTCATGACTTGACGCACTCGCCGGAGGGCGCGCCTCAGGAATTTTGGGGTGCTGGATTGATCAACAGCCACGCGCACCGCGGGTTCCGTCCTGTCACTATACAATTTCCCAATAGCTTTGTACGCGAACCGATGACCATTTCGCAGTGTGCGACGATCTTGGCGTCGTGAAACGTGCAATTTACAGGATGCGGTGAAACCAGGCGAGCGAAAGCCCCGCCGCCGCCAGCATCAGCAGCGCCGCCAGCGCGGCGAAGAAGGCGGTGATTTCCATCTCCCGCGTCTCCACCACCAGCTGGCGCGACAGCACGTCGTACACCGCTTTCAGGTCTTCGGCGCTGTTGGCGTGGAAATAGCGCGCATGGGTCATGTCGGCGATCTTCTTGAGCGCCACCTCGTCCAGTTGTGCGCGCATCGACCAGCCGCCGAAACCGACGATATTGCCCTTGGCGGTGCCGAAGCCGACGGTATAGACCCGCACGCCGTACTCACTGGCCATGCGCGCCGCTTCGATCGGGTCAAAGCCGGCATTGGTCTGCCCGTCGGTGAGCAGGATCACTACCGCATTCTTGTAGGAGCCGGGCTCGACCGGGACATGCTTCTTGGGCGGCGCCTTGGCGCGCTCGCCCAGCGCAGTGCCGCCGAAGCGTTCGCGGAAATCGTAGTTGCCCCAGCGGCCGGCCGTGTCGGAGTTGAACTGGTTGATGGGGAAGTTTTCCTGCGGGAACAGGGTCGAGAGCGACACCAGCACGCCGCTGCCCACCGCGGTGCCGCGCTGCAGCTCGAACCGGTCGATGGCGGCGGTCAGGGCCGGATGGTCGGTGGTCGGCGCCTGTACCAGCAGCGCGGTGGCCGCGAAGGCGACGATGCCGATGCGCACGTCGCGCGGCTGGTCCTTGATATAGGCCTTGGCCGCCGTCTCCGCCGCCATGATACGCGACGGGTTCACATCGGTGGCGCGCATGCTGCCCGACACGTCCATCGCCAGGATCACGGTGGCGACACGGCTCGGCAGCGCGACTTCGGCGGACGGCCGCGCCATGGCGAGCAGCAGCATGGCAAAGGCCGCCAGCATCAGCGCCGGGGGAACATGACGCCGCCAGCCGGGGCCGTCGCTGGCCTCGCGCACCAGCGCCAGGTTGGGATAGCGGAAGGCGCTTTTGCGGCGGCGGCGCAGCAGCACCACATAGATCGCGGCGATCACCGGCACCAGCAGCAGGAACCACAGCATTACCGGCCAGGAGAAGGAGATGCTGGGGATCAGCCCGCCCAGCCGCGACCAGGGAATGCCGAACAGGTCTTTCATGCCGACCTCTGGCTTTGTTTGCGCATCGCGGCAAAGCGCACCAGCGCATCCAGCACCTCATCCTCGGTGCCCAGCTCCACCACATCCACGCCGGCTTTTTCAAAACCGGCGCGTAAAGCCGCTTCGCGCGTATCGGCGGCGTCGGCGAAACGTTGCTGGAAGCCGCGGCTGTTGGTGTCGACGAACAACTGTTCGCCGGATTCGGCGTCCTGGAAGGTGAGAAACCCCAGGTCCGGCATGCGCGTGTCCAAAGGATCGGTCAGGCGCACCGCCACCACATCGTGGCGTTGGGAAAGCCGGGTCAGCGTCTGTTCCCAACCGGGACTGCTGATGAAGTCGGAGACCACAAAGACCAGCGAGCGGCGGCGGATGACCCCGGCGGCCTGCGCCAGCACCGCTTTCAGGTCGGTGGCACCGCGTCCCGGGCGATGACCGCTGACGGCGCTGAGGATATGCAGCAACTGGCGGCGCCCGCCGCTGGCCGGGATGGTGCGGTCCACCTGGCCGGAGAAGATCATGGCGCCGGTCCGGTTGCCGCGGCCCAGCATCAGCCGGCACATCAGAAGCGTGAACTCCATCAGCACGGTGTGCTTGGAGACGCTGACACCTTCGAACATCATCGACGGGCTCATGTCGAGCAGGAACCAGACCGGAATTTCCCGATCCTCCAGATAGTCGCGCACGAAGGGCGCATCCAGCCGGGCGGTGGCGTTCCAGTCCATGCGCCGCACATCGTCATGGAACTGGTATTCGCGCAGGTCCGCCAGGTCGAGGCCATCGCCGCGCGAGGGGCTTCTGTAGTCGCCCTGCAATAGCCCTTCCAGCCGGCGCATCACCGGCAATTCCAGGCGGCGCAGGACATTTTCAGAGACTGGCGGCACGCAA
Source organism: Alphaproteobacteria bacterium (assembly GCA_013697055.1). Lineage (GTDB taxonomy): Bacteria > Pseudomonadota > Alphaproteobacteria > Micropepsales > Micropepsaceae > Rhizomicrobium. Next base: position 26,465 of record JACCXK010000093.1, read on the forward strand.
TGTCTCCAGGATGGGCGGCGGCACCGCCCGCAGGATCTGATTGAGAATCTGGTCGGAGGTCATGCCTTCCGACAGCGCCTCATAGGACGGCACCAGCCGGTGGCGCAGCACATCGGCCGCCACGTCCATCACATCGGCCGGCAGCACATAGTCGCGGCCGCGGATGAAAGCCAGCGCCCGCCCCGCCTCGATCATGGCAATGGAAGCGCGTGGGCTGGCGCCATACTGGATAAAGCGCCCCAATTGCGGCAACCCGCATTTCTCCGGCGCGCGGGTGGCGGCGACCACCTTCACGGCATAGATCATCAGCGACGGATCGACATAGAGCCGCCGCGCCGCTGCCTGCATCTGCAGCAGATCGTCGGTCGAGGTCACCGGCGCCACCGCCACCGGATCGCCGGTGACGCGCTGGACGATGACGAATTCCTCTTCCTCGGATGGATAGCCGATCAGGATCTTCATCATGAAACGATCCACTTGCGCTTCCGGCAGAGCATAGGTGCCTTCAGTCTCGATGGGGTTCTGGGTCGCCATCACCACAAAGGGCTTTGGGACAACAAAGGATTCGCCGGCGATGGTGACCTGGCGCTCCTGCATCACTTCCAGCAGCGCGCTTTGCACCTTGGCGGGGGCGCGATTGATTTCGTCGGCCAGCACCAGATTGGCGAACACCGGCCCCAGCATGGTGACGAACTCGCCATTCTTCTGGTTGAAAATGCGCGTGCCGGTGAGATCAGCGGGCACCAGGTCGGGGGTGAACTGGATGCGCTTGAACTTGCCCTGCATCGCCTTGGCCAGGGTGGCTACCGTTAAAGTCTTGGCCAGGCCCGGCACGCCTTCGACCAACAGATGCCCGCCCGCCAGCAGCGCCACCAGCACCCGCTCCAGGAAATGATCCTGGCCTACCACCACCTTCTTCACTTCATAAAGAAGATGTTCCAAACCCGGATGCGCGTTGCTCATGTCCTGTCCTCTAAAGTGGGCTGGTCCCAACGGCCTTGGCCGCATTCTCGATGGGCACGGCGAAGGCCATGCCGGCAAAGACATGCTGGCCGGTGGGATTGAAGATCGCGGTGACGATGCCCACCACCTCACCCTCGCGGTTGACCAGCGGTCCGCCGGAATTGCCGGGGTTCGCCGCGGCGTCGAACTGGATCAGGTTGGAAAGCCGCGCTTCGCCCTCCTTGCGGTCGGGATCGACGAATTCGCGCTTCAGCCCCGCAACCACGCCGGCGGAGACCGAAGGCCCCAGGCCAAAGGGAAAGCCCACCGCCACCACAGGATCGCCGGGATTGAGTCCGCCGGTGGAGGCCAATGTGGCGGGCTTGAGATCATCGGGCGCAGTCTTGGCCCGGATCACCGCCAAGTCGTTTTCCGGTTGGATGTTGACGACACTGGCTTCGGATTTGCTGCCGTCCCAGAAGGTCACCACCCAGCGATCGGTGGAGCGGATGACGTGCAGATTGGTGAGAATGTCGCCCTTGGCGGTGATCACCACGCCGCTGCCGATGGAATCCGGCTTGTCTTTATCCTGCTGGTCGTCGGGGGTGCGCGGCGGCAGGACATGCTGGCCGCCTGGCTTTTCCTTTTTCATTTTCTTCGCCGCGGCCGCTTCCGCCTTGGCTTCCTGGGCGGCGCGTTCGGGCGACAGGAACCCTTCCACCCGCACCACCGAAGGCCCCACCATGGCGGCGGCTATGGCCGTGTCGGCGGGCGGCGCATCGGTGTGCGACATGGTGTATTTCACCGCATTGTCGATATCCCACTGACTGAGCGCGCGCGGGCCGGGATGGAAAAGCTGCCAGCCGCCGATCAGCAGCAGCACCGCCAGCGCCGATGCAACGGCCGGCAGGATGCGCTCATGCCGCGCGGCGAAACTCTTGCTCCAGGACCAAAGCTGCGCGCCAAGGCGTGGACTTTCCTCCCACTGCGCGTGTTGCGGCGCCTGGGAAGGAACGCTACCGGCGGAACCACGCTGCCGTCCCGCACGGCTATAAAGCGATTTGCGCTTCATACCGACTTCACCCGAAGGCCGCGAGGCAAGCCTATTAGGCTTTTGGCTGCGACTTCAAGCGGACGGGTGCGCGGCTATCGCGGAATGACGGAACCTTTACGGTTTGGCCGCCGATAAAGTGGGGAATTCCAGTGGACCGGCATAGCCAAGGTCCTTGATCTGCTTGGTCATCCTGTCCACCAGCACCTGCGCCGGGCGCGGCTCGCGGGTATAGAGATTGACCTCGGTCATCTCAGGATTGGCGATCATGAACCAACTGTCGCCATGATCCAGCACCCAATATTCGCGGTGGATGGGGAACAGCCCACCCAGCGCCCGGTAAGTGACATCGACCTTGGTGTTGGTGCCGGGGTTGAGGATCTTCAACGGCCCGCCAATGGACTCTTCCTTGCCGTCCGGCGTCTTGTCGTGACAGGCGTCACGTTCAAAGATTCCGCCATCTTTGCTCTGGTAATCGGTGACACCGGCAACGCAGCCGGCGTTAAAGCTCTTGGGGGTGCGGCCAATCTCGTACCAGCGTCCGGCAAAGAAGCTGGCTGCGTCCACCGGCCTGGCCGGCTCCGGCGCTTTGGGCGCGGCGGCAAAGGCAGAAATGGTGGTCATGGCCAGAAGGGCCAGGGCGGCAGCGGCTTTCATGTCATCTCCTAGCGGCTGTGCTGGGTGGACAGCGAGCCGGGGCGCGATTCAAAGGTCAAACTCGCGGCATCGTCGCGCGCCAGGCTGTGGCCGTCAAAGCGGAAGACCTGAATGATGCGTTCCGTAGCGCATTGCTGCAGCACCAGCTTGCCGTCGTCGCTCCAGGCCAGACCCTGCGCCCAGTGGCAGGAACTGGCCTCGGTCACCGGGGTCAGGGTGCCCGGCCCCAACGCGTAAATCCGCACGATGCCGACCAGACCGTCATATTTGGGGTCGCTGCGCACCGTCGCCGCGCCATTGGCCAGCACCAGCGCGGCATAACGGCCATCCGGCGACAAGGCGACATGTTCGGGCGTCTTACCCACTTCCAGGTTCAGCGCCAGCTTGCCGGTCTTCAGATCGATCATGGTCAGGGTGCCGGCGGTTTTCTTCTCCAGCATGCCGCCGACATTGGTGTTGATCAGCCAATTGCCGTCCGGCGTGATCATGGCGCCGTAGGGCGAGTTGCCGGTCGCCACATCCTTGCCGCTGCGGGTAACGCGGGAGCCATCGATCTCCAATTCCATGATCCTGGTGGCGCCCATGGCCACGGCATAGGCCTTGCGGCCATCCGGTGCGAACACGACATCGCTGGGCGCCGCACCCTTGCCCAGGTCCACTTTTCCGGCAGGCGTGAGATGCTTGTCGAGCAGGGTAAAGACCGTGACGGAGTCGTCGGTCTTGCCGGCGACCAGCACCAAATTCCCGGCACGGTTGATGCTGACGCCGCCGGGGGTCAGGCCGGCATGAACGGTCTGCAGCAGCCTGGGATGGGCGGGATCGGCCAGATCGACCACCGACACCGTGTCGCCGGGCACGGGATTTTCCGGATCGGTCTCCACATAATTCTGCGCCGCGGTGATGATGGCGAACTTCTCGCCCGCGCCCACCGCCACCGCATTGGGCGATCCGATCATGGCGGCGGGTACCTGCAGCGTGCCGATCACGCGCGGCGGATAGTGATTCATGTCCAGGACAGAAACGCTGTCGGGGGTGCGCGGGGTGGGATCGCCCTTGACGATCTGCTTGCCGTCATTGGCCGAGATCATCAGGCCCGCATGGGCGGCTGTGGAACACAGCAGCAAACCCGCCAGTGCCGCCAGCCGCCTCATTGATCCGGGCATCCGCTGCCATATTCGTTGAAGGCCATGATCGAGGCATCCATCCGCGCCCTGGCCTTGTTCTTGTTGGTCTCGGACACCAGGATGCGGTGGTTCTCGATCGTCGCCAAAGCCATGGCCGCCGGCTTGCCGGCATCGGACCGCGACTGCCGAACAGTGACGAAATCGCGGATGCAGCGCTGATAGGCATCCGACAAAGCGGCATAGCGCTTGGTCGCCGCCATGCCGGCGACGATCTCCTCCCGGCTGGCGACCAGGCCGTTCACCGCGGCGGGCATTTGCGGCGCCGTGCAATTGTCACGGGCGAAGCTCTGGCCCACCCAGGCCGGATCGGGGCGGCTGTCCACCACCTCGCCGGTCTTGCAGATGGGCGCAAAGGGCTTGCCTTCGGCCAGCCGCGCCGAATTCACGCCGGTTTGGGGCTTCGCCGCCGGCTGGGGCATGGCGAGGGCCGCCAGCACCACGCCGGATACGGCAAGCGCCGCAAGAAGCCCGGCGCCGGTTGCGATCTTCTTCAACATCAACGCCGCCTTACGGATTGATGACGCTGCCTCCAACGACCTTCTGCTTCAGCAGCGAACTCAGCGGCACCATGCCCTTGTAGACGAACTTCTGCACCCGCTGACCGCGATAGGTCTCGGTGGTGTAGATGTTGCCCTTGGTGTCGGTGACGATGGAGTGCACCGCATAGAACTGGCCCGGGCCGCGGCCGCCGCCGCCGAACCAGTACAGTTCCTTCATGGTCTTGCGGTCGAACACATGGATGTTCTCGTTGGCGCCGTCGGAGACATAGGCGAACTTCTGCGCCGGATCGCGGCTGAAGGCCATTTCCCAGGCCGAGCCGTCGCCGCGGGTCTCCGGCTTCAGCGCATACTGGGCGACATAGGTGCCGTCCATCTTGAACACCTGGATGCGGTTATTGGTGCGGTCGCAGGCATAGATCAGCCCGTCATTGCTGGGCTGGGCGCAATGCATCGGATTGCCGAACTGCGGCGAGTTCACATCATAGTGCGGGATGGGCGTGTCATCGGGCTTGTGACCGTAAGCGCCCCACATGCGCTTGAACTTCAGGGTGGTGGCGTCCCAGATCGACACGCGCTTGTTGCCGTAGCCGTCGGCCAGGATCATCTCGTTGCCGGCGAAACGAATCTGCGCGACGCCGCGCACATTCTCGGTGTCCAGGCTGCCCTTGCTGCCATTGGCCTTGCCGATCTGGCCCAGATATTTGCCATCGGGGGTGAATTTCAGGATGAAGCTGTCGTGATATTGGCCGACCCCCCCGCCGGCATAGAGCGGCGGCACCACATTCGGCGGCGCCGAAAACTGCGCCGCACTGCCGGGCGCCGCCATGGGCTGATAGGCGCCATTGCCGCCCAGCCAGATATTGCCGTCCGGCGCAACGGTGATGCCGTGATTGGAGCTGGGCCAGTCATGGCCGTTGCCCTTGACCTCGTCGCGGCCCCAATGGCGGATCAATTCGCCGGCCGGATTGAACTCCAGCACGTCGGGGGCGGCAGTGCAGCAATCGGCTTCATTGCGGGTGGCGTAGGATTCCTTCTGCTCCAGGGTCTGGGGGCGGTGGACGATCCAGACATTGTCCTTGGCGTCCATCGACAGGCCGATGACCATCGCCAGGCGCCAGTGATTGGGCAAAGGCTTGGGCCAGAAGGGGTCGACCTCGAACTTGGGCACCATGATGTCGCCCGACGACTCTTGCGCCTGGGCGGTGCGATATGCGGACGGTCCGGCGCCGAGCCCCGCGACAAGCGTGGCGGCCCCGGCGGCAAGCAGAAACTTCCTGGAAAAATGCATGACCCAACCCCCGTTGGAGGCTGTTGCCGGCCTTATGGCCTTCCGAGCCTCTCCCTTATGGGCCAAGCGTTACATGGGCGGGGGACCTGCGCAACCCTGTCCGGGCTTGTCCCATAAGGCATTTTTCCCTTTAGATGATCTGCCACCGCGCCCATTTCGTAAGCAGTTGCAACAAGGATTTTGCATGAGTTTCGCCACCGCCGCCGCCAATCTTGCCGAACGCGCGCCCCTGCCCGATTTCGTGATCCGCGCCGGGATGCGCCGGGTGATCGCCGCCAATGACGCCTGCGTCACGCCGCCCGGCACCGATGCGGATTTCGCCCGCGCCATGTCCGGCCATGCCATCGCCGAACATGCCGATGCCGCCAACCGCCAGCATTACGAATTGCCGCCCGAATTCTTTGCCCTGTTCCTGGGGCCGCACCGCAAATATTCCAGCTGCCTGTATCCGAAGGGCACCGAAACTTTGGGCGAAGCCGAAGCCATCGCCCTGGCCGAGACGGTGGCCCATGCCGGGCTGGCGAACGGCCAGGAGATTTTGGAACTGGGCTGCGGCTGGGGTTCGCTGTCGCTATACATGGCCGAGAAGTTTCCCGGCGCGCGCATCACCTCGGTCTCCAATTCCGCACCGCAGCGCGGTTACATCGAAGCCCAGGCGCGGGCGCGCGGCTTGACCAACCTCACCGTCATCACCGCCGACATGAATGACTTCAACACCGACAAGGCATTCGACCGGGTGGTGTCGGTGGAGATGTTCGAGCATATGGCCAACTGGCAGGCGCTGCTCAGCCGCGTGCGCACATGGCTGAAACCCGACGGACGGCTGTTCATTCATATCTTCACCCATCGCCATCGTCCGGCGCGCTATGACTGGCGCGATTCGGAAGACTGGATGGGCCAGCATTTCTTCACCGGCGGCATCATGCCGACTGTGGGCCTGATCCGGCAATTTCCCGACCTGTTCACGGTGGAAGAGGAATGGCGCTGGAGCGGCAGCCATTACAAGCGCACCGCCCTGCAATGGCTGGATCTGTTCGATGCCAATCGCGCCAGGATCGATCCCATCCTGAAGGACGTTTATGGCGCGCAGGCCGGGGTGTGGCGGCGGCGCTGGCGCATGTTCTTCCTGGCCACCGCCGAAAGCTTCGGTTTCAAGGATGGTGACGCCTGGGGCGTCAACCATTACCGGCTGAAACCTTCTCTCTAATTTTGGGCTTTAATTGCGAAGCGTGAAAGTTGCGCCGCTCTCGCGGCCATTGCCCCATAGCGAAAACGGACTTGGGGTCATCGCCTGTCCCGGCTGCGGCGGCGCGGTGGAAATCAATGTCACCTCCATCACCAGCACCTGATCGGGTCCCACCGCGCCATTCAGCGCGCCTTTGGGACCAAAAGCCAGGTTGGCGGGAATGACGAGTTGCCAGCGGTCGCCCTCATGCATCAGGGGCAAAGCCTCGGCCAGGCCGGCCAGGGACACCGTGCTGATCAACAGCGAAGCGGGCAGCACCGGGGTGGTGCTGTCCACCACTGCGCCGTTGATCAGACGCATGGCATAAGCGACGCGCACCACATCACTGCCGCCCGGCCGTTTGCCGGTGCCGGCGCGCGTGACGCGATATTGCAGCCCGCTAGGGCGGATGATGGTGCCGGGCTTTTTGGCATTGGCGGCCAGGAAGGCGGCGTTGGCAGCCGGGCTCAGCGCATCGTCGGCGGCGAAGGCCGCCCCCGTGCAGAACAACAATCCCAACAGGACGGCGCGTCTTCTCATTTCATCCCGGGCATGGCCGGCATGGTGAGCGTCGCGCCGGTGGGCGCCACGAACACCGCCAGGATGCTGGCCGGTTCGCTGTCGCTGGCATTCTCGCTCACCATATGGGTGCTGCCTTCCGGCTCGAAGAAGGTTTCACCGGGGCCAAAGACCTTCACCGGACCGTTGGTGGAAACCTGCGAGCGCACCTTGCCGCTCACCACATAGACAAAGACGCTGCCGGGATGGCGATGGGCCGCGGACTTGCCGCCCGGCGGGTAATTGACCGTCACCGCCGTCAGGGTCTGGCCAGGCGCATTGGCCAGTGCCTGGGCCATCAGGGGGCTGACTTTGGCGGCGGGAGCCTCGGCCGCCAGCGCGGGCGCTGCGGCCAGCAACAACGATACAGCAATCAGAATTCGCATTCGGTTTACCCCTTGATAAAGGCCAACAGGTCGGCGTTGATCGTGTCGGCCTGGGTGGTGATCATGCCGTGCGGGAAATCCTTGTAGGTTTTCAGTATGCCATTTTCGAGTAGCTTGGCGGAAAGCGGTCCCGAGGCGACATAAGGAACGATCTGGTCGTCCTCGCTGTGCATCACCAGTACAGGCACGGTGATCTTCCTGAGATCTTCGGTGAAGTCGGTCTGGGAAAAGGCGACGATGCCGTCGTAATGCGCCTTGGCGCCGCCCATCATGCCTTGCCGCCACCAATTGGCGATGGCGGATTCCTGGGATTTCACACCCGGCCGGTTGAAGCCATAGAATGGCCCTTCGGGCACGTCGCGGTAGAATTTCGAGCGGTTGGCCGCGAGTTGCGCCTGCAGATCATCGAACACGGCCTTGGGCAGGCCGTCCGGATTGGCTTGTGTCTTGACCATCAGCGGCGGCACCGCGCTGATGATGGCCGCCTTGGAAACACGGCTCTCTCCATGACGGGCCAGATAGGCCACCACCTCGCCGCCGCCGGTGGAATGGCCGACATGCACCGCGTCTTTCAGGTCCAGATGCGCGGTCAGCGCCGCCAGGTCGTCGGCATAGTGATTCATGTCATGACCGCCGCCGGTTTGGGTGGAACGGCCATGGCCGCGCCGGTCATGGGCGATGACGCGAAAGCCCTTTCCCACAAAGAACAGCAGCTGCGCGTCCCAGTCATCGGACGATAGCGGCCAGCCATGCGAAAACACGATCGGCTGGCCGGAGCCCCAGTCCTTGTAGAAGATTTCCGTACCGTCCTTGGTGGTGATGCTGGGCATGGGCCGTCTCCTTTGGGCAAAGGCAGAATGGGGTGCGCATGTGACCGTTTTTGGGCTCATCCGGTCAAGATCACTTTGACCTTTTGGTTCCAAATCCGGCATCATGGCGCCAAACAACAGGGGTGGAACATGCGCAAGATCATCGGCATCGCCGCTGCCGCTTTTTTGATCGCTTCCGTGGCGGCCCAGGCGCAGACCCGCGAGAAAATCATCATCGACAGCGATATCGGCGATGACATTGACGATGCCTTTGCCGTGGGACTGGCGCTGTCCAGTCCGGAGTTCGAAATTCTGGGCGTCTCGGCCAGTTTCGGCGACACCGTCACCCGGGCCAGGATGTTCGACCGCATGCTGGGCGAGCTGGGTCGCAGCGACATTCCCGTGGCGATGGGCGCGCCCGCCGCCGTCAACCTCAATGCCTTCACCCAGCGCCGCTATGCCGAAGGCGGCAGTGTGGCAGCGCGCCCGCATCCCAATGCCGTGGACTTCGTGCTGGAACAGGCGCGCAAATATCCCGGCCAGGTGACATTGGTGGCGGTGGGGCCGCTGCCCAATGTCGGGGCGATGATCGACAAGGACCCGGCCGCATTCCGCATGTTGAAACAGGTGGTGATCATGGGCGGCTCGATCCGCACCATGAACGATCCCTATGGTGTGGCCGCGCCGATCGCGCCGCACCCCGAGTGGAACATCAAGAACGACATCGCCTCGGCCAAGAAACTGTTTGCCTCGGGCGTGAAGCTGAAAGTGATGCCGCTGGATTCCACCGCCAATTTGAAATTCCATGACGTGGCGCGCACCGCTCTTTTCCAGTATGGCAGCATGCTGACCAATATCCTAGCGGGGCTAACCTATGAATGGACCGCCGCCACCCGCGCCTCTTCGCCAATCCTCTACGATCCCATGACGCTGGCCGCGCTGCTGCAGCCCTCACTTTGTCCGCTGACCCCGCTGCACATCACGGTGGACGATGCCGGCAACACCAAGGAGACGCCGGGCGCGCCCAATGCCGAAGTCTGCCTGCATTCGGACGCCGAGGCCTTTGCGCAATTCTATGTGAAGCGGGTCGCGGGCCATTGATGCAGCAATTGTTCGACCAAGCGCGCAACGCGCAAGCGCACGGCAACCTGGCCGAGGCCGCACGGCTTTACCGCCAGATCCTGGCGTCCATGCCGGCGCCCGAAGTGATGGTCAATTACGGCAATGTGCTGGGCCAACTGGGCAACCGCGCCGAGGCGCTGGCGCAGTTTGACCAGGCGCTGCAGCTCAATCCCAACCTGTTCGAAGCGCTGTTCAACCGCGCCAACCTGATGCTGGAACTGAAAAGACCGGTCGAGGCGCTGGCCAATTACGATCAGGTGCTCGTGTCGCGCCAGGATTTCGCCAGCGTGTGGAACAATCGCGGCACCGCCCTGCGCAGCTTGCAGCGGCTGGACGAGGCTCTGGCCAGCTTTCAGAAGGCGGCAACGATCGCGCCTGGGCATTGCAATGCGCTCACCAACTGCGCCGTCATCCTGTGGGACATGCGGCGGCTGAGAGACTCCTTGGCGGCGGTGGAGCGGGCTCTGGCGGTGCAACCCGGTTTTGCCGAGGCGCTCTATGTCAAAGCCAATGTGCTGCGCGACATGGGCCGCACCAGCGAAGCGCTGACCCATTACGAACAGGCGCTGGCGGGCAATCCGGCGCATGCCCATGCCCTGAACGGGTTGGCGCAGGTGGCGGGCATTCTTTGCGACTGGAAGCGCACCGCGGCGCTGACGCCACGGCTGCTGGAGAACGCGCCGGGTGGCCGCGCCCTGATCCAGCCTTTTGTCCTGATGGGGTACAGCGACGATGCCGCCTTGCTGCGGCGCTGCGCTGAGAACTACGTCCACCATGTCGCCTCGGCCCACCCCTCCCTGTCGGACGGCAAGCGTTATGGGCATGAGCGCATCCGGCTGGCGTACCTGTCCGCGGATTTCCACCAGCATCCCACCGCACAGCTTCTGGCCGAACTGTTCGAACGCCATGACCGCAGCCGCTTCGAAGTCACCGCTATCGCCTTCGGACCCGACGACGGCAGCGCCTTGCGCGCCCGAATGAAGAAGGCATTCGACCATTTCGAGGATGTGCGGGGCAAAAGCGATTCCGAAGTGGCGCAGATGCTGCGGGCCCGCGAGATCGACATCGCGGTGGACCTGAACGGCCATACCGCAGGCGCCCGTCCCGGCATCTTCAGCTATCGCCCTGCCCCCGTGCAGGTGAACTATCTGGTCTATCCCGGCACCACCGGCGCCCGCTTCATGGATGTGGTTCTGGCCGACCGCATCGCCCTGCCCGCCGATCAGCAGCCTTTCTTCAGCGAGAAGATCGTCCACCTGCCCGACTGCTACCAGGCCAATGACGCCACGCGCGTGGTGCCGCCGGCGCCCAGCCGCGCCGAAGCGGGCTTGCCGGAGAACGGCTTTGTCTTCTGCTGCTTCAACAACAGCTGGAAGATCACGCAGCCGGTGTTCGACATCTGGATGCGGCTGTTGTCGCAAGTCGATGGCAGCCTGTTGTGGTTGCTGGACGGACCCCATGCCGACAATCTGCGCGCCGAGGCCAAGGCGCGCGGCGTGGACCCGGGCCGGCTGGTGTTCGCGCCCCGGCTGCCGCCAGAGCAGCATCTGGCGCGGCATCAACTGGCGGACCTGTTCCTGGACACGCTGCCCTACAACGCCCACACCACCTGCAGCGACGCGCTGTGGGCAGGGCTGCCGGTCGTCACCTGCTACGGCAAGTCCTTTACCGGCCGCGTCGCTTCCAGCCTGCTGAAAGCGATCGACTTGCCCGAACTGGTGACGGTGTCACCGGCAAAATATGAGGAGCTGGCGCTGGAACTGGCGACAGGCCCGGCCTTGCTGAAAGCAACACGCGAAAAGCTGGCGCGCAACCGCACCACCACATCGCTTTTCGACAGCGAACGCTTTCGCAAAAATATCGAAGCTGCTTATGAGGCGATGCTGGCCTAGAGCGCCTTGGGCCGCTTCTTGGGATCGAAGCCGTAAAAACGTTCCGGATTTTCCACCAGGATGCGGTGGCGCAACTTCGCGTCCGGCGCCCATTTGGCCATCAGGTTCAGCAAGGTGACGTCATCCGGCATCGCCACCGGGTTCAGTTTCTTGGTGGCGTCGGGGTGCGGCCAGTCACTTCCCCAGACGCAACGTTCGGGCGCCGCCTTGATATAACCCATCGCCGCCGCACTGGCGCCCGCATAGTCCGGCGGCGTGCCGCCGCCATACAGATACGCACCCGACACCTTTACCCAGCCATGACCGCTGTCCAGCAGCTTGCGCACCGTGACATATTGCGGCCCCTTGTCATCCGCGGCGCGGCCCAGGTGATCGATGATGACCGGGATCGGCAGACCCAGCAAAACCTTTTCCATCTGCACCAGCTGCTCGGGCGGCATATTGCATTGCATGTGCCAGCCCAATGCCGCTACGCGCCGCGCCAGCGGCATCACTTCATCGGCGCCAACCGGATTGCCCAACCCGAACTGCACCCGGATGCCGCGCGTGCCGGCATCATGCAGGGTCTTCAGTTCCGCATCGGTGACCGCGCTGTTGACCACACAGACGGCGCGAGCGTTATCGCCCATCTGCGCCAGCACATCCAGCAAACACGTATTGTCGGTGCCATAGGTCGAGGGCTGCACCATCACATTGCGGCTGGTGCCCAACCTTTTCTGCAACGCCTTGTAGTCTTGGACCGTGGCATAGGGCGGCGTCAGCACCGCCTTGGGGTTAAAGGGAAAGCGCGGATCGTAAATGTGGTGATGGCTGTCACAGGCGCCGTCGGGGACCTGGAACGTTACCTTGGGGTCCTTGGCCAGCGCCGGCGTGGCGACCAGCGCCAGTCCAGCCACAACAGTGCGGCGATCAACGCGCATTATTTCTTCCCCGTATAAGTGACTTTCCAGATCGTCTGGCCCTGGTCATCGGCCACCAGCAGGCTGCCGTCTTTCGCCACGGCCAACCCCACCGGACGGCCCCAGGCCTTGGGCGGATTCTTCGACACGCCGTCCCAGAAACCCACCAGGAAATTGTCATAGCCGCCCACCGGGCGTCCATTCTTCATGCGGATGCGCACCACCTTGTAGCCATGCGGCGCGCTGGTGTTCCACGATCCGTGCAGCGACACGAAGGCGTCGCCTTTGTAATCGGCGGGAAAACTGCTGCCGGTATAAAAGGCCAGCCCGGTCGGCGCGCTGTGCGCCGGGAACAGCACGTCGGGCGTGATCGCCTTGGCCACCATGTCGGGCCTCTTGGCGCCCAGATCGGGATCGGGGATCTGGCCGGTATAGCTCCAGGGATAGCCGTAGAAACCGCCCGGCTTCACATAGGTGAAAAAGTCCGGCGGCAGGTTGTCGCCCAACCCGTCGCGCTCATTGGTGGCGACGAACAAGTCGTGGGTGCCGGGCGCGAAAGCCACGCCCACCGGGTTGCGGATGCCGCTGGCGTAATCGACCAACTGGCCATTCTTGATCTGGAAAATCTTGGCGCCCGGCTGGTATTCGGAAACATTGTCGTGACTGCCCATCTCCACGAACATCGACCCGTCCGGCGCGATGGCGAAGTTGCGGGTGCCGTGCATGCCCGAATTGCGCAGGTCCGGTGTTTTGGTCACCTGCTCCAGCTTGCCGGCTCGGGTGGCGCCCGCGACATAGGGCGTGCGCCAGATGGCGATCTGGTCGCTGATGTACACAAAACCGTCATGGACCGCGACGCCGGAAGGATTGTGCAACCCTTCCGCAAAGGTGAATCGCTGGTCCGCGGCGCCGGTTCCCGCGGCGTCGCGCAACAGGCTAATCTTGTTGGCCTTTCGCTCCGACAGGAACACATCGCCATTGGGCGCGATCGCCATGAAGCGGGGAAAGGTCAGTTTGTCGGCATAGATCGAGACGGTGAAGCCCTTGGGCGCCTTGGGCATCATGCCGGCAGGGCGCGGGATCGCCTCATTATTGTTGGCCACCGCCGGGCTGGCATAGGGCCTGGGCAGGTCCGACTGTTTGAGCAGGAAATGCTGGCCGGGCTGGTCCACCGCCGCCCAGGCGGCGCTGGACAGCAGCAACAGCATCGTCACGGCACGGATCGTCATGTCCCCTCCACGCGCCGCTTCTCGCGGCTTTTTGTGCGGGCGAGAATGGCCGGGCGCGACTTCAAAAACAATGGTGCGGGCCTCGCGGACCGGCTAAAAGCCCCGCCATGACAGTGCCGGAAACCCGCAAGATCGAGGCGCGCGCCTGGTTCGAAGCCTTGCGCGACCGCATCATGACGGCGTTTGAAACGCTGGAGGATGAAGCGCCGGCGAATCTCTATCCCGGCGCGCCCGGCCGCTTCCAGAAAACCCCCTGGTCGCGCGGCGAAGACGAAGGCGGCGGGGTGATGGGCATGATGCGCGGCCGGCTGTTCGAGAAGGTCGGCGTGCACACCTCCACCGTGTTCGGCGCTTTCTCGCCGGAATTCGCCAAGCAGGTGAAAGGCGCCGGCGAAGACCCGCGCTTCTGGGCCAGCGGCATCAGCCTGATCGCCCATATGAAGAATCCGCGGATTCCCGCGGTGCACATGAACACCCGCATGATCGTGACCACCGAAAGCTGGTTCGGCGGCGGCGCAGATTTGAACCCCACCTTGGATGCGGCCCGCAGCCCGCGCCATCCCGATACGGTGGACTTCCATGCGCGCTTGAAGAAGGCCTGCGACGGTTTCAACACCGACTGGTTCCCCAAGTACAAGAAATGGGCCGACACGTATTTTTGGCTGCCACACCGGCTGGAGCCGCGCGGCACTGGCGGCATCTTCTATGACCATCACGACTCGGGCGACTGGAGCCGCGATTTCGCCTTCACCAGGGCGGTGGGCGAAGCCTTTCTCGACATCCAGCCCCAGATCATCCGCCGCCGCATGGAAGAAGCCTGGACCGAGGAGGAACGCCACGAACAGGCCAAGTGGCGCGGCCGCTATGTCGAGTTCAATCTTCTGTATGACCGCGGCACCCATTTCGGTCTGAAGACCGGCGGCAATGTTGAAAGCATTCTTTCCTCCATGCCGCCCGTTGCTGAATGGAAGTGAGGCGCGGAATGGAAATGAAACTGGGCTCGCGCGGTTCGCCGCTGGCACTGGCCCAGTCGCGGCTGGTGGCCGGGATGCTGAATATCAGCGAAGCCGCCATCCAGAGTTTCATGACCAGCGGCGACCAGATCCAGGGCCGCTTGCAGGAGCAAGGCGGCAAGGGGTTGTTCACCAAGGAGCTGGACGAAGCCCTGCTGGACGGGCGCATCGACATCGCCATCCATTCCATGAAGGACCTCCCCACCCGCATGCCGGACGGGATTGTTCTGGCTTGCGTGCCCGCGCGCGAGGACCAGCGCGATGCGTTCATTGCCACGCGCGCCAAGAGTTTGATGGAATTGCCGGCCGGCGCCACGGTGGGCACCGCATCCTTGCGCCGCCAGGCCCAGTCCCTGCACGCGCGGCCCGATCTGAAAGTGGAATTGCTGCGCGGCCGGGTGGAAACGCGCCTCGCAAAAATCGAAGGCGGCGCCTTTGATGCGACTTATCTGGCGCTCGCCGGATTGAAGCGGCTGGGGCTGGAACGCCACGCCGCGTCGATCGTGGATAGTGAGGCGATGCCGCCGGCGCCGGGACAGGGGGCGCTGGCCATCACCTGCCGCGCCGAAGACGCGAAAGTCATCGCCCGCCTGGCGAAGATCAATATCGCCGAGCATGCCGTCACCACCACTGCCGAACGCGCCTTCCTGCAGGCGCTGGACGGTTCCTGCCGCACGCCGATCGCGGCGATGGCCCGGATCGAGGACGGCAACCTTTCCTTCCTGGGCGAAGTGCTGACCCCGGACGGCAAACAGTGCTGGCGGCGTCGCGAAAGCGTCGCGTTGGGAAGCGACGGCATCGAAACAGCCCGCGCCCTGGGCCTGAAGCTGGGTGCGCAGATCAAGGCCGAAGCCGGGCCGCTCTATCAGGCCCACTTTGGTGATGGCGGCTGGTAGAGCCGGGACGGCTGGCGGCCATGCCGCCAGCCGATGATTTGGTCCAGTGGACCAAATCAACCGGCG
>JACCXK010000115.1 GCA_013697055.1 Alphaproteobacteria bacterium
GCCTCCAGGATGGCCATCCGCGAGGCGGCCTTGCTGACATCGCGTTGCCGGCGTTCCTTTGAAATGCGACTTAACTGTCCCATGCGCGCGATGATAGGTGATTCTGTCTTTGGCACGGGGCGCGGCAAAAGGAATCAGGCGGCTAGTGGTTCTTGAAGGCGGTCAGCGCCCCGTTGGCGGCGGCACCGACCCGTTCCTGCGCCTTCTTGCTGGCCTCGACCTTGTAGCGGGCGCTGGTCTCGATCATCGGCTCAAAAGGCTGGCCGCCGGCCGCGGCCTGGGTCTTGCCGGCTTCGACCTCTTTGAGCAGGCATTCCTGGTAGACGCTCGCTTGGGCGATGAAGGTATGGGCCTCGGCCATGGCGGCGCGCATCTGGTCGGGGCTGACTGCGGTGCCCTGCACCGCCGCCGGCATCGGCGGCTCGACGCACTCGCCCTGCGCCAGTGCCCCACCCGTCGACAGACAGGTGGCGGCAAGCAGAAGCGGAATGAGAAAAACAGAACGCACGCGCGAGTCCTTGTTGGATGCGCAAGTGTCGCACGCTGGGGCAAAGCTGCGCCAGCCGGGAAAACGGCCTAGTTTGGTACAAAAACGCGCCGCAAAATTGTCAAAATTTCATACGCGGGCGGTCTGCGAATGATTTTCATCCCGGTTGGCGAACCATCGATCGGCGTAGCGGACCAAAAGGGCCAGCACCATCAGCGACAGGCTGAGCCCATAAAAGGCATCGGGACGATGGGGCCCGGAGATGCGCGCCAGCGCCATCAGGGCGTAGCAAAGCCAGAAATAGATCGCGGCGCCGCCTAGCAGCACGCGGCGTACCTTGTCGGACATGATCGGCTTGCCGCCCGGCCGCTTCAAGGGGGCCACGGCCACCGCCATCACCAGCACCACGCCGGCACCGAACAGCACCATCAGGGTGGCGCCGGCCGAAGGCTGGATCACGCTGGGCAGGAACACCGACAGAAGATAGACGCCGTAGCTGGCACAGAAACCCCAGACCAGTTTGCGGCTAACGGCTTCGGACAAGGGGGCGTGGGCAAAGCGCGCTGCGATGCGCAAAGCCGGTCCCGCCACCAGGGCGGCGAAGAACACAAAGGAGGCATAGCGCCAGGCCAGTTGGCTGCCCAGGCGGAAGCCGTTTTCGGAAAAGCCGCGAAACACGATGGCGCCCAGCACCAGCATGGCGGCGACCAGAGCGATGGCGCCGACGAGCGGCGCCAGGGTAATGCGAAAACGGGCATGCCGTTCGCCAAACAGAGCGGAGTTATCGAGCGCGACCATTGCGGGAACCCAGTGGGACTTCTCGAGGGATGCAACGCACAATGAGGCGAAAAGGTGCCCTTTGTTAACGCGCCAATGCGACAGCAAAGCCTTCCACAGGCTGGTTTGCCTCGCTGCGTGTCGCGGCGGACACAAGTCCCGCCACGGTGAGGCCGGCTTCTCGGGCGAGGCGGCGCAAATAGGTTTCGCTGTGACGCCAGCGGCGCTTGGGGCCGAGCTCGAACCCACCGTCCTCCGCCTTTTCCACGGTGAAGAGAAAATAACCATCCGGAGAAAGGCGGGCGGGCGCAGCGGCGAATACCGGTTTCAGATCGCCCAGATATACGAGCGTGTCGGCCGCCAGGATCAGGTCGTAACAGCGTCCGGGCGTACCAAGTGCGGTTTCCAGGTCGCTCACTTGCAAATGATCATAAATCTGACGCGCCCGCGCTTTTTCGATCATGGCCGGCGACAGGTCCACCCCGTCCAGCCGCGCCGCCAACGGCTTGAACGCCGCCCCCGCCAGCCCGGTGCCGCAACCCAAGTCAAGAATGGAGAGAGATTCTCGCCCCGGCATCACCATCCCCGCCAGGTCCAAAAGAATCTGCGGCGCGGCGTAAGACAATTGTCCCAGCATCCGGTTGTCGTAATCGGCGCTGAACTGGTCGAACAGGTGGCGCACATAGCCGGGATCGGAACGCGGGCTTGTCTTGATCGCCTCGGCGGCAGCGACCATGGCGGCGGGCGGATCATCCAGTTCGCGCAAATTCTCCAGCGCCTTGTCCGCCTCACCGGCCGCCAGCCAGGCTGCGGCGATCAGTTCGCGCGCCCGGGTCAGGCCAGGATCCAGCCGCAGCGCCCGCTGCAGTTCGGCGATGGCCGTGGGCAGCGCTTCCACCGCCAGCAAGGCTTCGCCCAGCGCCAGCACCGCCACCGCGATATCCGGATTGAGCGACACAGCGTCGCGCGCTTGCGCCAAGGCGTCCTGCTTGGCGTCTGACGCCAGCAGCGCCTTGATCAAAGTCAGCCGCGCCAGCAAGCCGCCCCGCCCCGCCGCCAACCGTTCGCGCAGGGCCCGCGCGGCCTCGTCCGCCTTGCCCGAAGCGATCAGCGCTTCGGCGGCTTCAATCGGGTCACCGTCAAGCAAGCTGGCAAAGACCGTTGTTGAGCACCACCGTGCCGGGTCGCTCCTTCACCGAGGCGCGGTACGAGATCGTGCCGCCGTCCTGCCACAGCTCCACCACCAGGGTCTCGCCGGGAAACACCGGCTTGGAGAAACGCACATCAAACTGGCGGATGTGTTCGGGCTGATACTGCGCCAGGGTGGACAGCACGGCGCGGCAGGCGGTGCCATAGGAACACAACCCATGCAGGATGGGCCGCGGGAAGCCGACCATCTTGGCAAAGGCCGGATCGCGGTGCAGCGGATTGCGGTCGCCCGACAGGGCATAAAGAAAGGCCTGGTCGGGACGGGTGTCGCATTCCGTCACCAGGTCGGGGGCGCGGGTGGGAATTTCGTGCAGCGCCGGCCCACCCTGGGGCTTGCCGCCAAAACCGCCATCGCCGCGCGCGAAGATCGACGAGACGATGGTGAACAGCTTGTCGCCGCCGGCGGCCTCGCGCACGCTGCGTTCCTGGATCAGGACCGCGCCCTTGCCCTCACCCTTGTCGAGAATGTCGAGAGTGCGTTCGTCGGCGATCACCTCGCATTTGGGCGGCAGCGGCTTGTGGATCGTGATGCGGCGCTCGCCATCCACCACCATCATGAAGTTGATGTTGGATTTCTGCGGCATGCGCTGGCGTTCGGGCGGCGCCTCGCCGCGGTTGATCACACTGGCGAAGGTCGGCACCACCTTCAGCCCGTTATTCTCATAAACGAAGGGAAGCTCATGCTCGTTCAGCGGATCGCGGCCCATGCCCACACCCAAGGCATACAGCATCACGTCCTTTTCATCATAACGCGCGGCCAGCCCCGTCGCGCCCGACTGCATCATGTCGTCGTAATCAATCGGCATCGTGGCAACCTCTGGTTATAATGTAAGGCCTGTGATGAAATACCGCCATGTCCATGCCCGTACCTTCCTCCGCGCCGCCGCCTTATTATCCGCACTCTAATCCAAGGGGGCGTTCCAATGGCTGCCTGTGGGGTTGCCTGATCCTGGCGGCGCTTCTGATCCTGCCGCCGGCGCTGCTGGGCGGCTATGGCGCCTGGTTCCTCTATGACGGCTTCCGCCGCAGCCCGGTGCTGGGGGTGGTGAACGAGCTGGTGCGCGAGGACGGCATGGCGCAACAGGTGCTGGGCCGCGACGCGGTGGTGACCAGTGTGGACGGCAATGTCTTTTCCTGGATGCCCGGCAAGACCAGTCACGCCTATGAAGTGACATTGGAAGGGCCCAAGGGCGAAGGCCACCTGGCGGTGACCTCGCATACCGGCATCAATGGCCTGAAGCTGGACAGCGCCATCCTCACCGGCCCGGACGGGCGGCGCTATGATCTCATCAAGCACCAGGAGTTGCCGTCCGACGGCATCACGCGACCGGATACTTCGATCTGACGCCACAACGGTGTTGGCGCGAGGATTTTTGGCCGATGAGAAGGGTTGCCTAGCGACAGCGTAGGCAAGGCGCGGAGCGTGCTTAACGCACGGGTACAATTCGGGGACAGGAGCACCATTCCCAAAACATGCTTGCCAAATCGGATTGTACCCGTACTACCGTATTCCTACAGGATAAAGGTCACTATGGTCGGCCCGTGCCCATGGAAAGAAAACACATGAAAGCCCAGCTCTTTATCGCCGCACTGCTCTTCACCGTCTTACCTGCGGCCGCGCAACCGAGCCCTTCCGAAATTATCGCAAACAACGACAAGAATGGCGACAAGGCCCTGGACAAAGCTGAGTGGGCGGCGAGTCCTGCTCCAATACCTTTTCCGGAGGAAGCCGACACCAACAAGGATGGAAAAATCGACCAGGCCGAGCTGGAGGCGATGTTCGCAAACGGTCCGCCAAACTAGAAGTATGGACAGGCGCATTATTTCCCCCAGACACATTGCTGAAGGGGAATGGCATTCCTGTCCCCGCATGGATAATTTCTAAGTCGCCACGATCACGTGCGGCAGCGGCATGCCGGGCCCATCACCCATGACGTTGGTAAGCGGAATGCCGTTCTTGTCGATAAAGGCGCGTGCTGTGTCATAGCCTTCCTGTATCGCCTGGTCGAACTTCTTCCAGTCACGCAGGCCGATGCCGGGCATGGGCGGCTCGATCAGGTAATCGCATTGCTCGCGCACCACCCGGCGCTGGGCTTCCGAACCGACCGTGCCGGATCGCATCAGGATGGAGAGGATGCTGGGATTGCCGCGCATGCGCTGGCCGATCAGCCACCACCAGGGCCGCTCGCCATAGCGCGTGTCCTGGGCCTGCAGGTCCAATTCGCCCGTGATGTCACAGGCAATGATCGGCCCGGCCCCGCCGGCCTGCTCGCGCATCACATCTACCGGCAAATTGTTCATCACCCCGCCATCGACCAGCAGATGGCCATGATGGGTGACCGGCGGCAGGATGCCCGGCAGCGCCACGGAGGCCCGAAGCGCCCGCCACAGCTTGCCGTCGCGATGGACATGGATGCGCCCCGTGGTCAGGTCGGAAGAGACGCAGAAAAAAGGCAGCGGCAATTCCTCGATGCAGACCTCATCGAAATGCTCGCGCAACCGCGCGCTTACTTTCTTGCCGCGCACAAGGGCGATCAGCGGCAGGGTGAAATCCGACAGGGGGTTGGCGTCCACGAACACCGCGCGCATGCGGTCGCGCATTTCCTCCAGCCCCCATTCGCGCGCCAGCCCTGCGGCGATGATGCCGCCCATGCTGACCCCGCCCAACTGGTCGAACGGCACGCCGGCTTCCTTCAGCGCCTTGATGATGCCGATATGGGCAAAGCCCCGCGCCCCGCCGCCGGCCAGTACCAGGCCCACGGCGCGGCCGGCGATAAAGCGCGCCACCCGCGCCACATCGGCCTGATGACCGGCGCGCAAATGATGATGGCTGCGAAACAGCCCGCTGCGCACCGAGAAATGATCGGGCAGCACCGCGCTGGCGCCATCGGGATGGAGCAGCAGCAGGTCGGGCGCACCGGAGGCGCGCTCCTTGAAGGCCGGCAGGCCCAGCGGCGCCAGCGGCAAGGGCTGGTTGGCGCGGGCCAGCAGGAAGATGCGGTCGGCCTGGCGCAGGCACAGCTGCGTCCAGGGACTGTCGGGCGCATCGCCGCGATAAAACACGATGTCATGCGCCTGCTCGAACGTGTTGAACCATTCAGCGGTCTGGTCGGACGCCGTGGCATCCAGTACCGCGGCGCGGCAGCCGATCGAGGCCAGCGCGCCGGCCAGGCGTTGGGCGATGGGCACTTCGGTGAGGCCGTCCTGCAGCGGCACGATGGCGAAGGCCTTGGGCCGCATCTTGCCGGAGTGGCCGCAATTGGCGTCCTTCAGCCGCTTCACCAGCATCTGCATCAGGTTCAGCATCACCCGGGGATGGCGGGCGATCAGCGCCTCATACCCGTCCGGGCTGATGCGCAGGAGCTCGGTGTCGCGCAGCGCCACCAGCTGGGCGGCATGGTTGCTGGAGCCGGCGATCAGCGACATCTCGCCCACCGTCTCACCCGCCGGAATATGCGCCACCATCTGGCGCTGGCCCTGTTCGCCGTCCACGAACACGCCCAGGCTTCCGGTCACCACCAGGAACAAGGCGGCGTTGTTCTCGCCGTCGCGGTCCAGCAAGGCGCCGCCCGGCAGCGCGAACCAGTTGGCCTCGGCCAAAAGATTGCGCAACGCCACGTCGCCGACATTCTCCAGCAACGCAAAGCTTTTCAGCCGTTCGTACAGGTCTTCGGGATAGACGGTCTGCTGGCCGATGCGGAAGGAGGACAGGAACGTCATGCGTTCTCTTTACCTCACCAGGCGGTCCAGCCGCCATCCACATTCAGGCTGGCGCCGGTGACAAAGCGCGAAGCGGGCGCCACCAGGAACAGCAGCGGCCCGGCGATCTCGTGTGCCTGGCCGATGCGGCCCAGCATGGTCTTGCCCGCCAGTCGCTCTTCCAGCCCCGCCGGCATCTTGCCGGGTTGGGGAAAGGCGCCGGGCACCAGGGCATTGACCCGGATTTTTTCCGCTCCCAGTTCGGCGGCGAGGTGGCGGCTGAGCTGGATCAGGCCCGCCTTGGCGGGGCCGTAATGAAACGGGCTCTGCTGGCCGCGTTCGTCATAGAGCCGCGCATCGGGCGCCACCTGGCCATACATCGACGCAATATTGACGACACTGGCATCACCCGATGCGGCCACGGCGGCGCGCAAGGCGGGCAAGCCGGCGCGCACGGTTTCAAAGGCGGTGGTGACGGTGGCGGCATAGGTGGCGGCGAAATCCTCCGGCGCCAGCGCTGTAAAGCTCTTGCCCTGCATGAAGCCGATATTGTTGACCAGCACATCCAGCCGCTTCAGGCCGCCGAAAAAGGCCCGGATTTTCGCCACGTCATGGGCGTCGAAGGCGGCGGCCTCCACGGAAAGGCCCTGGGCCTTGAGCCCGGCGGCGAAGGCATCCAGCAGGCCTGCGTCCCGGCCATTGACGATGACATGCGCCCCGGCTTCGGCCAGGGCCTGGACCATGGCGGCGCCCAGATGACCGCGGCTGCCCGAAACAAAGGCAGTTTTGCCATCCAGCCGGAAAAGATCTTGCGCCATGCGGATATTCTCGGAACCTCCCTCAAACTGCCTGCGCAGGGTAAACAAGTCTTTACGATGCGGAACTCTTCCTCACCTGCGGAGCGCGCTTGCAAAGGGAAGGTGGCCGGTTTGTAGCGACTGCGTATGGACAGCCTTGGGGCCAACGAAGGCCGTGGGATGTGCTGCACCGCAGCATACAGTGTCAGATCGCCTTATTGGAAACAGCGCGCCGCCACAGTAAAGTTGCAAATACGCTCACAATGGGACACCCAACAGGGGCTACTTCGCCGGCCGCCACCAAGGGTGACCGCTTTACAAAGGGACGACTTTCCATGACCAGCAAATTTCTTCTCGCCGCCTTTTCGGCGAGCCTCCTCGTTGGCGCGAGCCATGGCGCGATGGCGGCCGACAAGCCGCCGGCAGGCCCCAAGATCACCAACGCGGTGCTCAAGCCTCTGACCGTCGCGCAGGCCGCGAACAACAAGAAGGATTATCCCGCGGCCCTCGCCGCCGTCGAACAGGCCAAGGCCGTGCCGGACCGCACGCCCTATGACAATTACATGATCCACCGCTTCGCCATGTCGGTGCATATCGGCATGCAGGACATGCCCGGCGCCGCCACCGAAATCGAAGCCGCGCTGGATGCGGATCCGTCCGTGGTGCCGGAGGCCGACAAGGCTTCGATCTACAAGACCGCGCTGCAGCTGGCTTCGATGCAGAAGCAGAACGACAAGGCCCTGGCCTATGCCAAGATCCTGCAGGCCACCACCCCGCCGCCGGATGCGGAAACCCAGGCCCTGATCGTGGGCACCCTCTACCGGGCCGGCGACTATGCCGGCGCCACCGCCATCGCGCAGAAGAATGTCGACGCCGCCGTCGCTGCCGGCAAGCAGCCGGTCAAGAGCGACCTCGACATCATCATGGCGTCGCAGGTCAAGCAGAAGGATGAGGCCGGCGCCGAGAAGACCCTGGAAACCCTGGTCGCCACCTACAACACGCAGGAAGACTGGGACCAGATTTCCAGTATCGCACTGACCACCAAGGGCATGCGCGACATCGACTATGTCTATATGGGCCGCCTGATCCAGCTGCAGGCCGGCAAGGTCAAGTCCAGCGACGCCACCCTGGTGGGCTCGGCGGCCAACAGCAACAAGCTGGGGCTTTATGGCGATGCCGCAACCATGCAGAAGTTCGGCGGCCCGGCGCCGGATCCGCGCGCGGCGGCCGACAAGGCGAGCCTGCCCAAACAGATCGCCGACGGCGCCAAGAATGACGGCGAATACAACATCAAGACGGCGGAAGCCGCTTATGGCTATGGCCAGTTTGCCGATGCCGAAAAGCTGGCGCGCACCGCCAAAACCAAGCCGGGCGTGAAGGATCCCAGCGAACCTGACATGGTGATCGCCATGTCGCTGGCGGCCCAGGGCAAGTATGCCGAAGCAGCCCCGGTCCTGGACACGGTCAAGCCCGCCAATCCCGCCAGCGCGCGTGTCGTTCGTCTTTGGACCTATTTCGTCAAGACCAAGGCGAACCCGACCACCGCCGCGAAGTAGTCCGCATATCGCCATAACGGGGCGCGGATTCTTGCCGCGCCCCGTTTCTTTTGAGGGGCGAAGATGAACCTGATCGTGGGCGTTGCCCCGTTCATCCTGTTCACACTCCTGTCGCGCCTGTCGGTGGATCTGGCGCTGTGGGTGGCGTTTGCCGCCGCCTTCGTCGTCACCATCCGCGATTTCGTCGAAAGCCCCAGCCTGCGGCTGCTGGATGCCGGCAGCTTTCTGCTGTTCGCGATTCTGGCGCTGGGGCGCGGGTTCCTCGACCCCAACCTGTCCCTGGCGGTGGTGCGTTTCATCGCGTCCATCTCGCTCTTGCTGCTGCTGGGATTGCCGCTGGCATTCAAGCGGCCCTTCTCGGTGGATTATGCGCGCCTCGATCCGCGCGAGGCGGGCTGGCCGCCGGCCCTGTTCCTCAAGGTGAATTACCTGGTGTCGGGCGCATGGACGGCGGCTTTCGCCATCATGGCGCTGGCGGACGGCGCGGTGGCGTTCGATGCGCAGCTGCCGCTCTATGCCAGCATCGCCGCCAGCGTGGTTGTGCTGGCCGCCGTCGTCAACTTTACCCTGCGCTACCCGGCGCATGCCGCGAAAAAAGCGTCTCCGGGCGGACAAAAATAAACTCGCGGCATGCCTTTTCCAGGGGCGCTCCGCGCCCGGGGGCCGCAAAAAAAGGCTGCTTCGCAGCATTGAACAAAACCGCTAGGTTCTGCGCGGTTTTCAAGGGACTTGCCATGAAACAGGCCGTGATCGTTTCGACTGCGCGGACAGGCCTGGCCAAATCCGTGCGCGGCGGCTTCAACGATACCCATGGCGCGGTGATGGCCGGCCATGCCGTCAGCCACGCCATCGCGCGCGCCGGTATAGATCCCGGCGAAGTCGAAGACGTGGTGATGGGCTGCGGCTTTCCCGAAGGCGCCACCGGCAACAATATCGCGCGGATGAGCGCCCTCTGGGCGGGTTGCCCGGTCTCCACCGCCGGCGTCACCGTCAATCGCTATTGCTCCAGCGGGCTCAACGCCATCGCCTTTGCCGCCCAGGCAATCATGACCGGCAGCGCCGATGTGATGGTGGGCGCCGGGGTGGAATCCATCTCGCTGGTGCAGATGGGCGGCGTCAATCTCAAGCACTTCACCGAAGAGCATCTGCTCCAGGTCAAACCCGCTTTGTGGATGACCATGATCGAGACCGCCGAGATCGTGGCGCAGCGTTATGGCATCAGCCGCGCGCGCCAGGATCAATATGCCCTGCAAAGCCAGCAGCGCACCGCGGCGGCGCAGGCATCAGCCAAGTTCGCCGATGAGATCGTTCCGCTCGCCACCAAAATGAAGAAGATCGACAAGGCGACCGGTGCGGAGTCGATGGTGAAATTCACGGTCACGAAAGATGAATGCAACCGCCCCGACACGACCCTGGAAGGCCTGGCGGCGCTGAAGCCGGTGCATGCCGGCGGCCAGCAGATCGCGGAAGGCAAAAACATCACCGCCGGCAACGCCTCGCAATTCGCCGACGGCGCCAGCGCCTGTGTGGTGATGAGCGAGGAAGCCGCCGCCAAAAAAAATCTCAAGCCGTTGGGCATTTTCAAGGGCTTCGCGGTGGCGGGGGTGGAGCCTGATGAAATGGGCATCGGTCCGGTGCTGGCGGTGCCGAAGCTTCTGGCGCGCCATGGCCTGACGGTGGGCGACATCGACCTGTGGGAGATGAACGAGGCCTTTGCCAGCCAGACCGTCTATTGCATGGACAAGCTGGGGCTGGACCCCGCCAAGACCAATGTGAATGGCGGCGCCATCTCCATCGGCCATCCCTATGGCATGACGGGCGCGCGCCTCACCGGCCACATCCTGCTGGAAGGACGGCGGCGCGGCGCCAAATATGGCGTGGTCACCATGTGCATCGGCGGCGGCATGGGCGCGGCCGGCCTGTTCGAGATACTGTCCGCCTGACCATGATTCGCCCCGCCCTCCTCCTTTTGGCCATGTTGGCGCTCGCCGGTTGCGCCACCCCGCCGCCGGCGGCTCCCGTGATGCCGGATCCCAGGACCCAGATGGCGGCGCTGGAAACCCGCATTGCCATTTTGGTCGAGGAACAGCGCCACAGGCTGGATCCCAAGGCCCGCAACCTGGCGATCGACCCCGAACTGTCCAAGATTGCCCGGGCCCGCGCCGCCGACATGGCGACCAAGAACTACCTCGCCCATGCCGCCCCCAATGGTGACACCTCCGCCTCGCTGCTGATGAAGCAGGATGAGCGCTGGCAGGGCCTGTTGGGTGAAAATCTCGCGGCGCAGCATTACACCAAGCGCGGCGGCGTCACGGTCAATGATTTCGCCCAGCGTTTCCTGGACGAATGGATGAAAAGCCCGCCCCACCGGGACAATATGGCCTTTGCCAACTACGACCATGCCGGGGTTGGCGCGGCGGTGAATGGCGACACGGTCTATGTCGCCCTGTTGTTTTCCACCGATATGGGGCTGAAGCCGAGGCCCCCGGAAGGCCCGGCCAATGCCGTCACCGCCTTTGAAAGTCCCGC
The DNA here is from genome assembly GCA_013697055.1 of Alphaproteobacteria bacterium. Classification (GTDB taxonomy): domain Bacteria; phylum Pseudomonadota; class Alphaproteobacteria; order Micropepsales; family Micropepsaceae; genus Rhizomicrobium. The sequence goes on from JACCXK010000115.1 coordinate 11,055, forward strand.
CGCGGCCGCAGCGCCGGTCGCGCCGGCGCCGGTCGATCCCTTGCGCCTGCGTGGCACGGTAGGCGCCCAATAGCAGGCCGATTCACGTCTGATTAAGCCAACAGGTTCAACTATCTGTGCATGATTGGGCACAGAGCTACCACGACCGCCGGTCGTATGGTCAACATTCCTTTACACTATATCTTGTCACCGGTACCTTCCGTAGCGGGTGTGCGGTGCCAGTGAGTCGAAATGCGCGCAGAACTTCCATGGAATGTTGCCGGTATCCCGCCAGAGGCGCGGGAAGCTGCGCGGGCCGCTGCCCGGCGCGAAGGCCTGTCGGTGGGGGAATGGCTGACCAGGCGCATTTTGCGCAGCTTTTCGGGCATGGAAGAGGATGTCCCCACCATGTCCTATGACAATCGCGCGCCCTCCGGCGCGCCCCTGGACAGCTGGGGCCTGCCCCCTTCCGCCGCCAGCCGCCGCGACACCGATGACATGATGGCCCGGGTCGGGCGCACCGAAAACGAATCGAACGAAGCCTGGCGCCGCATCGAGGACCAGCTCCGGGGCCTGGGCCGCCGCCTGGATTCCAGCGAACGCAGTCATGGCGAAAGCAATCGCGTCATCTCCCGCACCGCCCAGGAGATAAATATCACCGCCCGCGAACAGGCCCAGGCTTTCGACCAGCTCGGCCTGAATGTGATCGGCCTGAACGAGCGGCTGGAACGGCTGGAACGCAGCGCCGCCCATGACGGCATCAAGGACGCGGTCAAGGCGCTGCATCAGGGCCTGTCGCGGCTGGCCGACCAGATCACCGCCACCGCCAACAATTCCGCAACCCAAGTGGTGCAGCTTACCGGCAACCTGGAACAGCTGGCCAGCCGTGTCGGCCAGGCGCGCGTGGATTCCGAAGAAGCCGACAAGGCGCTGGACCAGCGCATCGACGCCGGCGAGAAGACCATCACCCATCGCATGGAGACGGCCGAGAAGGCGGTCGATGCGCGCTTCGGCGCCACCGAGAAGGCGATCGACACGCGCTTCAGCGTCACCGAAAAAGCGATTGATACGCGCCTTTCTACCGCTGACGCGCGTCTGGCCGCCGCCGAGAAAACCGCCCAGTTCAACACCAATGCCCTGGACCATGCGCTGGAGAAGATCGAAGCCAGCGCCAACCAGCGCGCCACCGACCAGGTGGAGAACCAGCGCCGCAGCGCCGCCCATGAGGAAAGCCTCAACCGGCTGGAAGATTCCATCGCGCGTCTGGAAATGCGCCTGCCCGATGCGGAGTTCGAGCGCCGCCTGGACGGCATCGAACGTTCCGTCGGTGGCATGGCCGACCGGCTGACGCATTTCAATCCCACCGAGAAGTTCGACGCCTCGATGCAGGCTTTGTCGCATCGCCTGGAATCGCTGGAGAAGGATCACAGCGACCTGGTGTCCGAACTGCGCAGCGTGCTGCGCCCCGTCGAGCCGCCCGCCTATGAACCGCCCGCATACGAAGCGCCGCGCGCCGCGCCCAACGCTTTCGAAGCGCCGCCGATTGCCGCAGCCCCGCCGCCAGTCAGTGCCTTCGAGCCGCCTCCCGCCTATGAACCACCCCCGGCCGTTGATGCTTTCGCCGCTCCCACCCCGCACGGGTTCACCTTCGACATCCCGCCGGAAACGAGCGAAGAGAGTTTCGCGCCCGATTTCGAGGACGTTTTTGCCGATACCGGCGCGCCTGCGGAACCAGAGCCGGAGAATTTCCTGGCCCAGGCCCGCCGCTCGGCCCGCGCCGCTTCGGAAAAGGCCGAGAGCGAGCGCACCACGCGTTTGTCGGGCTTCCGCTGGGGCAAGACAGCCGCCGCCGAGGGCGAGGAAAAAGCCAAGCCCCGCTATGTCATCCCCGCCATCGTCGCGCTGATCGTGGTGCTGGCCGCTGCCGCCGCCCTGGTGCTCAGCCAGCGCGCCAAGGCGCCGGCCCCGAGCGCCGCGGCGCCCAAGCCCGCCGGTCCGACTTTCACCGTCCCCGCCCCGCCCAACAGTGACGACACCCAGTTCGTGGTCGCGCCGCAGGCCGGTCCCGCCGACACCGCCGGCAATGCCGACGATTTCAACTCCCAGCGCTCCGAGCCCGCTGCGTCCGACAATCCTCCGCGCACGCCTGCGCCGCTGCAGCAGCGCGATGTGCGCAATGCGCCGGTCAACCCGGTGCCGGATGGCGCGCCACGCGGCGCCGCGCCGTCGGTGGACCGCATGATCCAGATGGCCAATGCCGGCAATCCCATCGCCCTCACCATCCTGGGGCTGCGGGCTCTGGACGGCGCGCCCGCGAATTTGCCGGACGGCGTCAAGTTCCTCACCCAGGCCGCGGAAAAGGGCCAGGCGGTGGCGCAGTATCGCCTCGGCACTTTGTACGAACGCGGCCAGGGGATTCCCGCCGATCCGGCCAAGGCGGCGCATTGGTATGAGATGGCCGCCAACCAGGGCAACCGCAAGGCGATGCACAATCTGGCCGTGTCCTATGCCGGCGGCGCCGCGGGCAAGAAGAACATGGCGGAAGCCGCGCGCTGGTTCGCCAAGGCGGCGGCGCTGGGCCTGTCGGACTCCCAGTTCAATCTGGCGGTGCTGTATGAACGCGGCGACGGCGTGCCGCAAAGCCTGCTGGATGCTTTCAAATGGTATTCGATCGCGGCCGCCGCGGGTGATACCGAATCCAAGGCGCGCATCGGCGTGCTGCAGACCCAGCTCAGCGATACCGACAAGGCGGCGGCCAACAAGTCGGCGGCAACTTTCCATGCCGCGCCCCTGAGCCGCAGCGCCAACGTGCCGCCCGAGCCCACCGATCTGGGTTGACCCTTGGGTTGATTTCGCCTGATTCCGTAAGGTTTTTTGCGTTGACCCTCTGCGCGCGCGCGCGCATGTTCGGGCGCAATGGAAATCTACCTCCCCGTCGCTGAGATGTCAGTCAACTGGCTGATCCTCATCGCGCTGGGCACCGGCGTGGGCTTCCTGTCGGGCATGTTCGGAGTGGGCGGCGGCTTCCTGATGACGCCGCTGCTCGTGTTCACCGGCATCCCCTCCACGGTCGCGGTGGCCACCACCCTCAGCCATGTCACCGCCTCGTCCATGTCGGGCGCGCTGGCGCAATGGAGAAAGCGCGCCATCGACTTCACCATGGCCGGCGTGATGCTGGGGGGTGGGGTGTGCGGCACACTGTTCGGCGTGTGGCTGTTCGCACTGATGCGCCGCCAGGGCCAGATGGACCTGATCGTGGCGCTGACCTATGTGATCATGCTGGGCAGCATCGGCTTCATCATGCTGCGCGAGAGCCTGGCGACCCTCAAGGCCTATCGCAGCGGCATCACTGTCAGCCGGCGGCCGGTCAATCGCGGCTGGATCCAGGCACTGCCCTTCAAGATGCGCTTCCGCCAGTCGCGGCTCTATATCAGCGTCATCCCGCCCATCGCCATCGGCTTTGCGGTGGGATCGCTCAGCGCCATCATGGGCATCGGCGGCGGCTTCATCATCGTGCCGGCCATGATTTATATCCTGCGCATGCCGACCAATGTGGTGATGGGCACCTCGCTGGTGCAGATCATCGCCGTCACCGCCATCACCACCATCCTGCAGGCCACCAGCAATTATGCCGTGGACATCGTGCTGGCGGGGCTTCTGGTCTCGGGCGGCGTGGTGGGGGCGCAGCTGGGGGTGCGGGCCGGCGCCAAATTGCGCGGCGAGCAATTGCGCCTGCTGCTGGCCTGCCTCGTGCTGCTGGTGGGAGCGGGGCTTTTGTACCAATTGATCGCCCGCCCGCTGGACGTCTATTCCCTGTCCGAGGGCGTGCCATGAGGCGCGTCCTGCTGGCTGCACTTCTGCTTGTCGCGGCCCCGGTGCACGCCGAGGACCTGGTGTCGGGCATCAGCCAGGACACGATCCAGATCACCTCCAGCTATACCGGTACCGACATTGTGGTGTTCGGCGCCATCGAGCGGGCGCTCAGCGCACAAGGGCGCAATATCGTGGTGATCGTGCGCGGGCCGGACGAGCCCATGACGGTGCGCCGCCGCGACCGGGTGGCGGGGGTGTGGGTCAACCGCGATGCCGCCCGCTTCGAAGGCCTGCCGGCTTATTATTACCTGGCCTCAACCGAACCGGTGGCGCGCATCGCCCCGCCCGAGGCTTTGCAGCGCTACGGCATCGGGCTGCAATCGCTTACCCCCACCGCCACCGGCAGCCATCATGATCCCGAACCCTTCCGCCAGGCGGCGATCCGCTATCACCAGCGCGTGGGGCTTTACGCCGAAAATCCCGGCAGCATCGACTTTCTCAGCGAGACGCTGTTCCGCACCCGGGTGCCGGTGCCGGCGGGGGTGACGCGCGGCCAGTACAATGTCGAGGTCTATCTGCTCCGCGGCGGCGAAGTGGTGAGCGCCCAGTCGACGCCTTTGTTCGTGGACGCCACCGGCCTGGAGCGGCGGTTGTTCAACATGGCCCATGACGCGCCGCTGCTTTACGGCATGGCCTGTGTGTTCATGGCCATGTTGCTGGGCTGGATCTCGTCGGTCCTGTTCCGCCGCCCGGCCTGATTGCAAGGGCCGCGGCGGTAGCTTATCTTGATGCCTCGGAGGTCGAGGTATGCTGAAGCAGCTACGCGTGCCGTGATAACCTTCGTGGTCCTGACGGGTCTTTCGCTCCCGGCGGTTTCGGCACCCGCCCAACCGACCATATCGCCTGCCACCGACGGGATTTTCGTCGCCTTCAAGACCCATCCTCTTGTCGGCCTGGGCGAACTGCATGGACTGGCACAGGAACTGGACTTCTATGTCACCCTGCTGCGCGATCCGCGCTTCGCGGCTGAGGTGGGCAATATCGTGGTCGAGGTGGGTGACGCCGCGCAGCAAGCGGTGATCGACCGTTACGTCAATGGCGAAGAGGTGCCCTATGCCGAACTGCGCAAGGTATGGTCCGACACCGTGGGCTGGTATCCCACCGTCACTTTTGCGGGCTCGATCAACATCTATTCGACCATCCGCGAGGTGAACGCCAAATTGCCGCCGGACAAACGGATCAAGGTCTGGCTGGGCGAACCGCCGATCGACTGGACCGCGATCAAGACCAGGGAAGATTTTACGCCGCTGGAAAAACAGCGCGATTCCTATCCCGTGGAACTGGTGGCCCGCGAAATCCTGGCGAAGAGCAAAAAGGCCCTGATGATCTATGGCGCCGGCCATTTCGGCATCTATCCAGATTTCTCCAACCTGCGCAGCCTGCTGGACACCAGCCACCCCGGCGCGCTGTTCGTGATCTCGCCCTATACCGGCTATGCCCAGGCGGACTGTGCGGCGCGGTTTGAACCGCATATCAAGGGCTGGACGGCGCCGTCACTGGTGGGGCCGATCAAAGGCTCGACCTTGGAAGCCGATATCTGGCGCAAGGGCTGTAATGCCTTCACCAAGCCGCCAGAGCTGAAAGACGAAGCGTTCGAAGCCTCCGGTCGCAACAATCTGGGCCTGACCTCTGATGCGCTTTTGTACCTGGGACCGCGCCAGTCACTGGTCTATGGGCCGCGTGACCTCGACATTCTCCTGGACCTGGATTATCGCGCCGAGATGAACCGCCGCATGATCCTGCGCACCGGCCAGCCGCTCGGGCCACCCAATACGGCGCGCAACGTGCCCCAGCCTTTTTTCCCAGACTGATAATACCCTATATTCTGATGGCGCTTTTGTCGCCGACAGGGACCCGATGAAATATTTCCCACTGATCTGGGCGGCGCTGCGGCGCAAGCCCGTCCGCACCAGCCTCACCTTCCTGTCGGTGACGGTGGCTTTCACCCTGTTCGGGCTGATGATCGGACTGGGCGCGACCATGGATTACGTGGCGAAAAAGGCCCATCCCGACAGAGTCTGGACCATGCCGCGCTTCGACATGAACGCCATGCCGGTCACGATAGCGCGCCAGATCGCCAAGCTGCCCGGGATCAAGACCACCAGCGTCATGTCATATCTCCAGGGTTATGTCGGCGATCCCAAGAACCGCAGCGGCTTGCTGATGGCGGACGATGAATATGGCCGCATCTTTTCTGACTGGGCTCCCACGCCGGCGCAATGGGACCTGGTGCGTCATGACCGCAGGGCCATCATCATCAGCCGCAACGTGGCGGCGCAATACCACAAGAAGGTCGGCGACACCTTCACACTGATTTCGGAAACCCCACGCGCCGACGGCACCAAGGCATGGGACTTCAAGATCGCCGCCATCACCCCGGAGATGCCGGAGATCAACGGCGGCTACCTGATCGGCAACTACGACTATTACGACAAGGCCATGCCCCTGGCCGACCAGGGCAAGATGAACGAAGTGGACCTGCAGGTGTCCGATCCGGCGCAAGCGGCCGCCATCGGCCAGCGAATCGAGAAGCTGTTCGCCAATTCCGGCAACCCCGTCCAGTCGACGCCGGAAGTCGTTTTTGCCGCCAGCGGTTATGGCGGGGTGGACATCAATGCCATCACCCGCAAGATCGCACTGGCGGGGCTTGGGATGATCCTGTTCCTCACTGCCAGCGTCATCGCCAAATCGGTGCGCGAACGGTTGCCTGAATTCGCCACCCTCAAGACCCTGGGCTTTTCCGACGCCGGCTTGACGGCGCTGGTGATCGCCGAGGCGGCGCTGCCCTGCCTGGCCGGCGCGGTGTGCGGGGTGGGGATCGCGGGGATGCTGACACAAATACTGCCGGGCATCCTGCCGCCAAATTTCGCCCTGCCCATGCCGACATTTTCCGTGACGGTGTTGGCTTGGGCGGCAGCCAGCGCCTGTGCCGTGGCGCTGGCCAGCACCATCCTGCCCATCCTGCGCCTGAGCCGGCTGGACATCGCCGCCGCCTTGTCGGGGCGCAGCTGATGTTGCGCCAGATCATCGCCGTCACCGGAATCGGGCTGCGCAGCCTGCCCCAGCGGCTGTGGGAATCGCTGGTGATCGTGGTGGGCACCGGCTGCGTGGTCGGCGTGCTGCTGTCCATGCTGTCCATCATCGAAGGCATGCACCGGGCCGCGATGGAAAGCGGGGACCCGCGCAACGCCATCATCGTGCAACGGAACATCGTGTGGGAAAATGCCAGCGCCATTCCCCGCAGCGCCGCCGGCATCATCGCCAATGCCCCCGGCATCGCCAAGGCGAGGGACGGATCGCCCATCTCCGATAGCGCGATGATTGCCTGGGTGCCGGCACGGCTGCGCAACAAGGGCATCAAGTCCAACGTCACCCTGCGCAGTTTCGGCGACAAGGGCGCGATGCTGCAATCGGGCTTTCACATGGTGGCGGGCCGCATGTTCCAGCCCGGCAAGCATGAACTGATCGCCGGCGCCCTGGCCAACAGCCAGTTCATCGGCATGGGCCTTGGCGACAAGGTGATCCTGCCGGACGGCGAATGGCCGATCGTGGGCATCTTCGACGCCGGCGGGCTGCTGAAAGGATCGCTGGTCGGCGATATCGGCACCTTGATGCCGGCGATCCGGCACAAGACGTTCAACAGCGTGCTGGTGCGGATCGATTCGCCAGCCGCCTATATCGCCTTCCGTTCCGCCATCACCACCAATCCCGCTTTGTCGGTGGACGTGATGCGCGTGCCCGATTGGATCGCCAAGGGCAGCGCCGATTTCAACACCTATTTCAGGGTTATCGT
>JACCXK010000126.1 GCA_013697055.1 Alphaproteobacteria bacterium
AGATTGTGCCGGGCCAGGAACGCCTCCACTTCGATCTGCGGATTGCGCGGCCAGATTTCCGCGATATCGCCGGCGCTCCAGTTCAGTTGGCCTGCGTCCTTGGGTGTCAGGGCGATGTGCCAGGCCTCGCCGCCGGGACTACCGGCATTCAGCAACCGCCGTTCCGCCAGGGTCCAGTCTTGCGGCGCGCCGGGCATCAATTGTTCGACCTTGGTGTCGGCGCCCAGTTTGGTGAGCTGTTCGCACCATCGGGTCATCGCCTCGGTATCGTCGTCGCCGTCGACACAGATGATATCGAACATCCGCCTGGCTTTGCCGGACGCCAGCCAGCGGTCCAGGCCGCGGCCGAAACCGCAGAAGGTCGCATCGTACTTGCGGTCGCCCAGCGCGAGCACGCCATAGCGCACGCCCTTGAGCGCCGGCACTTGCGCCATCTGCTTGCGGACAAAGGCCCGCGCGCTGTCGGGCGCTTCGCCGGCGCCATAGGTGCTGGTCACCACCAGCAAGGTGCCGGCCTCGGCCAGGTCTTCCACCGCCAGCCCGCCCAGCGCGGCCACACGCACCAGGTTCTTGGCCGATCCGGTGAGGGCATTGGCGCTCAGCCAGGCGATTCGCTCCGCCGCGCCGGTCTGGCTGGCGAAGGCGACCAGGATACGCCCGCCTGCGGGCATTCGACGGAAGAAGGAACCAAGGACCATAGGCCGCGCCCTAGCACGAGGCCGGAATGGGCGCAAACCCCCGGATTTTCACGGTTTTCCCGATACGTGGAACTGTCATGCCACCCGGAACCCTGCTCGCGCGTTGTATCCGGCAGACCACAAGGCCGGAACGTCCATGCATGTAGACATCATCACGATTCAGCCGCTGGTCGCGCTGTTGTTCGGAATCCTGATTCTGATCCTGCCGCGGCTGCTGAACTACCTGATCGCCATCTACCTGATCTTCATCGGGCTGGTCGGCCTGTTCCCGCACCTGTTCACCAGCGCCACATAGCGCAAACAAGGAGACATCTGATGAGCACGGATACCGAAAAGCTGAAGCCCCACGAAAAAATGCCGGAGCATCACTCGACCGACAAGACCCCGACCACCAAGGAAGAAAAGATCGACGCCCAGATGGAGGATTCCTTCCCGGCCAGCGATCCGCCCTCTTTTTCCGGCGGCAACCACATCATCGGCGCCCCCAGCGGCCGCGAAAGTGAATCGCCCTCCGGCGACGCGCATGACGTGGTCGAAGCCGAAAAGAAGGTCAAGGACGGCAGCGCCAAGACGCCGAAAACCTATTGATCCGGTTTGCCTAAAATGCCTCCGGTTTTCTTGACCGGCCCTTAAAATCCGCCCCCTAGCCTGATCATGGCTAGGGGGCGGTAACGTTAGGAGCCGCCATGAAATTACCCGAACGACATCCGATCGGCAGCCGCGCCCCGGTGCCGCTGCAGCCCGACCTGCCGCCGGCCGACACGGTGCGCTGGGTTGCCCGCCGCAAAGCCGAAGTCGTCGCCGCCGTGCACAATGGCGTGCTGAGCATGCGCGAGGCCTGCCAGCGCTACAGCCTGTCCAGCGAGGAATTCCTGGAATGGGAGCGGCACTACAAGCAGGGCGGCATGGCGGGCTTGCAAGTGTCCGCCAGGCTGCACTAGAGCATGATCCGATTTCTCGAAAATCGGATCATGCTCTAGATTCTTGGTTTGTCGCGCAATTTACCGGAAAATCGATTCCGATTTTCCGGATCGCGCTCTAGCCACGCCCCACTTAGCTTCCGAGTGCGCCCAGCACGCCGCTTTCGGTAAGAATCTGCGGCAGGATCACCGGCGTCGCGGCGCCGGGCGCATAATAGAGATAAAGCGGCACGCCCGAGCGGCCATTCTCCTTGAGCAGCGCGGTGATCTCGGGGTTCTGGTTGGTCCAGTCGGCCACCAGATAGGCGACGTTCTTCGATGCGAAGGCGCTTTTCACGCTATCGCGCGACAGGACGGCATCTTCATTCACCAGGCAGGTGATGCACCAGGCGGCGGTGGCGTCCACGAAAACCGGGCGGTTCGCGGCGCGCAAAGATGCGAGCTTTGCGGGGCTATAGGGTTCACCCAACTTGGAGGTGGAAGGCGCGGGCGCCATGGCGTTCCCGTGCAAGCTGCCGACACCCCATAGCGCGCCGACCAGCACCAACAGCGCGGCGACGGCGCCGATGCTGCGGCCAGCTGCGGAAAGATCGCGCGTCTTGCTCCACAGCCAGGCGGCCAGCGCCACCAGGATCATCGCACCCAGCACCAGGATCACGCCGCGAGGACCGGCTTCCTGCGCCAGCACCCAGACCAGCCAGGCGGCGGCGGCATACATGGGAAAGGCCAGGAACTGCTTGAAGGTCAGCATCCAGGCGCCCGGCTTGGGGATAAAGGCAAGCAGCCGCGGCCAGACACCGAGCAACAGGAACGGCAGTGCAAAGCCCAATCCCAGCGACACAAACACTGCCAGCGCCGGAAGTGCGCCCTGGGTCAGGGCAAAGCCCAGCGCCGCCGCCATGAAGGGCGCGGTGCAGGGCGCCGCCACCGCCACCGCCAGCACGCCGGTGAAGAACGCGCCCACCAGGCCGCCGCGGCCGGCAAGGCCTTCGCCCGCCGTGACGCTGCCGACTTCGAACAGGCCGGAAAGATTGAGGCCCACTGCGAACACCAGCAGCGCGAAGCCCGCCACGGCGATGGGCGATTGCAACTGAAAGCCCCAGCCGATCGCCGCCCCGCCGGAACGCAACAGCACGATGGCCAGGCCCAGCACGGCAAAGGACAGCACCGCGCCGGCCGCATAGGAAAAGCTTTCGCTGCGCCCGTCCTGGCCATGGGTGGCGAGCGACAGCGCCTTCATCGCCAGGATCGGCAGCACGCAGGGCATGACGTTCAGGATCAATCCGCCCAGGAAGGCGAAAGCGATGGCCAGCCACAGGGAAATGTCGCCACCGCTGGCCGGCGCAGCGAAATCGGCTGGCGGCACCGGACCGGGCGCGGCATTGACTTCCAGCGCCTGTACCGAACCATCCGTGCCGGTCAGCACCAGCAGGCCTTCCACGGCGCCACCGGTTTTCAGCATCGCCGCTGGCGTCAGGCGCAGCACCAGCCCGTCTTTGGCGTAACCGACAAGCTGCGGCGCGGCGTTGCGGATCAGGCCGGTATGGGCGGGAAAGAAATCGGCGGTGGTCGGGTGCGCTGCCACCAAGGACGGCGCGGCGGCATAGACATCGAGCGTGCCGCCCAGCGCATAGGTGACCTTCCAGGGCGACGTGACCGGCAGCAACGCGCGCGCCGCGGCGAAGTCCTTGGCTACTGCCGGATCGGGCGCGGAAGGTCCGACCGGCACATCGATGGTCAGGGTGGCCTCTTCGGGAATGCAGATCTGCTTGCACACCAGCCAAGTGACATGCGCCTTGATCGTGGCGGTGCCGGTGGCGTTCGCCGGCGCGGTCAGCCTGGTCAGCAGCCAGGGCGTGCCTTCATAGCCGTAATCCATCAAGGGCCCGACCGGCAGGCGCTTGGGGCGCGGCCACTCGATGGCATTGGCCGTCCAACCCGGCGGCAGGGTCCATTGGATCTCGGTGGGCGCGCCGGCATCGCCCGGATTCTTCCAATAGGTGTGCCAGTCCGTGGCGATCTTCTCTTCCAGCGCGACGGTGATGCTGCCGCCGGGCGCCACAGCCTTATCCTCGGCGACCAGCCGGGCATGGACCTTTGGCGCGGGCACGTCCTGCGCGGCAGCCGGCGCGGCCAGCAGCACCATCAACAAAAGAAGAAGTCGCTTCATAGCCCTGCCATATAGCCCGTTGGCATGCTATTCGCCAATTGCGGCAAATGGTTACTATTAGGGATGCGAATAACGGGCGGAACATTGGGCGGACGGCGGCTGGTGACGCCTGCGGATACCAGCGTACGCCCCACCAGCGACCGCACCCGCCAGGCCATTTTCAACATGCTGCGGCACAAGGATTTCGACATCGGTTTTGCCCTGGAAGGCGCACGTGTGCTGGACCTGTTTGCCGGCACCGGCGCGCTGGGGATCGAGGCGATCAGCCAGGGCGCGCGCTGGTGCCTGCTGGTGGACGACAGCGCGGACTCACGCGCCCTGCAGCGCGAGAATGTCGAGGCGCTGGGCCTGACCGGCGCGACCCGCATCTGGCGGCGCGACGCCACCGATCTGGGGCCAATCGGACCATCGGCGGGCGGGCCGTTCAACTTGGTGTTTCTCGATCCGCCCTATCGCAAAGAGCTGATCCCCAAGGCGCTCGCAAGCCTGAAGGACGGCGGCTGGCTGGCGGACAAGGCGCTGCTGGTAGCGGAAACGGATGCGAGTGAGACAATCGACGCGCCCGGTTACACTTTGCTGGACAAACGCGACTATGGCGAAACGCGGCTGCGATTTTTAACACAGATACTCTGATCCCCTCCCCCTCGACGGGGGAGGGCAAACAGATCGCGTGTGACTCGATCTGTTTGGGTGGGGGTGTCGGCGCTGCCCCCTCCCCCAAACGCTCTCGCTTCGCTCCAGCGTTTGCCCCCTCCCGCAAGGGGAGGGGGAAGATCACCGACGTCCGAATAACTTTTCGATATCCGCCAGCTTGAGCTCGACATAAGTCGGGCGGCCGTGATTGCACTGGCCGGAATGGGGGGTGGCTTCCATCTCGCGCAACAGGGCGTTCATTTCCTCAGCATTCAGCCGCCGCCCGGCGCGCACGCTCATATGGCAGGCGAGCGTGCCGGAGACTTCCTCCAGCCGTTCTTTCAACGACAGGGCATTGCCGGTCTCGGCGATCTCGTCGGCCAGGTCGCGCATCAGGCCCTTCACATCCAGCTTGCCCAGCATGGCGGGGACTTCGCGCACCACCACGGCGTCGGGTCCGAAGGCCTCGATCACCAGCCCCAGCTCGGCCAGTTCGGCAGCGCGGGCGCTGACGCGGGTGACTTCCGATGGGTCCAGGTCCACGACTTCAGGGATCAGCAGCGGCTGGCGATGGACGCCGCCATTGGCCAGCGCCTTTTTCATGCGCTCATAGACCAGCCGTTCATGGGCGGCATGTTGGTCCACGATCACGATGCCGTCGGCGGTCTGGGCCACGACATAGGTTTCATGCAACTGCGCCCGCGCCACGCCCAGCGGGGTGTCGGGATGCGTATCTATCGGCGCCTCTTCCATCCGCACCGACATCGGCACAGAGCTGGGGACATACGCCGCAGGGGCCTCGCGCATCCCGCCGCCGGAGAAGATGTTGGGCGAACGGAACGGCGATGGCGACTGGCGCTGGAATGCCGCCAACGCGGACGACGCCACGGTGGTGGAGGCGCGCTGGCCGCTGGCCTCGATGGCATGTTTCAGCGCGCCCACGATAAGCCCTCGCACCAGCCCGGCGTCGCGGAAGCGCACCTCGGTCTTGGCGGGATGGACATTCACGTCCACAAAAGCCGGATCGCAATCCAGGAACAGCGCCAGCGCCGGATGGCGGTCGCGCGCCAGGAAATCGGCATAGGCGCCGCGCACCGCCCCCACCAGGAGCTTGTCGCGCACCGGCCGGCCATTGACGAACAGGAACTGCATCGCGGCATTGGCGCGGTTGTAGGTGGGAAGCCCGGCATAGCCGGAGAGCGACACGCCTTCGCGCCCTGCTTCGACCCGCGCGGCATTGTCGCCGAAATCGCGGCCCATGATGCGGGCGAGGCGCGGCAGACGGCCATCCATCAGGTCGGGCTCCGCCATCAGGTCCAGCGCCTTGCGCCCGTCCAGGGTCAGGGTGAAGCCGATATCGGGCCGCGCCATGGCCAGCCGCTTGACGATGTCGATGATCGCCAAATCTTCGGAGCGGGTGGATTTGAGGAATTTCAGCCTTGCCGGCGTGGCATAGAACAACTCGCGCACTTCGGCCCGGGTGCCATGCTGGCCCGATGCCAGGAACGCGGCGGGACGCGGGCCTTCGAGTTTGCCGCCATCCACCTTGATCTCAGCCGCCTCGCCGCCGGCGGTGCGGCTGGTCAGCGACAGCCGCGCCACCGCGCCGATGGAGGGCAGCGCCTCGCCGCGAAAACCCATGGTGACGATGTGGGAGAGATCATCCTCGCCGCCCAATACCGGCAACTTGGAAGTGGCGTGGCGCTCGATCGCCAGCCGCAAATCCTCGGCCGACATGCCGATGCCGTCATCTTCCACCAGCAACAGATCGGCGCCGCCATTGG
>JACCXK010000169.1 GCA_013697055.1 Alphaproteobacteria bacterium
CTGATGCGCCGCTTTGGCCAGGTCTTCGGGCAGCGCCGGCAGGATGCGCGGCCCCGCTTCGATCAAGGTCACTTTCAATCGCGACTCGTCGAACACTTCCAGCCCGTAATGGCGCAGCTCGGCGGCACTGTTGTAGAGCTCGGCCGCCAACTCAACCCCGGTGGCGCCGCCGCCGACGATATCCACCCGCACCACCGCATCGGCATCCGCATCCTGGCTGAGGGTGCGCGACACCCGCAGGCAATGATCCAGCAGTTTGGAGCGGAAACGGTCGGCCTGTAGCCGGCTGTCCAGGAAGATGCAGTGCTCGGCGACGCCCTTGGTGCCGAAATCGTTGCTCACCGAGCCTACCGCCAGCACCAGGTAATCGAAGCGGATGCGATGGCGGCCCATGATTTCGCCGCCGTCCTCATCCTTGATGGGCGCGATCACGACATGGCCGCTGTCCCGGTCCACGTCCTCCATGGCGCCATAGAAGAAACGATAGCCCCAGGCATGGCCATGGCTGCGATACCCGACCTCATCCAGGTTGGCGTCCAGCGAACCGGCGGCCACTTCGTGCAGCAGCGGCTTCCAGATATGGGTGCGGTTTTTCTCCACCAGGATGATGTCGAACAGTTCGCGCCCGAACCGGGCGCCCAGCCGGGTCGCCAGCTCCAGCCCGCCGGCGCCGCCGCCGACCACGACAATTTGCGTTTTGCGCGGTTTTGTCATGCGACGACAGATAGCATGAGACGCGCCTTTCGGCTTTGCGTTTTTTCCGTCAGGGTGCCGTCCGCAGCCAACAAGAAAGCCCGCCCATGAGCGATTTCCGCATCAGCCTGGACAAAGCCAACACCATCATTTCGGCCGCCTTCGCCAAGGGCAAGGACGCGGGAATGAAGCCCCTGTCCTGCGTGGTGGTGGATGCGGGCGGCCATGTCATCGCCTTCCAGCGCCAGGACGGCACCAGCTTCCTCAGGCTGGACATCGCCCGCGGCAAGGCGGCCGGCGCGCTGGCGCTGGGCGTCAATTCCCGCCGGATCGAGGAGATGGCCAAGGATCGGCCGCATTTCATCAGCGCCCTGGCACATCTGACCCCGGGGGGCCTGGCGCCCGTGGCCGGTGGGGTGATCGTCAAGGGACCGGATGGGTTGCCCATCGGCGCGGTCGGCGTCACCGGGGACACGTCGGACAATGACGAAGTGGCGGCGCTGGCCGGCATCGCGGCGGCGGGACTGACGCCTCTTTAGGGCCTGCGTGTTTCAGCAGGTCACCGCCCCAGACGGGCAATGGAAGGTGCGGAATTTTTCGGATTCTCCCACGCTCTGGCCATCCGCGCTGATATCCAGCCCTTGCCGGTGAAGATCGTCCCACACCCGCCGGGGCTTGCACACTTTTGGTCCATACACGCGCTGGCCCGGCAATTGTTGGGGCGGACGGCAGACCATGGCATCGTCATCTTGACCGGATTGCGCCTGGGCGGCCGCCGGCAACGCCAATCCAACCAGAACCGCCGTAACGACTTCTTTGATCATGGAACTGGTTTCCTCTGCGCCAGAACGGTCATGGGTGATGGCCTTGTAATACATCTGTATATTGACTCCAATACACATGTGTATTAAATTGCCGGCATGAAAACGAAAAAAATCCAGATATCTGCAGCCGAAAGCCAGGTGATGGAGACCTTGTGGCGCAAAGGTCCCCTGGCGCCCGAAGACATCATCGCCGCGACGGCCAAGGCCAATAACTGGGGCGCAGGAACAGTACGGACACTGATCGCGCGCCTGCTGCGCAAGGGATTTCTCGCCGGCGCGCGCCAGGATGGCCGTTATTTCTATAAACCGCTGGTCAGCCGGGCTGACTATGTGCGGTCCGAAAGTCAGATGCTGCTGGACCGGCTTTTTGGAGGCGAGGCGGCGCCATTGATGGCGCATTTCGTGACGGAACAAAAACTGACGGCAGCGGACGTCAAAAAGCTGAAAAAGCTCATTCAGGATATGGAGAAATGACCATGTCGGGCTTCCTGATCTTGCTGGTCAAAGTGAACCTGGCGATGGGAGCCGCGATTATACTGGTGTTGCTCGTGCGCCGCCCCTTGCGCACCCGGTTTGGCGCGCCCATCGCCTATGCCCTCTGGCTTCTGGTGCCGATCGCAAGCGTTGCGAGCCTGCTTCCGCCGCGTGAGGTTCCGGCGCATGTCGCAACCGTGCAAGCACCATCGGTACCCATGCCCGCCCTAGTCCCGTCAGGGCTGGGCGTCATCGCCCAAGGAGAGACAGGCGCGAACGCGCCACCCGCCGCAATGACGCCATTGGCATCAGGGCACAGACTGTTCGATATCTGGCTGCTGCTGTTTGCAGCCTGGCTCCTGGGCACGCTGTTCATGGCAGCCTCCCTGACCCGCGTGCAGGTTCGCTTCTCCGCCGCCGTGCGGCGCGGGCAGGCGGGACCAGCGGTGGTCGGCTTCTTTTCTCCCCGCATCGTGACGCCGAGTGGTTTTCATGACCAATTCACGCAGCAGGAACATGCGGCGATCCTGGCGCATGAGCGCGTTCACCTGGCGCGGCAGGATGCGCGCATCAATGCACTGGTGGCTTTGCTGCGGTGCCTGTGCTGGTTCAATCCGCTGATTCACCTCGGAGCCCGCCGGCTGCGCGTCGACCAGGAACTGGCCTGCGATGCGGCAGTGGTGTCCACCAGCGTCTCCCACCAGACCTATGCCAGGGCTTTGCTGAAATCACAGCTCATGGCCGGCGTGTTGCCGTTCGGCTGCAACTGGCCCGGACCGCAGCATCCGCTGGTCGAACGTATCGCGCTCTTGCAGCGCAAGCCGCCCGGTGCCGCGCGCCGTCTCGCAGGTATGGGCCTTGTCCTGTTGGCGGCAACCTTTGCGGGCCTGGGCGCCTGGGCGGCCCAGCCTCCCGTTGCCGCAAAATCCGTGACCGCACCTGCAAATCCAACCGGCAGTGACAATGGGGTTGACGCGTCAGGGAACGTCCGCGCCAGTAGAGCCGTTTCTGATGCGCCGTCCGCGCCTGTGCAGACAAATGCGGACTCGAATCCTGCAGTCACCGCGCATACTCAAAGCAGCGCCGCACCAGCGCTGCCGCACACCACCGATGCCTTGCCAACAAATCAGATCGCGGCGAGTCGAGCGGCGCGGCTTCAAATAAATGAAGCAGCAACAACCAGCGCCACGGCAGGTTTACCTGCTGCTCCGCCTTTGCCCAAAGAAGTGGCCGTGCCTGAAGCATTGCTTGCGTCGAACGATCCGCCTGCCACACCGGTCCAACCGCCGGCCTTGGCGCTAAATGATCAACCTGTGGGCCACACCGCCGCGCGCAACGCGCCTTTCGGACCGGCTCAGGCGGCATCGAACACGCCGCCTGCCACATCGCCCTATGACAAAACCGCCGTGCCGGACGCTCGCCGGGCCACCCGTCATGCGATGGACGACTGCAACGCCAGGCTGCGGGCCCATGACATCAAGAGCAATTCCGAATGGGCATCCTGCAGCATGGCCGCCGAACGCGGCTACTTCACGGCCATCAAATTGAAAAATATGGACTCCTTCGATGCCTATGCCGCCAGTTACCTGGCCTTGGCGGCCGACCTGGACGCCAATCGCGTCTCCAAAATCCTGGCCAGGCGCAAGGCGAACGAAATGCTGAAGCAGTTTTTTGTGGCGTGCGATTGTGAGATCAAGCCCCGCACCGGAATCGAAGGCTACATTTCACCACCGGGAGGAATATTTGGCGGTGGGGGATACGGGGGAAACTCGGGGAACTCGTTGTCCGGGACGGTACCGCTAAATTAGGCTTTTGGCCCTCTCTCACGAGGGGGAGAGAAATGATGCAGACTATCATGTCTGCTGCCGGAACATCTGCCGCATGAAGCGGATTTCGTAAAAGGGTTTCGCCAAGGTGCCATCGGGGCGCGCCGTGGCCGGATAGCTGACGACAAAGAACATGTATGCCTGGGGCAATGGAATATCCTTGTCGTCCAGCTCCTGCAAGGTCATCGAATTGCTGACCGCGCCGCCCGCCATGGGGCGCGCAAATACCGCCGGCGGCAACAGCTTGTGATGCTGCGCCTCCACGAATTTCGTAGCCGCCGCGATCAGCGGCGCGCCGTCCATCGCGGTGTCGGAGGTGCGCCGTAACGCACAACTGTGCAGGGATGTTTCTTCCACCGTCAGCAGGTAGGGGACGCCGGAGCGGGACACAATCCAGCCCTTGCCCTCCTTGCGGTCGAGCGTCTTGACCTGGGCCGGGCTCAGCGGTTCGAGCATGTCTTGCGCGGCCAGCGCCGCCACGGCGCCGTCGTCGGGAAATTTCTGCAGGCAATAGGATGAGAACAGCGCGACAAACTCGTCGCCCACCGGCGGTACGGAGTCCTGCGCCCGTGCGGCGCCGGCCAGCAGCACCAAACTGCCGGCCAGCGCCAGCCTCATGCGGTGACTTCTTCCGGGACATGCAGGCGGCGGTTCGGGTTCACGAAGAACCAGGGAATGATGCAAACCAGGCAGATGCCCGCCGCGATATAGAAGGCGTATTCCCAGCCCCACATTTCCGCGAACAACGGCGTTAGCGACGCAGTCGCCGCGCCCGCAATCTGGCCGCCCATATTGACCAGTCCCGAAATAACGCCGGTGTAAGGCCCGCCGAAATCCGCCGCCACCGCCCAATAGGTCGCCTGACCCAGATAGAGCGCGCCCGCGCCGCCCGCCAGCACCAGCACCGCCACGGTTGTGTCGGTGGCATGGCTGCCGATAATCAGGAAGATCGCGGACAGGAACAGGGTGAAGGCGCCGAACAGGCTGCGGCCGACATACTGGCCCCAATGCTTGACCAGCCAGTCGCTGATCACGCCGCCCAAGAGGCAGCAGGTCGTCATGGCGATGAAAGGCAAGGTGCCCAGCAGCGCACTGCTCTTGAGATCCAACCCGCGCCCGTCCTTCAGGTAGATGAAGAACCAGGTGTGGAAGATGAAGGCGACATAGCCGAAGGCGATATAGGCCAGGGTGGTGCCCCAGACATCGACGCTGGTGAAGATATTCTTCCACGGCACCGGCGGCATGACGCCGTCGACCTTGACCGGCTGGCCGGCCTTGATGTGCGCGCGCTCCTCCGCCGTCACGCCGGGATGCTCGGCGGGCGTGTCGCGGGCGAAGTAATACCAGACACCGGCAATCACGATCCCGATGGCAGCGGAAATGTAGAACACTTCATGCCAGCCATAGAAAGCGATGATGGCCGCGACCAGCGGCGGCGCGGTGCCCGAACCCAGGCCGACACCGCCGAACACCCAGCCATTGGCCTTGCCGCGTTCCTGGGTGGGAAACCAGGCGGCGATGAACTGGTTGGATG
>JACCXK010000177.1 GCA_013697055.1 Alphaproteobacteria bacterium
CACCCGCGTCGCGCCCGTCGCCAGCGCGGCGCGATGCGGCGCATCGGCCCCGCCATAGGCGCTGCCCGGCGCGAAGCTGCCGGTGTCGCTGCCGCCCGCGCCCGTCATGGAGAGGAAGGACGAGAAGCCCTGGCCCACCGCATTGCTGGTATTGGGGCCAATCTGGCCGGAGATCTGGTCGGCCGCGGCGTTCAGCGCCGCACCGGACAAGCCATACAAGGCATTGAACCCGCTGGGCGGTACGCCGCCCGCCAGCACCGCGGCATCGATCGCGCTCACCACTTTGCCCTGGTTGCCGCTCGCATTGGTCAGCGAAGGCGCCAGCGCATTGGCATCAAGATTCAGAAAGACATTGTTGGCGTCATAGCTGAGCCGGGGCTTCACATAGGTGGGAGAGCCGGATGAACTCACGGATGCGAATGTGCCGCCGACACCGCCGCCGGCTGTCAGCAAGGTATAGCGCTGGCCGATCGTGTAGGTGCCCGAGGCAAAGCTCGCGATGAAGTTGACGCTGGCCGCGCCGCTGACGCTGGTTAGGTTGGTCGCGGTCGGCGTGACCGCATCGATATAGGTTGCACCCGATGCCAAACCGAGGTTGCCGGACACCGACAGCGTGCCGGGCACAGTCCCGTTGCCCGGCCTCAAGGTGCCGCCGCTGGCGATCGTCGTGCTGCCGACCGTGCCGTTGCCGGAAAGAATCGCGCCGCTTTGTACGGTGACCGCGCTGGCGGCGATGGAGCCCGTGACGTTCAGCGTACCGGCGTTGACGGTGGTCGGACCGGAATATTGATGCCGGACAGGTTCAGAAGGTTGACATTCTGCTTGATGACTGCGCCGGTGCCCGAAATGATTCCGGAAATGGGTATCGGCGAAGCGGAATGGTTGAACACCAGTGTGGCGTTGTTTGTAATATTGCCGATAACGCGGCCGCCAGAACCGCCATTTCCGAGCTGCAGCGTGCCGCCGCTGATGGTGGTGGTGCCGGTGTAAGTATTGTTGGCCGTCAGCGTGAGCGTGCCGGTACCGGCCTTGGTCAGGGAGCCGCTGCCGGAAATGTCGGTAGCCAGAACCGTGTCCGCGCCGCTGCTGGTCGTGAGACTTCCCGATCCCAGCAGGATCGCGCCACCGGCGCCTGACAGCGCGCCCACCGTTTGGGTATGTCCATTCAAATCCAGCACGCCGCCATTGACGGCGAGCGGACCGCCATTGGGCAGGCTGCCGCCCGTTCCCAGCTGCAAGGTGCCCGCGCCGGCAAGCATGGTGCCGCCGGTGTAGTGGTGGGGCCCGTGAGGGTCAATATGCCGCCGCCGGCCTTGGTGAGCTGGCCGGACAAGCTGTCCACGATAGTGCCTGCGAAGGTTGTGCTCTTCTCGCTGATGAAGGTGAGGAAACTGCCGCTCATCTCCAGGGTGCCACCGCCGCCCTGCAATGCGCCCAGACTAAAGGTGCGGCGGATCACACTCACGGTGCCGCCATTGATGGTGACATCACCGGTTCCAAGACCGTTGTTCGCCTGCAACGTGCCGGCTGAGACAATGGTACCGCCGCTATAGGTGTTTGTGCCCGCAAGGGTGAGCGTGCCCGTTCCCATCTGCACAAGCGTGCCGGTGCCTGAAATCACCTGTCCGAAAGTGTTGACACTGTCGGAACGATTGAAAATCAAGGTCGCATTGTTGACGATATTACCGGAGATGGAGCCGCTTGTGCCGCCATTGCCGATCTGCAAAGTGCCGCTCGAGATGGTGGTGCCACCAGTATAGGTGTTGGCGCCGGTCAGAATTGTGGTGCCGCTACCCGATTGCCGCAAAGCGCCACTGCCCGAGATAACGCTGCTAAATGTATAGCTGTCCGAACGATTGACCGTAAAAAGACCGCTGTTTGCAACGTTGCCGGCAATTGATCCCGACGTTCCGCCACTGCCCAGCTGCAGGATGGCGTCAGAGTCGATAACAGTTCCACCGGCGTAGGTATTTGAACCCAGCAACTGGGTTGGCTGCCCCCTGCTGTTCGACAGCTCCAGCATGCCCGTACCGACAATGGTACCAGCGAAAGTACTGTAGCCCAGACGAAGCGTTGCTCCGTCAATTTTCACCTGGCCATCGCCGCCCAACTGGTTGATCGTCGTCGGATAATTGGCCAGATCGAGCACCGCCCCGGCATCCACCTGCACCCCGTATACGGCGGATGTAACAGCGCCCAACTGCGTGTTTCCTGCTTTCAACGTGCCGCCGGCCACTTCGAATTTCACGAAAGTACCGGCACTAGCCGATGAAGGCGCAAAAACAATGGTTCCGCTGTTGCTGGAAGAACCGAATATCGCGCCGT
Source organism: Alphaproteobacteria bacterium (assembly GCA_013697055.1). GTDB lineage: Bacteria > Pseudomonadota > Alphaproteobacteria > Micropepsales > Micropepsaceae > Rhizomicrobium. The sequence continues at coordinate 2,326 of JACCXK010000177.1, forward strand.
CTCCACCGATCTGAACCGCGCCGGCAAGCGTCAGCGTTTGCCCTGGAGCAACCTCAAGATGCGCGAGAAATGTCCGTGGCGGGCTAAAGCAGCAGTACGAAATTCCCAGATTGATGTCATTTGCCAACGTGCCGCTCGCGGTCGATGACAGCGTTCCATTGGATATGTCGATGGTACCAGATCCCAGCGCACCTGCATTGCCAATGCTCACGCTTGCATCGGAAAGAGTCGTGCCGCCCGAATAAGTATTTGCGCCAGAAAAAATCGCCGCACTGCCTGTATTCGAGATTTGCAGCTTGCCAGGACCGCTGATCAGGCCCGAGAACGAAGCGTCGCTGATGAGCAGGGTCGTTGACCCGAGGGTCACCACTTGACCGGCCCCGTTCAGACTTGCGATTCCATAAAGGCCATTGGGAATATTCAGCGTCGCGCTAGAATCTATTGTGGTCGAGGTAGCGCCAAAACCAAGCAGATCGCAAGATGACTGTTTACATCTGTGACCGTGCCGCCCGCAATCTCAACAAACCTCGGATAGACCGATGTGACGTTGGACAGGTTGAAATTCAGCGTTCCGTTGTCCGCGGCAGAGCCAAGAACAAGATGCGCGCTGCTTCCCAGGGCAAGCGTGCCGCTGAATGTGATCGACTGACCCGTGGCCGCTGAAATGGTCCCGGTAGAACCATCCGCCAGCGTGATAGCATTGGCCAAAGTCCCGCTGACTGTGGAGCGCAACGCACCGTTCAGGGCAATCGAACCGCTCCCCACTGCGCCGGTATCGCCAATTTGCAGGACGCCGCCCGAGATCGTCGTTCCGCCGGTATAGCTGTTGGCACTGCTGAGAATAAGTTTGCCAGTTCCGGTCTTTTCCAGCCGCCACGATCCGCCGGTTTCGGAAATCACGCCGGACTGTGTCGCGCTGCCCGTCAGGACCTGCAGCTGCGTGGTGTTATCGGTCAGAACGATGGGCGCGGCATTGTCCGAGCCATTGGGATAGTCGATGACCGCGGCGAGAACCGGCGTCGCCAGCGCGCTGGTGCCCAGGCAAAATGCCGCCGCTGACAGGACTCCGCACCGCATACCCATGCCCCAAAACTTTTTGTCAGGATAATGGACGCTGGAAGTGACGGATACCGCCGCATCGTCTCATGGCTAACGTGACAAATAATCAGGTCACCCTTTACCGCGCGGATGCGCGCGCGAATAGGTTGCCAGCAGGGCGGCGGTATCCATGGCAGTGTAAACTTGAGTGGTGGAGAGCGAGGCATGGCCCAGAAGTTCCTGCACACTGCGCAAATCGCCGCCGCCTTGCAGGATATGTGTCGCAAAGGAATGGCGCAGGGCATGCGGCGTCGCCTTTTCCGGCAGGCCCAGCGCGCCGCGCAGCCGCTGCATCAGGGCTTGTGCCTCGCGCGGGCTCATCGGCAAACCGCGCCGCGACAGGAACAGCGGCGAGGACGGCGCACCGCTGAACGGAATTTGGCCTGCGTAATCGGCAAGCGCCGACGCCACCAGCGGCAGCACCGGGATGCTGCGTTCCTTGCGGCCCTTGCCGACCACCGTCAGCGTCTCGCCCAGCGGAACGTCGCCGCGCTTCAGGCCCAGCGCTTCGGAGATGCGCAGCCCCGCGCCATATAAAAGCGTCAGCAGCGCCGCATCGCGCGCGCCCATCCATTCGATCTTGTGATCGCCCGCTTCCTCGATGGCGCGGCCCGCATCCACCGCCGACAGAGGACGCGGCAGGCCGCGGCGCACCCGCGGCGTGCGGATCGAACGGGCGGCGGCATTTTCCAGCACGCCTTCCTTGGCGAGGAACTTGAAGAAGCTGCGCACCGCCGCCAGCGCCCGCTGCACCCCGCCCGGCCCCAGTCCTTCGCTGCGGCGAGACGTGATGAAAGCGCGGATATCGGCTTGCGTCAGTTTCGCCAGCACCTTTTGCGTCAGGACGCCGCCGGTGTGACCGGCCTGGAAGCCGAGGAACCGCGCCACGTCATCGCCATAGGCGCGCAAGGTGTGCGGCGAGGCGCGGCGTTCATGCGCCAGCGAGGCCAGCCAGTTCTTGCGCAGCGCGTCGGCGCTTTCGCTCACTTGCCCACTTAACCTTTGATGCTGACGTTGGCCTTCTTGGCGTCGGCGACGAAGGCGGCCAGGCCCTTGTCGGTCAAGGGATGGCTGATCAGCTTCTTGAAGATGTCCGTCGGCATGGTGCCGACATCGGCGCCGGCCAGAAGACATTCGCGCACATGGCTGACGCTGCGGATCGAAGCCGCCAGGATTTCGGTCTTGAACCCGTAATTGTCATAGACGGCGCGGATGTCGCGGATCAGGCCCATGCCGTCCTCGCCCGCGTCATCAACGCGGCCGATGAAGGGCGAAATAAAACTCGCGCCGGCCTTGGCGGCCATCCAGGCCTGCACCGGCGAGAAGCACAAAGTGACATTGACCATGGTGCCGTCCTTGGCCAGCGCGGCGCAGGCCTTCAGCCCGTCCCAGGTCAGCGGCACCTTCACCGCGATGTTCTTGGCGATCTTGGTCAGGATCGCCGCTTCCTTCATCATGCCATCATAGTCGGTGGCCAGAACCTCGCCGCTCACCGCGCCCGGCACCACCGCACAAATCTCCTTCAGCGATTCGACATAGTCGCGGCCCGTCTTGGCGGCCAGCGAAGGATTGGTGGTGACGCCGTCCACCAGGCCGCTGGCGGCATATTCGCGGATTTCCGCCACATCGGCGGTGTCGAGGAAGATTTTCATGGGCTGCGTGACCTTGTTATTGACCTTGGGGTTGGGCGGCGCGAAGTGTAGCCCAATATGAGACCCCGCTTAAACCCCGCACCGGCGCCGGAAACACAGCCAAAACCGGTTGTGGGCGTGTTGCTGCCGCTGCCCCTGGCCGGCGCCTATGACTACAAGCTGCCGCCCGGTTCCAGCGCCGCGCGGGGCGCCATCGTCGCCGCGCCGCTGGGGAACCGCGAAATGCTGGGCGTGGTGTGGGGCCCGTGCGAAGGCACCGTTGGCGACAACCGGCTAAAGGTGGCGGAGCCGCTGGAAGGCGCACCCGTTCTGCCCGGCAAATTGTGCGACTTCATCGATTGGGTGGCCGATTACACCTTGAATCCGCCGGGCGCGATCCTGGCCATGGCGCTCAGGAGCCGCGGCGCGTTCGTACCGGAGGCACATCGCACCGCCTATGTGCGCGGCAGCGTGACGCCACCGCGCATGTCGGTGGCGCGGACGCGCACGCTGGAAGTCGCGAGTGATGGATTGGCGCGCAGCATTTCGGGGCTGGCGGAAGACGCCAATGTCTCGGCGGCCGTGGTGCGCGGGCTGGTGCAGGCCGGGGCGTTGATCCCCACCCAGTTGCCGGAGTTCGCACCATTCAAACAACCGCATGCCACGTTCGCGGCGCCGACTTTAAATGGCGATCAGGCAGACGCGGCCAAGGCACTGACCGAGGCTGTGGCGGCAAAGAAATTTTCCACCAGCTTGCTGGATGGCGTGACGGGTTCTGGAAAAACCGAAGTCTATTTCGAAGCCGTCGCGGAAGCGCTGCGGCAGGAAAAACAGATATTGATCCTGCTGCCTGAAATCGCGCTGACGGTGCAATTCCTGGAACGTTTCGCGGCGCGCTTCGGGGTGCGGCCGGCGGAATGGCACAGCGATCTGTCGCAAAAAGAACGCCGCCGCACCTATCGCGCCGTGATGAACGGCGAGGCGCGGGTGGTGGTGGGCGCGCGTTCGTCCCTCTTCCTGCCCTTTCCGGAGCTGGGCCTGGTCATTGTGGACGAGGAACACGAACAGGCTTTCAAGCAGCAGGACGGCGCCATCTATCACGCCCGCGACATGGCGGTAGTACGAGCGCGGATAGAGGATTGTCCCGTGGTGCTGGCAAGCGCCACGCCGTCACTGGAAAGCTTCGTCAATGCCCAGAGTGGGCGTTATGCCCACCTGAAACTTGTGTCGCGCCACGGCGTGGCGGAAATGCCGGAAGTACGGCTGATCGATCTGCGCCATGAGCGCGAAGGTCCTGAGGTAGAACAAAAAGCGCAATGGCTGTCGCCGCCGCTGCGCGCCGCGCTGGAAAAGACCCTGGCCGCTGGCGAACAGGCGATGCTGTTCCTCAACCGCCGGGGCTATGCGCCGCTCACCTTGTGCGAGGCCTGCGGCCACAAGTTCACCTGCCCGCATTGCTCGGCCTGGCTGGTGGAGCACAAATACAAAAAGCGCCTGGCCTGCCATCAATGCGGCTTTGAATTGCCAATGCCCAGCGACTGCCCGCAATGTCATGAACCCGGCACCCTGATCGCCTGCGGTCCCGGCGTAGAGCGGGTGGCGGAGGAATTTGCCGCCTTCTTTCCCACCGCGCGTTACGCCATCGCTTCATCCGACACCTTGATGCACACCGGCCCCGGCGAGATGCAGGGCCCCTTGCGCCTGTTCGCGCGCGGCGAGATCGATGTGTTGATCGGCACCCAGATCGTGGCCAAGGGCCATCACTTTCCGCAACTGACCCTAGTAGGCGTGGTGGATGCCGACCTGGGCGGCAGCGATGGCGACCTGCGCGCCCGCGAACGCACCTTTCAATTGCTACACCAGGTGTCGGGCCGCGCCGGCCGCGCCGAAAAGCCCGGCCTGGTGCTGCTGCAGACCCGCAACCCGGAAGATGCGGTGATGCAGGCCTTGGCGCGCGGCGATCGTGACGGTTTCTACGAACAAGAGCGCAGCTTTCGTGAAGCCAGCGCCTCGCCACCCTTCGGCCGCCTCGCCGCCCTGGTGATCAGCGGCTATGACGGCGATGCCGTGCGCGACATCGCCCGCCAACTCGGCGAGGCCGCGCCCAATGCGCGCGATGTCAAAGTATGGGGCCCGACCCCGGCCTTTTACGCTTTGCTGCGCGGCCAGACGCGCGAGCGCCTGTTGGTTCAGGCCGCGCGCGGCGTGGATGTGCAGGCGTTTCTGAAAGCCTGGCTTACTAGCGTCAAAGTCCCCGCCGCTGTGCGCGTCAGCGTTGATGTTGATCCAGTGAGCTTCTTCTAACCAACTCACCACCGTCATAACCCGCTTTATGCGGGCCATCCATATGGTGAGAGGGTTATGGATGGCCCGGACAGTCCTTAGCGACAGCGTAAGGACGGGCCATGACGAAAGAGGTTAAAGTGTCCGTACGTCCGTGAGGTGACCAGTGACGGCAGCAGCAGCAGCCATCGCAGGGCTGACCAGGTGCGTACGCCCACCGCGGCCCTGGCGGCCTTCGAAGTTGCGGTTGGAGGTCGACGCGCAGCGTTCGCCTTCCTTCAGCTTGTCGGCGTTCATCGCCAGGCACATGGAGCAGCCCGGATCGCGCCATTCAAAGCCTGCCTCCAGGAATATCTTGTCCAGACCTTCTTCCTCGGCCTGTTCCTTTACGAGGCCCGAACCCGGCACCACGATGGCGTTGACGCCGGCGGCCACCTTCTTGCCGCGCGCAATCACGGCGGCGGCGCGCAAATCTTCGATGCGGCCGTTGGTGCACGATCCAATAAAGACGTGATCCACCTTGATATCGGTCAGCTTCATGTTGGCAGTCAGGCCCATATAAGCCAGAGCGCGCTCGGCGGCAGCGCGGTGATGCTCTTCCTTCATCACCGCCGGATCCGGTACATTGCCGGTGATCGGCAGCGCCTGTTCCGGGGAAGTGCCCCAGGTCACCATCGGCACGATGTCGCGCGCATCCAGTGTCACTTCGGCATCGAACCTGGCGTCGGGATCGGAGTGCAGTGTCTTCCAGTACATCGCGGCGCCTTCCCAGGCGCCGCCCTTGGGCGCGCGGGGCTTGCCGCGAACATAATCCAGGGTGACATCATCCACCGCGATCAGGCCGGCACGGGCGCCGCCTTCGATGGTCAGGTTGCACAGGGTCATGCGGCCTTCCATCGACAGGGCGCGCACCGCTTCGCCGGCATATTCGATGACATAGCCGGTGCCGCCGGCGGTGCCGATCCTGGCGATCACGGCCAGCGCGATGTCCTTGGCGGTGACGCCTTCGGGCAGCTTGCCATTGACGTTGACGCGCATGTTCTTGGACGGCTGGGCGCGCAGGGTCTGGGTCGCCAGCACATGCTCGACTTCCGAAGTGCCGATGCCGAAGGCCAGCGCACCAAAGGCGCCATGGGTGGAGGTGTGGCTGTCGCCGCAGACGATGGTGGTGCCCGGCAGGGTCCAGCCCTGTTCCGGCCCGATGATGTGCACGATGCCGGCGCGCACATCGTCCATGGCGAAATATTCGACGCCGAAGTCGGCCGTGTTCTTCTTCAGGGCTTCGACCTGGGCGCGGCTTTCCGGATCGGTGATGCCCTTGTCGCGGTCCTTGGTGGGGACATTGTGATCGGCCACCGCCAGGGTCAGCTCCGGACGGCGCACCTTGCGGCCCGCCAGGCGCAGGCCTTCAAAGGCCTGGGGGCTGGTGACCTCATGGACCAGGTGGCGGTCGATATAGATCACGGGGGTCTCGCCCGGCGGGGCGTCCACCAGATGCGCGTCCCAGATCTTGTCGTACAATGTCTTTGGCAGCGTCTTGTCCATGTCGGTGCTCTTTGGGCTCTTGAGGCGGCTTACATAAAGCTGCGGGGTCGCGGGATCAATGCTGCGAAAGAAACAGCACAGCCATGATGATGATAATGGCGATAAATTGGGCTAACACCCTGATCCGCATGAGTTTATTGGACCAGGTGCGGGCGGTGTCGCCGCCCCGCCACAAGGTATAGAGCCCGGCGCACAGGACCAGGAAGACAAGGCCGACGGCCACCCCAACAAGGATCTTTCCCATGGGCGCTTCTTACGCCGGTCTACAAGTGGCCGCCAACCTATTTGTCATTCCCGGCCGAGCATGGCGAAAGCCATGCGAGGGGAAGGGAACCCAGGTGGTTGGATCACGCCCGGTCTAACCGCCTGGGTTTCCTTCCCTCGCGCTCACTGTCGTTCGCGCTCGCCGGGGATGACAGGGGTGGCTTAGGCAAGGGCGTCAATCTGATCGTCGGTGAAATTGCCCGGCACAATTGTCACGGGGATCGCCTGCACGGCGGTGCCGAACATGGACACCATGGGGCCGGGGCCTTCTTTTCCCGCGCCCGAAGCCAGCACCAGAATGGAGATATCCTTGTCTTCTTTCAGAAGCGCGGCCAGGCATTCGGTGGTCAGCCCGTAAGGGATCACTAGTTCCGGCAGGATGCCCGACAGGTCATTCACCACCTTGGCGGCTTCGTGCAGCATGGCCTCGGCCTCGGCATGAGCCTCGTCGCGCATGATCTCTTCCACGCCGCGCCATTGCTGAAAGTCGGGCGGAGTGGCGGCGCACATCAGGGTGACGCGGCCATTGGTGTGCTGGGCGCGGCGGGTGGCAAAGCGCAGCGCCACGCGGCATTCCGGCGTCTTGTCGATCACCACCAGGAACTTGCGGGGGCTGCGGGAGGCGGCGCTGCTCATCGCCGCGGATGCTGGCATTATGGCCCCATCCCGGCAAGAGGCAGGCCATGCACATCGGCACATGCGGTACGGACGAAATTCCCCAATGGGTGGCATTGCGCTTTGCGCTATGGCCAGATGAGGACAAGGGCATCATGGCGCGCGAAGCGCCCGGCATCCTGGCCCATCCGGACAGGCTGGTGCTGGTGGCGCGGGACGGCGCGGCGCTGACGGGTTTTGCCGAAGCCTCGTTGCGGCGCGATTACGTCAATGGCTGCGAGACATCGCCGGTGGCGTTTGTTGAAGGCATCTATGTCGTGCCGCGGGCGCGCAGCGGTGGCGTGGCGCGCGCGCTGATCGCCGCCATCGAACATTGGGCGAAGGAGAATGGAATGCGTGAGCTGGCCTCGGATGCGCTGCTGGAAAACAGCCAATCCCATGCCATGCACGAAGCGCTGGGCTTCAGCGAAACCGAGTGCGTGGTCTATTTCCGAAAACCGCTGACCTAAAGCGGAAGCTTGCGCTTGAGGTCGTAGAGAATCTCCAACGCCTCCTTGGGCGACAGGGCGTCCGGCTCGATCTCCTTGAGCGCATCTTCCACTTTACTTGTTTTGGAATCTGGCGCGCTAGCGCCAAAAAGAGGCAGGTCGTCAATCTTCGCCAGCGGCTTGTGGCCTTCGCGGCCTTCTTCCACGGCGCGCAGCACTTCCTCGGCTCTGGCAACCACGGCAGCTGGCAATCCCGCCAGCTTGGCAACATGGATGCCGTAGGAACGGTCGGCGGTGCCGGAGATCACTTCATGGAGGAAGACGATACTGTCGTTCCATTCCCGCACCTTCATGGTGTAGCAGGCCATGGATTGCAGCCGCTCGGCCAGCGCCACCATCTCGTGATAGTGGGTGGCGAACAAAGCACGGCTCTTGTTGGTTTCATGCAGATGCTCGGCCGCGGCCCAGGCGATGGCGAGGCCGTCATAGGTGGCGGTGCCGCGCCCGATCTCGTCCAGGATGACAAGGCTCTTCGGCGTGGCCTGGTTGAGGATCGCAGCGGTTTCCACCATCTCGACCATGAAGGTGCTGCGCCCCGCCGCCAGATCGTCGCCCGCGCCGACGCGGGAGAATAAGCGATCCACGATGCCGATATGCGCCGCCTCAGCTGGCACAAAGCTGCCGGTCTGGGCGAGAATGGCGATCAGCGCATTCTGGCGCAGGAAGGTCGATTTGCCCGCCATGTTGGGGCCGGTGACCAGCCACAGCCGGCCCTTGGCGCTGGGCGACAGGTCGCAGTCATTGGGCACAAAGGGTCCGGCATTACCCGCTTGCAGTGCCGCTTCCACCACCGGGTGGCGGCCGCGGGTGATGTTGAAGGAAAGCCCGTTGTCGATCTTGGGCCGCACATAGCGCGCCGCGATGGCGAGTTCGCCCAAGGATGCAGCGACATCGAGCGTGCCCAACGCATCGGCGATGGCGCTGAGCGCTTCGCCATGCTCGATGGACAGCATCGACATCTCATCGAACAGCGTCGACTCCAGCGCCAGCGCGCCTTCGGCGGCTTCGGAAATGCGCGACGCCAAAGACGCCAATTCATCGGTGGAAAAGCGCACCGCGCCGGCCATGGTCTGGCGATGGCGGAAGTGTTCCTTGTCGGCCAGCAGCTTGTCGGCATGTTGCTGAGCAACTTCGATGAAATAGCCCAGCACGCCGTTATGCTTGATCTTGAGCTGCGTCACGCCGCTGGTCATGCGGTACTTGCCTTCCAGGCCTGCAATGACGCGGCGGGATTCATCGCGCAGCGCACGCAGTTCATCCAGCGGCGCATGCGCGCCGGTCCTGATGAAGCCGCCGTCGCGCGCGAGGTACGGCGGCTCCTCCACCAGCAGGAACTCCAGCCGGTCGGAGAGGCGTGACACCGCCGCGATGTTCTGCGTCAGCGTGTCGATGGCGTTCAGCGCTTCGCCTGCCAGCGATTCTTTGCGCAAGCCGTCGCGTAATCCGCGCGCCGCCTTCACCCCCTCGCGCAAATTGGCCAGGTCGCGCGGGCCCCCGCGCGCCACCGACAGCCGCCCCAGGGCGCGCGCAATGTCCGGCGCGGCGCGCAAAGCCTCGCGTGCATGACGCCGCAACTCTGAATCCTTGGCGAAGCTTTCCACCGCGTCATGTCGCGCGCCGATCTGCTTCACATCGGTCAACGGCGCCGCCAATCGTCCCGCCAGCATGCGCGCGCCGCAGGCCGTGACGGTGTGATCAATCCCGGCCAGCAGCGAACCGCTGCGCTGGCCGGCCAGGGTCTGTGTCAGTTCCAGATTGCGCCGCGTGGCGGCATCGATACCCATGAAATGCGACGGCGACACCCGCGCGATCCGCTGCAACGCCACCTTGGCGCCCTTCTGGGTCAATTCCAGATAAGCGATCAGCGCGCCCGCCGCCGACAGTTCGGCGCGGGAGAAGGCGCCCAGCCCATCCAGCGACAGCATGTTGTAATGCGCCTTCAAGGCGCGCTCGCCATTGGCGGAATCAAACCGGCTGCCCGGCAGCGGCGACAGCGCCAGTCCTTGCGCCTTGAACAAAGCGGCAAACTCTTCCTGCGCCAGTAGCGCATCGGGCAGCAGCAATTCCTTGGGCGACAGGCGCGCCAGTTCTGTGGCGATCTCGGCCTGCCCCACCGCCGCCACGGAAAATTCGCCGGTCGACATGTCGGCATAGGCCAGCGCGAAGTCCGCGCCGCTGCGTCCCAGCGCCGTCAGCAAATTCGATGCCCGCGCTTCCAGCAGCGCGTCCTCGGTCAGGGTGCCGGGCGTCACCAGCCGCACCACCTCGCGCTTCACCACCGACTTGGCGCCGCGCTTCTTGGCCTCGGCCGGATCTTCGACCTGCTCGCACACCGCCACCCGATGGCCCTTGCGGATCAGTTTTTCCAGATAGGATTCGGCGGCATGCACCGGCACGCCGCACATGGGGATGTCCTCGCCCAGATGCTTGCCGCGCTTGGTCAGAGCGATGTCCAGCGCCTCGGCCGCCTTTGCTGCATCCGCGAAGAAAAGTTCGTAGAAATCGCCCATGCGGTAAAACAGCAGATAGTCCGCATGCGCCACTTTCAGCGCGAGATATTGCGCCATCATGGGGGTGGTATCACCCGCCGCTGCCGCTTCCGCAGGCACAAGACCCAGGTCCATCTCGCTCATGCGAGCATCTTAGCAGACCCGCAGCAATACCTGCGTCACGGAAGCTTGATGCAATCGCCGCCTGCGTGGTTATTCTGTGGAAAATCCTCCCAGAACAGCAGAACAACAGGGGTATCCGAATGTCGCGCCCGTCCTTTACCGACGAAGAAGCCCTTGCGTTCCATGCCGGGGACAAGCCCGGCAAGCTGGAAATCAACCCCACCAAGCCGATGGCGACCCAGCGCGACCTGAGCCTGGCCTATTCGCCAGGCGTGGCCGTGCCGGTGCTGGCGATCGCGGAAAATCCGGAGCTTGCCTACGACTATACCGCCAAGGGCAACATGGTGGCCGTCATTTCCAACGGCACTGCCATCCTGGGGTTGGGCGACCTGGGCCCGCTGGCGTCCAAGCCGGTGATGGAAGGCAAGGCGGTGCTGTTCAAGCGCTTCGCCGACGTCAACTCCATCGACCTGTGCATCGACACCAAGGACGTCGAACAGTTTATCAATGCGGTGCGCTATCTGGGGCCCAGCTTCGGCGGCATCAACCTGGAAGACATCAAGGCGCCCGACTGCTTCATCATCGAGGAGCGGCTGCGCGAGTTGATGGACATTCCGGTATTCCATGACGACCAGCACGGCACCGCCATCATCTCCGCCGCCGGTATCATCAATGCCGCGCACTTGACGGGGCGCAGGCTGGAAGACTTGAAGGTGGTCGTGAACGGCGCCGGCGCGGCCGGCATCGCCTGTCTCGAGCTGATCAAGTCGATGGGCGTGCGCGGCGAGAATGTCATTCTGTGCGACACCAAGGGCGTGGTCTATCGCGGCCGCACCGAAGGCATGAACCAGTGGAAGTCGGCGCACGCCACCGACACCAAGGCGCGCAGGTTGGAAGAAGCGGTCAAAGGCTCCGACGTGATCCTGGGCCTGTCCAAGAAGGGCGCCTTCACACAAGAGATGGTCAAGTCGATGGCGAAGAATCCCATCATCTTCGCCATGGCCAATCCCTATCCGGAAATCACCCCGGAAGACGCCAAGGCGGCGCGCGATGACGTGATCATCGCTACCGGGCGCAGCGACTATCCCAACCAGGTCAACAATGTCATCGGCTTTCCCTACATCTTCCGCGGCGCGCTGGACGTGCGCGCCAACACCATCAATGAGGAAATGAAGATCGCCGCCGCCGAAGCCATCGCAGCCCTGGCGCGCGAAGACGTGCCCGATGAAGTCGCCGCCGCCTATCGCGGCGCCCGCCCGGTCTATGGCCCCGAATATATCATCCCCTCGCCCTTCGATCCGCGCCTGATCGCGCGGGTGTCGTCGGCGGTGGCGGAAGCGGCGATGAAATCCGGCGTCGCCGGCAAAAAGATCGACGACCTTGCCGCCTATCAGTTCCAGCTGTCGGCGCGCCTGGATCCGTCCGCCGGCCTGTTCGGCATGGTGACGGGCGCGGTGCGCGCCAATCCCAAGCGTGTCGTGTTCGCCGAAGGCGAAGAGGATTCCGTGATCCGCGCCGCCGCCGCCTTCCAGAACAGCGGCATGGGCAAGGCCATTCTTGTCGGCCGGGTCGATATCGTGAAAGCCGGCCTGCGCCGCGCCGGCATCGACGAGCATTTGCTGGAAATCAAGGTGCCGCATTCCGCCGAGGAGGCTGCGCCTTATATCGACGCGTTGTACCGGCGCATCCAGCGGCGCGGCGCGCTGCATCGCGACGCGGTGCGCATGGTTACCAATGATCGCAACATCTATGCCGCCTCCATGCTCAAGGCCGGCCATGCCGATGCCATGGTGACCGGCGTGACGCGCAACTATGCCAATGTGCTGGCGGATGTGCGCACCGTGCTGGACCCGCCGCCGGGCCAGCGCCCCATGGGCATGCAGGTGGTGTTCGCCAAGGGCCGCATCGTCTTCATCGCCGACACCTCGGTCACCGAACTGCCGACCGCCGACCAGCTGGCCGACATCGCCATGCAGGGCGCGGCGGTGGCGCGGCGCTTCGGCCTGACGCCGCGCGTGGCGCTGCTGGCGTCTTCCACCTTCGGCTTCCCCCGCTCGGAACGCAGCGAGCGCATCATCGAGGCGGTGCAGATCCTGGAAGGCCGTGGCGTGGACTTTGAATATGACGGCGAAATGGCGGTGGACGTGGCCCTGGATAAGGACAAGTTGGCGCTCTATCCCTTTGTGCGCCTCACCGACACCGCCAATGTGCTGATCATGCCGGCGATCCATTCGGCCTCCATTTCCACCAAGCTGTTGCAGCAGATGGGTTCGGCCAGCGTGATGGGCCCGATGCTGGTGGGCCTGGAGAAGTCGGTGCAGATCGCTCCGCTCGGCGCCAAGATGAGCGAAATCTACAACGCCGCGGTCGTCGCGGCGTATGACGTCAGCCGGTAATGGACTTCGCCAAGGCCGCGTCGTTCATGGAGCGCATCTGGGATGATGAGATCATTCCGGCGCTAACTGACTACATCCGCATCCCCAACAAGAGCCCGGCCTTTGACATGGACTGGGCGGCCCATGGCCATATGGAACAGGCGACGCAGATGTTCGCCGCCTGGGCCAAGACCAAGCTGGCGCAGTTTCCCGACTCAACGTTGGAGATCGTGCGTCTGGAAGGCCGCACCCCGCTGATCTTCATCGAGATTCCCGGCGACGCAAAAGCGTCGGCGAGAGCCGGAGCGACCCATAAAGAAGCCACGGTGCTAATGTACGGCCATCTGGACAAGCAGCCGGAAATGCTGGGCTGGGCCGACGATCTGGGTCCGTGGCAGCCGGTGGTGAAGGACGGCAAGCTTTACGGCCGGGGCGGCGCCGATGACGGCTATGCCATGTTCGCCAGCATCGCGGCGCTGCTTGCCTTGAAAGAACAAGGTGTGAAACGCGCCCGCACGGTGATCATCATCGAGGCTTGTGAGGAATCCGGCTCGCCTGACCTGCCTTTTTATATCGACCAACTCGCGCCCCGCATCGGCACACCTGACCTTGTGGTGTGCCTGGATTCGGGTTGCGGCAACTACGAGCAGCTGTGGCTGACCACATCCCTGCGTGGCAATTTGATCGGCGCCCTGACGGTGAAAGTGCTGACCGAAGGCGTGCATTCCGGCGCTGCCAGCGGCATCGTACCTTCGTCTTTCCGCATCCTGCGCATGCTGCTGTCGCGCATCGAAGACGAGGCGACGGGACAGATGAAACTGCCCGAACTGTTTGCCGACATCCCACAGGAACGCCGGAAACAGGCCAAGGAAGCCGCCGCCATATTGGGCGATGAAGTCTGGTCGGGCGCGCCGTTCGCCGGACGCACAAAACCAATGGCCGAAGGAAACGCCGAGCTGATCCTGGAAAAGACCTGGCGGCCGCAACTGGCGGTCACGGCAATGGACGGTTATCCCCTGCCCGCCAATGGTGGGAACGTCTTGCTGCCCTATTCCACCGCCAAGCTGAGCTTGCGCCTGCCGCCGACCCTGGAAGCGGAGACCGCACGCACCGCGCTGAAAAGAACCTTGCAAGCTTCGCCGCCCTATGATGCCGATGTGACGTTTGATGTGCCGCGGGGCGACAATGGCTGGAATGCGCCCACCCTGGCGACCTGGCTGGAAGCCTCGCTCAACAAGGCCAGCAACGACGCTTTCGGCAAGCCCGTCGCCTATCAGGGCGAAGGCGGCTCGATTCCCTTCATGGCCATGCTGGGCGAGAAATTTCCCGGCACCCAGTTCGTGGTGACCGGCGTCCTGGGGCCCCATTCCAATGCCCATGGCCCCAACGAATTCCTGCACATCGGTTTCGCCAAGAAATTGTCGGCCTGCATCGCCACCGTGCTGGCCGATCACGCGTTGCAAAAGTCATGAGCTTCCTCGATACCGCGCCCGGTTCGCGCCGACCGCTTTATATTTTCCTGATCGTCACCCAGGGCGTGGGCGCGGCCGCCAGCGTCTTCACCCTGCCCAATATTCCCACCTGGTACGCCGCATTGAATCATCCGGCGATTGCGCCGCCCAATTGGGTCTTCGCACCGGTCTGGACCACGCTTTATTTCCTGATGGCTTTGGCGGCCTGGCGGGTTTGGCGCATCACCGGGCTGAAATCGGTGGAGATGGCGGCCTTCGCACTACAACTGGCGCTGAATTTCCTTTGGCCGGTGATGTTCTTCGCCCTTCACAGTATCGGCAGTGCGCTGGTCGAAGTCGTGGCGCTGGACCTCGTCATCCTTGCCACCGCCATCCTGTTCTTTCGCCGCGACAGGATCGCCGGTCTTCTTTTCCTGCCCTACCTGGCCTGGAGCCTGTTCGCCACGGTCCTGACCCACGCCTTCTGGCGGCTGAACCCCTGACAGAGGCTTGGCATTTGCTAAGCCCCTCCCTATATACCCCCTTGTGTAAGCATGGGTTTGGCCCATCGCTTATTTTGTCAAAGAATTCAATGGGATGGACCGGAGGGCGCCGCAAGGGCCAGGACTCCATGCCCAATGAGAGGAACAGTAAGAATGGCTAAAGTAATCGGCATCGACCTTGGCACCACCAACAGCTGCGTGGCGGTCATGGAGGGCTCGGCCCCCAAGGTCATCGAAAATGCGGAAGGCGCCCGCACCACCCCCTCCATCGTCGCCTTTACCCCCGACGGCGAACGCCTGATCGGCCAGCCCGCCAAGCGCCAGGGCGTCACCAATCCCGAACACACCTTCTTCGCCATCAAGCGCCTGATCGGCCGCCGCTACGACGATCCCATGACCCAGAAGGACATGGGCATGGTCCCCTACAAGATTGTCAAAGCGGAGAATGGCGATGCCTGGGTGCAGGGCCGCGAAGGCAAGAAATATTCTCCGTCCGAAATCTCCGGCTTCATCCTGCAGAAAATGAAGGAAACCGCCGAAGCCCATCTGGGCGAAAAGGTCAGCCAGGCCATCATCACCGTTCCGGCCTATTTCAACGACGCCCAGCGCCAGGCCACCAAGGACGCAGGCAAGATCGCCGGCCTGGAAGTGCTGCGCATCATCAACGAGCCCACCGCCGCGGCGCTGGCTTACGGCCTGGACAAGAAGCAGTCCGGCACCATCGCGGTCTATGACCTTGGCGGCGGCACCTTCGACGTGTCGGTGCTGGAAATCGGCGACGGCGTGTTCGAAGTGAAGTCCACCAATGGCGACACGTTCCTGGGCGGCGAAGATTTCGATCATCGCCTGGTCGGGTTCCTGGCCGACGAGTTCAAGAAGGAAAATGGCATCGACCTGCGGACCGACCGCCTGGCGTTGCAGCGCCTGAAGGACGCCGCCGAAAAGGCCAAGATCGAACTGTCCAGCGCGCAGCAGACCGAAGTGAACCTGCCCTTCATCACCGCCGACGCCACCGGCCCCAAGCATCTGACCATCAAGATCACCCGCGCCACCCTGGAAAAGCTGGTCGATGACCTGATCCAGAAGACCGTCGGCCCGGTGAAGCAGGCGCTGAAGGATGCCGGCGTCACCGCGTCCCAGATCGATGAAGTCATCCTGGTCGGCGGCATGACCCGCATGCCCAAGGTGCAGGAAGCGGTGAAGCAGATCTTCGGCGGCAAGGAGCCGCACAAGGGCGTCAACCCCGATGAAGTGGTCGCCATCGGCGCCGCCATCCAAGGCGGTGTCTTGAAGGGCGAAGTCAAGGACGTGCTGCTGCTGGACGTGACCCCGCTGTCGCTGGGCATTGAAACCCTGGGCGGCGTGTTCACCCGTCTGATCGACCGCAACACCACCATCCCGACCAAGAAGAGCAACATTTTCTCCACGGCCGAAGACAATCAGGGCGCCGTCACCATCAACGTGTTCCAGGGCGAACGCGAAATGGCGGCGGACAACAAGTCCCTGGGCCGCTTCGACCTGCAGGGTATCCCGCCGGCGCCGCGCGGCGTGCCGCAGATCGAGGTCACCTTCGACATCGACGCCAACGGCATTGTCAGCGTCACCGCCAAGGACAAGGCGACCAACAAGGAGCAGCAGATCCGCATCCAGGCCAGTGGTGGCCTGTCGGACGCCGACATCCAGAAGATGGTCAAGGAAGCCGAAAGCCATGCCGCGGAAGACAAGAAGCGCCGCGAGCTGGTGGAAGCCAAGAACCAGGCCGATGCCCTGATCCATTCGACCGAAAAGGCGATGGCCGAGCATGGCGACAAGGTCGGCCCGGATGAGAAGACCGCCATCGATGCGGCGCTCGCTTCGCTGAAGGACGCGGTGGGCGGCGAAGATGCCGAAGCCATCAAGGAAAAGACCAACACCCTGGCCCAGGCCTCGATGAAGCTGGGCGAGGCCATGTATAAGGCGCAGCAGGGCGAAAGCGCGGCGTCTGATGCCGCCGCCGACGGCGCCGGCAACAAGCCGGACGAGAATGTCGTGGACGCGGACTTCGAAGAAGTCGACGACAAGAAGGCCTAAAGAGCACCAAGGCCCCCGCGTGAAAGCACGGGGGCCTTACTTTTCATATCCGGGGGCGGATTTGACGTCATGAAGCGCTGTTATTACGAAACCCTCGAAGTCCAGAAGGGCTCGTCCGGCGAGATTTTGAAAACCTCGTATCGCAAGCTGGCGATGCGTTTTCACCCCGACAAGAATCCCGGCGACCACACCGCCGAAGTCAAATTCAAGGAAATCAACGAAGCCTATGACGTCCTGAAGGACGATCAGAAGCGCGCCGCCTATGACCGTTTCGGTCACGCGGCGTTTGAAGGCGGCATGGGCGCAGCCGCCGGCGCACGCGGCGGCAACCCCTTCGGCGACTTTGGCAGCTTCGGCGATGTGTTCGAGGATATTTTCGGCCAGATGATGGGCGGCGCGTCACGCGCCAAGCGCCAGAATCGCGGCCAGGACCTGCGCTACAATCTGGAAATCAGCCTGGAAGAAGCCGCGCGCGGCCGCAATGCCGAGATCAAGGTGCCCACCATGGTCGCCTGCGATGTCTGTGCGGGCTCGGGCGCCGAGACCGGGCACCAGGCCGAGACCTGTCCCACCTGCCAGGGCCACGGCAAGGTACGCGCCACCCAGGGCTTCTTCACCATCGAGCGCAGCTGCTCCAATTGCCGCGGCTCGGGAAAGATTATTCGTAACCCTTGCAAGGCCTGCCGCGGCGCCGGTGTGGTGCAGAAGGAACGTACTCTCAACGTTGATGTGCCGCCCGGCGTGGAAGAAGGCACCCGCATCCGCCTGTCGGGCGAAGGCGCGGTGGGCGCCAATGGCGGCCCGCCCGGCGATCTCTATATTTTCCTCTCCGTCGCCGAGCATCCCATCTTCCAGCGCGACGGCCATGACTTGCATTGCCGCGCGCCTGTCAGTTTCGTCACCGCCGCCATGGGCGGCGCGATCGAAGTGCCGACCCTGGACGGCGGCCGCGCCAAGGTCAGCATTCCCGAAGGCACCCAGCCGGGGCGGCAGTTCCGCCTCAAGGGCAAGGGCATGCCGGTGCTGCGCAGCGCCCAGAAGGGCGACCTCTATGTCGAGTTGGCGGTGGAAACCCCCGTCAAGCTGACCAAGCGGCAGAAGGAGTTGCTGCGCGAGTTCGATGCCGAGAGCCAGACCGGTACCCATCCGGAGGCCGAAGGCTTCCTGGCGCGGTTGAAAGAGTTTTGGAACGGCTGCGACAAAGCCTGACCCTTGCGGGCTCAGGCTTTGATTCTTTGATGTCGCGCAATTTACCGGCTACACGCCAAAGATGGCGTTTCGCCGGATCGCGCTTTCGACGTAAGATAGTGCCCAGAAACAGGGCAAGGCTGATCCGTGACAACGACCTTGACCTCTGCCTGGGCCGATAACCTGCGTTTCCTGCGCGCCCTGGTCACCAATCCCAAAAGTGTCGGCGCGATTTTTCCGTCCAGCCCCGCTTTGGCCCAAGCCATTGCCCGCCAGATCGATCCCGCTGCCGGCCCGGTGCTGGAGATCGGTCCGGGCACCGGCGTGGTCAGCGAAGCGATCCTGGAGCGCGGCGTTGCGCCCCAGAATCTCACCCTGTTGGAGTATGACGAGGCGTTCGCCCAGCATCTGGCCACACGCTTCCCACAGGTGCATGTGGTGCAGGGCGATGCCTTCGACCTGGACCGCACCTTGGGCGCCCGCCTGCCCTTTGGCGCCATCGTCTCCTGCCTGCCATTGCTCAACTTCCCGTCAGCGCAGCGCCTGGCCTTGATGGACGGCTTGGCCGCCCGCCTGTTACCGGGCGCCCCGCTGATCCAGTTTTCCTACGGCCTGCATGCCCCGGTGGTGCCGCCGGATGGCTTTGCCGTCACCTGCACCGCCTATGTGCTGGCCAACCTGCCCCCGGCCAAGGTCTGGGTCTACCGGCAGAATTGACGATTTTGCTGCACATTTTGCTGCAGCAAAGGGTGCAGCATAAAGTGTTTTGCTGCACGCGATGCTGCGCGTTAAGTGTATGAAAAAATACAGCATTACTGCTTCTACCCCACCCCCAAATCCGCAGTACAGGTTTGCACTGCAAAACGGGCGACAAGCCGGCACTTTGGCCCTATGGAATCGCCATGCTCAGCGATGACGAACTCGACCGTTATGCCCGCCACCTGGTGCTACGGGAGGTGGGCGGCCCAGGCCAGGCCCGCATCGGCGCCGCCAAGGTGCTGGTGGTGGGCGCCGGCGGTCTGGGCAGCCCGGTCGCGCTCTACCTGGCAGCCGCCGGGGTCGGGCGGCTGGGGCTGGTGGATGACGATCCCGTCAGCCTGTCGAACCTGCAGCGCCAGATCCTGTTCCGCACTGCCGATGTCGGGCGCGCCAAGGTTGAGGCGGGCGGCGAAGCCCTAAAAGCCCTGAATCCCGGGGTCCAGGTCGATTGCCACCGGGTACGCCTCACCGCCGCCAATGTGATGGACCTGATCGCGCCCTATGACATCATTGCCGACGGCAGCGATAACTTCGACACCCGCTTCCTGCTCAACGACGCCTGTTTTTTTGCCCGAAAACCTCTGATCTCGGCGGCGGTGACCGAATTCGAAGGCCAGCTCGCCACCTACAAAGGCTATGCCCCGGACCTGCCCTGTTATCGCTGCCTGTTTCCCGCGCCCCCGCCGCCCGGGACCGTGCCCAGTTGCTCGGAAACCGGGGTGCTGGGCGCCGCGGCCGGCGTCATGGGGTCGCTGCAGGCGTTGGAAGTGCTGAAGGAAGCCGCTGGCCTGGGCACCGGTCTTGCGGGAAAAATCCTGACCTACAAGGCACTTAGCACCGAATTTCGCATCGCCAGGCTGCCCAAGGACCCGGCCTGCCCCTTGTGCGGAGAAAAACCAACAATTTCCGGCCTTTCGCAGCACGGTTAACCGCGCTGAAAGCGTACCAGCGCCAACATTGGGGCATGGGACGGGAAATTCATTACGAGATCTTCAAGCGCATCGGCGCCAAGGGCGGCTGGACGATGCATGACATGCGCAGCGATCGCGACAGCGCGATCAAATGCGCCCAGGACCTGATGGCCGGCGAAAAGGCCACCGGCGTCAAGGTGGTCAAGGAAACCTATAACGACGATACCGGCGACTTCCTCACCCTCAAGGTTTTCGAGGACGGCCACAACCAGATGAAGATCACGCCGGCGCAGGAAGATGCGCCGCATGCCCTTCCCTGCTTCAAGCCCGAGGATCTTTATTCCTACCATGCCCGCCAGACCATGAGCCGGCTGCTGACCGACTTCCTGTCGCGCAACAAGGTCACCATCACCGAACTGATCCACCGCGCCGACATGCTGGAAAAGCTGGAAGCCACCGGCACCACCTACCAGCACGCCATTCAGAAGGTCGCGGTGGCGCAAGCCGCCAACACCACCACCCCGGTGCAGCAGATCGTCAAGAGCCTGAACGAGCTGACCACCCAGGCCTTTCACCGCGTCTATCGCGACCAGCGCAAAGGGTTGTTCCCCGATCCCGCGGCCGACCAGTTCGCCGAACTGGCGGCCAAGCTGGCCGGCCAGGGCGACGCGGCCTACATCTTCAACGGCGCGCTGGCGCGCCACCTGAAGGATGCCAAGGGCTGGGACAACAAGGTCCTGATGCTGATCACCATCATGGAAAAGCCCCCCACCGAGGAAGCGCCGCGCAAGCTGGTGCTGTCCTCGATTGACGCCATCCTGGCGGAAATCCTGGGCGGTTCGGCGGCGCTGCATGAATTGATGGGCAGGAGCGAAAATCTCGGCCAGGCGCTGAACCAGCTGGTGACCCTGTTTCTGGGCAAGATGCCCGAAGACAGCAACGCCGGTGGGGGCCTCGCGGCCCTGACGCATCACTTCGCCGCCGACGATCTGCCCGAGGCACGGACCGCCGTCGCCAGCCGCGTCGTGGCGGAGTTCAAGAGCAACAAGCGGCTGTGTCCCGATTTCATGGTCGAGGAGCTCAAGACCTTGCGCGCGATGGCCAATCGCATCGTCATGGGCGTGGGCAAATATCTCAGCCACGAAGACCTGATCGCCGCCTTTACCCTGCGCTCCAAGCGCCTGGTGGCGAATGAAGCGATGGGCCAGCATATCGGCGAGGCCGCGCCCGAGGACAAGATCGAACGCATCCTGTTCGTCGAGGACAATATCATCGGCGCGGAAAACAAGCGCCAACTGTCCACCTATGTCATGCCGGTGGTGAACTCGGCGGCATTCGAGAATTATTTCCAGAATCCCAAGATGCCGCTGGTGCAGCGATTGCAGAAACTGGCGCAGCTTCAGTCGCGGGTGCGCCGGTCGGGCTTCATCGACGTCACGCGCGAGGAGATCGCCGCCAAGATGGATTCGCTGGCGGTGCAGATGGAGGCGCGCGGCAAGCTGTTCGACTCCATCGAGGCGCGCACGTCCAACCCGGTGGAAAAAACCCAGACCCTGCTCAAGCTGGCGACCGGCGGTATTTTGACCGAAGGCCAACTGTCCACCAAAGCGCGGGAATTGATCCTGGGCCATATGTCCAGGCCGGGCTTTCTCACCGGCTATATGGCCGCCCAGGCCAAGGACGGCGCGGCGCCGGACCGCGAAAAGATCATGGCTGAGCTGGTGGAAACCTTGGGCAAGGCGGGCATCACGGCTGAGACGGGGCTGAAGAGTATCGCTGCTTAGCCGTCCTACAGGCAGGACTTGGCGGGGCCGCAACTTGCCGCATAAAGCAGAATGAGCAATGGCGCGCCGATTACAAACGGCGCCGTCAGCAGGAACCACAGCGCCTGCCATCGAAATACCACAAGCAGCACGATGAATATTCCGAGCCATGCCGCAGCGGCAGGAAGCGCATAGTTCAGATGGTTCAGGGACCAGATGAACCACACGATCGAAACCGTGATGGATGTCACCAGTACCAAGCCGAACAGCTTTTGATCCTGCATCTAACCGTATCAAGCGCCGCTAATGTGCGGCATCCCAGTTATCCGCGGCGCGGGCCTCGACCACCAGCGGCACGGAGATCTCCACCGCCGGCAGCGCCGCTTTTTCCATCACCGACGTGATCAGCTTGGCGGCCTTGTCCACTTCCTTATCCGGCGCTTCGAAGATGAGTTCATCATGCACCTGCAGCAGCATGGTGGCCTTGATCTTCGCCTCCTCCAGCGCGCCCGGCAGCTGGACCATGGCGCGGCGGATGACGTCGGCGGCTGCCCCCTGAATAGGCGCGTTAATGGCGGCGCGCTCGGCCCCGCCACGGAAGCCCTGGACCTTGGAATTGATTTCGCGGATATGGATCCGCCGCCCGAACAGGGTTTCGACATAGCCCTTCTCACGCGCGAACTGCTTGGTCTGTTCCATGTAATCGCGGATGCCGGGAAAGCGGGTGAAGTATTTCTTGATGTAATCCGAGGCTTCGCTTTGCGGGATGCCCAGCTGATTGGCCAAGCCGAAGCCGGAAATGCCATACACAATGCCGAAATTGATCGCCTTGGCCCGGCGGCGCACTTCGGCCGGCATGTCCTTGACCGGCACGCCGAAGATTTCCGAGGCCGTCATGGCGTGAATATCGAGATTTTCGGCAAAGGCCTTTTTCAGTTCGGGAATGTCGGCGATATGGGCGAGCAGCCGCAATTCGATCTGGCTGTAATCGGCGCTGATCAGCTTGTTGCCTTTGGCGGCGATAAAGGCCTGGCGGATGCGGCGGCCCTCCTCGGTGCGCACTGGGATGTTCTGCAGATTGGGATCGGTGGAGGCCAGCCGCCCGGTGGAGGTGGAAGCCATCGCGTATGAGGTATGCACCCGGCCCGTCTTGGCATTGACGTACGTGGGCAGCGCATCGGTATAAGTGCCGCGCAGCTTGGCCAGCCCCCGCCAGTCCAGCACTTTCTTGGCGATGGGATGGCCTTGCGCCGCCACGTCTTCCAGCACGTCGCTGTCGGTGGACCAGGCGCCGGTCTTGGTCTTGCGCCCGCCTTCGATCTTCATGCGGTCGAACAGGATCTCGCCCAGCTGCTTGGGCGAGCCGATATTGAACTCGCCATCCGCCAGCTTGTGGATCTCGCCTTCCAGCTTGACCTGGGTCTTGGCGAAATCGTTGGACAGCTTGCGCAGCATCTCCGGATCGATGGTGATGCCCGCCCATTCCATGTCGGCCAGCACCATCACCAGCGGCCGTTCCAGGGTTTCATAGACGGAAGCCTTGGTCTTTTCGCGCAATTGCGGCTTGAGCAGCATATGAAGCCGCAAGGTGACGTCGGCATCCTCGGCGGAATATTTGGTGGCCTCGGCCACCGGCACACAGTCAAAGGTCCGCTTGTCCTTGCCCTTGCCGGTCACTTCGCCAAAGGCGATGGGGGTGTGCGACAGGTGCAACTGGCTGAGCTCGTCCATGCCATGGCCGTGCAGCCCGCCTTCCAGCACATAGGAGATCAGCATCGTGTCATCGATGGGATCGAGACGGATGCCGCGCTGCAGGAAAACAGCCGCGTCATATTTCAGGTTCTGGCCGACCTTCAGGATGCTGTCGTCTTCCAGCAGCGGCTTGAGGGTTTTCAGCACATCGGCTGCCTCCATCTGCACGATCGTATCGCCGCCGTCCTGTGCCTGGGACAGGTCCAGCGACAACCCATCGCCCTTGCGATGGCCACACGGGATGTAACAGGCTTCCCCCGGCGCCACCGCCAGCGACACGCCGCACAGCCCGGCGGTCATGGGGTCCAGCGAGGTGGTTTCGGTATCGACACAGACGATGCCCGTGACATGGGCGCGGGCCACCCATTTTTCCAATTCTTTGGAAGTCGTCACCGTGACATAGGCGTCGTGGTTGATCGGGGCGCGCAGGGCGGCGTCCACCGCGGGCGATTCAGCTTGCGGCAATTGCGGCTCGCGCGGCAGCACATTGGCCACGGTGGCGGCCGGCGTGATGGCGTCCAGGTCTTCGACATTGTAATGCGCCGCCACCCGCCTGGTGATGGAGCCGAACTCCATCGCCTTCAGGAAGCTGATCAATTCCTTGCAATCGGGCTCATGCACCGCGAATTCGTCGGGCTTTTCCTTGAACGGCACATGCTGGTCCAGGGTTACCAGCTTGAGCGAGATGCGCGCATTCTCCGCATTCTCGATCAGGGTCTCGCGGCGCTTGTTCTGCTTGATCTCGCCCGCTTTGCTCAGCAGCGTTTCCAGGTCACCATAGGTATTGATCAGCTCGGCGGCGGTCTTGATGCCGATGCCGCGCACGCCGGGCACATTGTCGGTGGAATCGCCGGCCAGCGCCTGGACCTGGATCACCTTGTCGGGCGTGACGCCGAATTTCTCCAGCACCTCGGCGCTTGCCAGCCGCTTGTTCTTCATGGTGTCCAGCAATTCGATCTTGCCGTCCTCGACAAGCTGCATCAGGTCCTTGTCCGACGAGATGATGGTGCAGCGGGCGCCGGCCTCGCGCGCCAGCCGCGCATAGGTGGCGATCAGGTCGTCGGCCTCATAACCTTTCATCTCCACGCAACTGACGCCGAAGGCGCGGGTGGCGTCGCGCACCAGCGGGAATTGCGGGATCAGGTCTTCGGGCGGCGGCGGGCGGTGCGCCTTGTATTCCTTGTAAATCTCGTTGCGGAAGGTCTTTTCGCTGGCGTCAAAGATCACCGCCAGGTGGGTGGGCTGGTCGGGGCCCTTCATGTCGTCCAGCAGCTTCCACAGCATGTTGCAGTAACCGGCCACCGCCCCGGTGGGCAGGCCGTCGGATTTGCGGGTCAGCGGGGGAAGCGCGTGATAGGCACGGAACAGATAGCCCGAACCATCCACCAGGTAGAGGTGATCACCCTTTTTCAGGGCGCTCAATGATGGGTCGCCCCAGCCTTGAGCACAAAGCGCCTGTCACAATAGGGGCATTCCACGAAATGCTCGTCGCCCATTTCCAGGAACACCTTGGGGTGGCCTAGGGCGCCGCCGCCGCCATCGCAGGCAACGCGGGTGTCATCGGTTTCGACGATTTCGGGAGCCTGGACGGGCATGGGAGCACTCAAATTCGCGCGACGGGCGGGATCATACAAGTTAGGATTTGAGGGGCAAGACCGGATTGGCGGACATGGTGACGCTCAACAGAATCTATACAAAAACCGGCGATTCCGGCGAAACCGGGCTTGGCGACGGCAGCCGCATTTCCAAGGCCAGCGGGCGCGTCGCCGCCATCGGCGCGGTGGATGAAACCAACAGCGCCATCGGCATTGCCCGGCTCGACGCGGAAGGCGACGGCGATGCCATGCTGGCGCGCATCCAGAACGACCTGTTCGACCTGGGCGCTGATCTCTGTGCGCCGGAAGATGGACGCAAGGCCCCCACTTCAGACAAAAGAGGCCGGCTGCGGATAGCGGAGGCGCAGGTCGAGCGCCTGGAACGCGAGATCGACGCGATGAACGCAAAGCTCGCGCCGCTGACCTCTTTCGTTTTGCCCGGCGGCACGGCGCTGGCGGCGCATCTGCACCTGGCCCGCGCCATCACAAGGCGTGCGGAAGCCGCCATGGTCGCGCTGGCGCAGGACGAGACGATCAACGACGCAGCCCTGCGCTACATCAATCGCCTGTCGGATCACCTGTTCGTGATGGCGCGCACCGCCAATGACGGCGGCATGGGGGATGTGTTGTGGATGCCGGGCGAGAATAGATAGTTTTCTCACCATGGGCGGCCTTGAGCCGCCCATCCAGAGTTACAAACCAGATATCGAATTTCCTGCCCTGGATGGCGTTCGTACGCTGGCGCTACTCACCAAGCCCCGCCATGGAGAGTTTATTATTCCGGCCCCAATCTACGCCCGAATACAAACGCCAAAATGACTCCGAGAACGCCCGTCGCCGCCCAACCCGGCAGCGCCAGGAAAGAATAGACACCCTGCGCCATCGCGGGCGCGTGGTTCTGTATCCAGCTCTTGAAGAGGTCCAGGCTGTGCTGGTTCAGAATGCCCCAGATGGTGCCCAGGCTGCGCACCACCAGTTCGCCGCCGCGTTCCAGCGACGACACCGCGTCCGCGCCCAGCAGCATCAGGGCGATGACGATCAGAACCAGGCTTATCAGGCGCATCAGCACGGCCATGGCGGACAGATAGCGCGGGCGCGCCCTTGCTACAAGGACAGCAGGCCCACGGGGTTAACCCACCAAAGAAAAAGCCGCCCGCGCACGCGGACGGCTTTCTCATTCCTAAAAAATAGGCTTAGGCCTGCGGCGCTTCGGCCGGCTTTTTACCGATGTCTTCGCCGGTGGTCTGGTCCACCTGCTTCATCGACAGGCGCACCTTGCCGCGATCGTCAAAGCCCAAGAGCTTGACCTTCACGGCCTGGCCTTCCTTGACCACATCCTTGGGGTTCGCCACGCGGCTCGCCGCCAGTTCGCTGACATGCACCAGCCCGTCCTTGGGGCCGAAGAAGTTCACGAAGGCGCCGAAGTCCATCACCTTGACGATCTTGCCGTCATAGATCTGGCCGATCTCCGGTTCCGCCGTCAGGCCACGGATCCACTTGATCGCCGCCTTGATCGCTTCGTGGTCGCTGGAGGCGACCTTCACGGTGCCGTCATCCTCGACATTGATCTTGGCTCCGGTCTTTTCCACGATCTCGCGGATCACCTTGCCGCCGGTGCCGATCACGTCGCGGATCTTGTCGGTCGGAATCTTGATCTGCTCGATGCGCGGGGCGTGCTCGCCCAGCTCGGCGCGGGCGCCGGTCAGGGCCTTGTTCATCTCGCCCAGGATGTGCAGACGGCCGCCCTTAGCCTGTTCCAGCGCGGTCTTCATGATCCCCTCGTTGATGCCGGAGATCTTGATGTCCATCTGGAGGCTGGTGATGCCTTCTTCGGTGCCGGCCACCTTGAAGTCCATGTCGCCCAGGTGATCTTCGTCACCCAGGATGTCCGACAGGACGACATGACGATCACCCTCAAGAATAAGTCCCATGGCGATACCGGCGGTGGGACGCTTCAGCGGAACACCAGCATCCATCAGCGCCAGCGAGGTGCCGCACACCGAGGCCATCGAGGACGACCCGTTGGATTCGGTGATCTCAGACACCACGCGGATCGTGTAGGGGAACTCGTCCTTCTTGGGCAGCATCGGATGAATGGCGCGCCAGGCGAGCTTGCCATGGCCGATTTCGCGGCGGCCCGGGGCACCCATGCGGCCAGTCTCACCGACTGAGTAGGGAGGGAAGTTGTAGTGCAGCATGAAGGTCTGCTTGCCGGTGCCTTCCAGGCTGTCGACAAACTGTTCGTCCTCGGCGGTGCCCAGGGTGCAAACCACCAACGCCTGGGTTTCGCCGCGGGTGAACAGCGCCGAACCATGGGTGCGCGGCAGGATGCCGACTTCCGCCACGATGGGGCGAACCGTCGTCAGGTCGCGGCCGTCAACGCGCTTCTTGGTGTCCAGCACAGCGTTGCGCATCACATCGGCTTCGACGTCATGCAGCAACCCGCCATAGACACTGGCAGCAACCTTGCCTTCGCCTTCGCCGACGAAATCCGCCGCGAACTTCTTCTTCACGGCGCTCAGCGCGTCGCGGCGTTCGAATTTGATCGGCAGCTGGAACGCCTTGGCCAGTTCGGCGGAAGTCGCCGACTTGATCTTCGCGCGCAGCGGGGCGTGGATGTCCTCGGCCACGGCGCGCGGCTCCTTGGCCGCCTTTTCCGCCAGGCGGATAATGGCGTTGATGGCGGTCTGCATTTGCTTGTGACCGAACATCACGGCGCCCAGCATCACCTCTTCGCTGAGTTCCTGGGCTTCGGATTCCACCATCATCACGGCGTCATGCGTGCCGGCGACGACCAGTTCCAGCTTGGAATTGGGCATCTCTTCCAGCGGCGGGTTCAGTCTGTATTCGCCGTCGATGTAACCGACGCGCGCCGCGCCGATCGGACCCTGGAAGGGCAGGCCGGACAGGGTCAGCGCCGCCGACACCGCGATCATCGCCAGGATATCGGGATCATTTTCCAGATCGTGGCTCAGCACCTGCGCCACGACCAAAGTCTCATTGCGATAGCCGTCGGCGAACAGGGGGCGGATGGGACGGTCGATCAGGCGCGAGATCAGGGTCTCGCGTTCCGTCGCGCCGCGCTCGCGCTTGAAATAGCCGCCCGGGATTTTGCCGGCGGCGTAATAGCGTTCCTGGTAATTCACGGTCAGCGGGAAGAAATCCACGCCTTCCTTCGGGTTGGCGGCACCGACCACCGTGGCCAACACAACGGTTTCGCCATAGGTGGCCAGCACCGAACCATCGGCCTGACGGGCAATCTTGCCGGTTTCGAGGGTCAGCTCGCGGCCGCCCCATTCAAATGTCTCTTTGTGGATCGTGAACATCGTTTCTTCTTCTCTTATTTGCTCGCCGCCATATTGCGTGCGCGCGGTGTACGACTCCCCTATGGAGCCCGCCCTTGCGGGAGCTCATCTCCCGCAAAAGCAAAAGCACGGCCTTACGCTTTTGCGTAAGACCGTGCGTATTGTTTTGCCAAGGGTATCAGCGGCGCAGACCCAACTTTGCGATGATGCCTTCGTAACGCTTCACATCCTTGGACTTCACATAGTCCAGCAGGTTGCGGCGCAGGGAAACCATCTTGATCATGCCGCGGCGCGAGTGATTGTCCTTGGCGTGGGTCTTGAAATGTTCGGTGAGGTTGGTGATGCGCTCCGACAGGATCGCGATCTGCACTTCCGGCGAACCGGTGTCGTTCTTGCCGGTGGCGTGTTCGGCCACGACTTCTTTTTTGCGTTCAGGGGTAATCATTGTTTCTTTCCGGACATCAGACGATTGAAAAGTTGAAGACGCGAAACGGTCGAAGCTCACCTTCGGCGATTTCGGCCAATGCTACGGGCGCACCCTCCTCATCCTTGAGAAAGACGGTAAGACCGGAGAGTTCGCCGTCACCAAAACCGTCCTTCATCTTGGCGAAGATGTTCGCGCGCATGAGGATGGGGTTGCCGGATCGGATGCGAACCGTATCGGGACCACTGACGGCCAGTGCCGGGATGCCGTCCAGCGCGGTCGAAAGGGGCCTCAAATACCCAAAAGCGGCGGGACTATGCATAAAAGGGGTCAGGGTTTCTAGGCTTACCGCGGTTTTTTCGTCCCACCCCCCCAGACGGGTCCGCCGCAGTTCTGTCACATGCCCCAGGGTTCCCAGCGCCAGGGCGATATCGCGGACCCAGGACCGGACGTAAGTGCCTTTGCCACAACGGATTTCGAACTCGGCATTGTCCTTTTCAACTCCCAACAGCCGGGCCTCGAACACCTGCACGGGGCGGGGCTGGAGTACCACCTCTTGCCCATCCCGGGCCAGGTCATAGGCCCTCTCGCCGTCCACCTTGATGGCGGAATAGGCCGGGGGCACCTGGTTCAGGGTTCCGGTGAAGCGGGGCAGCAGGGCCTCGATTTCAGCGACGGTCGGGCGTTCGTCGGAGGTGCCGGTGACCTTGCCCTCGGCATCGTCGCTGTCGCGGCTTTCCCCCCAGGTGGCGGTGAAGCGGTAGGTCTTGTCGGCGTCCATGGCGTAGGGGACCGTCTTGGTCGCCTCGCCCAGCGCAATCGCCAATATGCCGGTGGCCATGGGGTCGAGAGTGCCGGCATGGCCGGCCTTCTGGGCGTCGAAGATGCGGCGCACCGCGCCCACGGCTTGCGTCGATGTCATGCCGATCGGCTTGTCCAGGATGACCCAGCCATGGACCGGATTACCTTTTTTACGCCGGCCCATTGGACACCCACAGAAACTTAAATTGAACCGGAACTCGAGCGCCGCATTCCGCGGCGCGACCATCAGCATCTGCCAACTTTCTCCCCCCGCGTGCGAAGCACATGCGGGGGGAGATGTCGCAGCGATGTGTCGGCGAAGCCGACCTGAGCTGTGACAGAGGGGGGCTAATCATCAGAACCGTCATCATCGTCGTCGTCAGACGACGATGATGTAAGGTCGCGCTGGACTTCGGGCGAGCGCAGGATGGTCTCGATCTTCAAGGCTTCGGCAAAAGACTCGTCTTCGACAAAGCGCAAATCGGGTGTGAACTTCATGGTCAGCCGGTGACCCATCTCGCCCCGCAGGAATCCCTTGTGACGATTCAGCGCCGCGACGATCTCTTTGGCATTCTGGCCGCCCAGGGGTTCGCAATAGACGGTGGCGTAACGCATGTCGGGCGATGGCTTGACCTGGGTGACGGTGATCGACACGCCGTCCAGGTCAGGGTCGCGGATTTCGTTGCGGTTCAGCACCTCGGCGATGGCATGGCGCAAGGCTTCGCCGACGCGGAGCTGGCGCTGGGACGGCCCGCCCTTGTCATTGCCGCCGCCGCGATGGGGACGGCGCGAGGAGCCGCGGCCGGACGTGTTGGTGGGACGGGGCATCGTTCAATTCTCCGGATAGCCGAACCGGGCCACGAACGGCGCCAGTACGGGCAAAACAGGTTCAAGCTGCGGGGCATAGCGTCGCCATTGCGCGACGCCGGCCGTTGAAAGTCCGCGCGCGACCTGTGCATTGGACGGGGTGTCGATATTCTTAGCTCGGGCGCGGCTCGCAAAGGCGCGCATCGCGTCGTTGAAACCCAAGCCCAGGAAGGCACACAGTTTCGCCGCTTCGCTATCAAAATCGGCGACCAGGCTTTCATGCCGCGCCTCGGCCACATCCAGCGCCAGCTTGCCGCGATAGACTTCGATTAGTTTCATCACGGAATCGTAATAGATCGCCGTGTTTTCCAGTTCGGTGAATTCGAACATGCCCGCATTCATGGCGAAGCGGCGGCGAAAACAGGACAGCACCACATCGCGCGGGTCGCGCAGCGCCAACAGGATTTTCGCCTTGGGAAAGAGGCGCGCGATCAGGGGCAGGAACACGGCATTGAGCGGTAGCTTGTCCAGAAACACACGCTTGGTCAGCGCAGGTTCGGTTTCCGCCACCCGCTTCCAATAGAGATCGCGCCAAGGCTGCAGCTCGGCATCGGACAGTGCCGCCAATCGGTCCAGATCGGCATTTGCACCGAAAAACGCCTTGGCGGAATCGATCAGGCAGGGACGCTCTTCCATCGTCGCAACGTCGGGATGGCTGGCCAGAACCTGTTCCAGCAAGGTGGTGCCGGAGCGCGGAAAGCCGACCAGAAAGACATGGGTTTGCGGGCCGGCCTGCGGCGGCGGGGCGCTGGGCCAATGGCCGGTCTGCCGGAAATAATGTGTCAGGCGCGTTTCGCGCGCCAGAACGCGTTCAACACCTTCCATGGATGGAAGAAAGGCGTCGCGCTGGATCGCCTTGGAGGCGGCATAAGCGGAAAAGGCTTCGGCGGTGCGGTCCTGCGCATCCAGTATGTCGCCGGCGAGGCTGAAGGCGAAGGTGCGGTTCACCGGCCCCAGGGTGCGGTCCTGCACCAGCGCCGACACCGCCATCTCGGCGGTGGCGATGTCTTTCTGTTCCAGCGCCGCGGCGGCCAGCGCGATACGCGCGGCGGAATTCTTGGAATCGATCGCAAGGGCGCGTTCGGCCAGGGTGCGCGCTTCCTGGATATCGCCGCGCTGGACCGCCAGCAGCGCCAAGCGCGACAAAGCTTCGGACTGGGCGGGGTCCAAGGTCAGCACTTGTTCGAACCCGGCGCGGGCGGCGTCCAGCTCGCTGAGATCTTCCAGCGCCATGGCGCGGCCGAAATGCAACCGCGCATCGGGCGCGATGGAGAGTGCGGTATCGAACGGCTCCAGCGCCTCGCGCGGACGGCCCAGCCGGACCAAGCATTCGCCCAGCGCAAACAGCAGATCGACGTGCTGTGGGGTCTGCTGGCGCGCGCGCTCCAAGAGCGGCAGGGCATTGTGGTTGTCGCCCAGATGCATGCGCTGCAGGCCGGCAAGGCCCAGCAAGGTGGGATGATTGGCGCCGGCGCCGACCGCCTCTTCGCTCAGCCGCATCGCCTTGCCCATGTCGGCGGCCCACAGCGCTGCTTCCACCGCGGCCACGGTGGCGGCGATGTCAGCAGGCCCGACCTGGGTACCGGTTAAAGCCATGGATCACCCGTAACGGAGTGACTAGAGCGCGCGCTGAATGGTTTCGACTTCGAAACACTCGATGACGTCGCCCTTCTGCATGTCCTGGTAGTTGGTGAAGGCCATGCCGCATTCCTGACCGCTCTGCACCTCTTTCACTTCGTCCTTGAAGCGCTTGAGGGTGGAGAGATCGCCTTCGTGGATCACGACATTGTCGCGGATCAGGCGGACCTTGCCGCCGCGGCGCATGATGCCTTCGGTGACCTTGCAGCCCGCAACCTTGCCGACCTTGGAGATGTTGAACACTTCCAGGATCTCGGCATTGCCCAGGAACTTCTCGCGCGTCTCGGGCGTCAGCATGCCCGACAGCGCCGCCTTCACGTCATCCACCAGATTGTAGATGATGTTGTAGTAGCGGATTTCCACGCCATCGCGCTTGGCGCGGTCGCGGGCCTGGTTGTTGGCGCGCACGTTGAAGCCGATCACGGCGGCGCCGCTGGCATGGGCCAGAATGACATCGCTTTCGGTGATGCCGCCCACGCCGGACTGCAGGATCTGTGCCCCGACTTCGGCGGTGGCGAGCTTGGCCAGCGAACCCTGGATGGCTTCGCTGGAACCTTGCACGTCGGTCTTGAGCACCAGCGGCAACAGGCGCTTTTCGCCGGATTCGCGTGTCTGCAACAACTGATCGAGAGTCTGGCGCGAGGACGAAGCCTGGCGCTGCTCGCGGCGTTTCCGGCCGCGATACTCCGCCACTTCGCGGGCGCGCGCTTCATTTTCCACCACGACCATTTCGTCGCCCGCTTCGGGCGCGGCCGACAGGCCCAGCACTTCGATGGGGGTGGAGGGACCGGCTTCCTTCACCGACTCGCCGCGTTCGTTGGCGAGCAGGCGCACCCGGCCCCATTCGGCGCCGGCCACCACGATGTCGCCGACCTTCAAGGTGCCGCGCTGCACCAGCACGGTGGCGACGGGACCACGGCCCTTGTCCAGCTTGGCTTCGACCACCGCGCCTTCCGCGGGACGATCGGGATTTGCCTTGAGGTCCAGGATTTCGGCCTGCAGCAGGATGGCTTCTTCCAGCTTGTCGAGGTTCATGCCCTTGGTGGCGGAAACTTCCACCACCTGCACTTCGCCGCCCATGTCTTCAACCTGGATTTCGTGCTGCAGGAGTTCGGTCTTCACGCGGGTGGGATTGGCGTCGCCCTTGTCGATCTTGTTGACCGCCACGATCATCGGCACACCGGCCGCCTTGGCATGGGCGATGGCTTCCACCGTCTGGGGCATGACGCCGTCATCGGCGGCCACCACCAGGATCACCAGGTCGGTGACCTTGGCGCCGCGCGCGCGCATCTGGGTAAAGGCGGCATGGCCGGGGGTATCGAGGAAGGTGATCTTCTGGCCCGACTTCAGGTTCACCTGATAGGCGCCGATATGCTGGGTGATGCCGCCTGCTTCGCCCGACACAACGTCGGTTTTGCGCAGCGCGTCCAGCAGCGAGGTCTTGCCGTGGTCGACATGGCCCATGATGGTCACCACCGGGGGACGCGACACCATGCTGGCGGCATCGTCGGTCTCACCGGTCAGGCCTTCCAGCACGTCGCTTTCGGCCACGCGCTTGACCACATGGCCATATTCGGCGGCCACCAGCTCAGCGGTATCGGCGTCGATAATGTCGTTGGGGGTCGCCATCATGCCGTTCTTCATCAGCACCTTGATGACATCCACGGTACGGCGGGCCATACGGTTGGCCAGATCGGACACGGTGATGGTTTCCGGCACGATGATGTCACGCGGGCCGGCGGGGCCGGCCGGCTGCTGCTGGTGGCCCTTGGCCACGCGCTGCAGATGGCGCTTGTAGGAGGCGACCGAGCGCACGCGCTCGTCGTCATCGGACAGCGCGCGGGTGACGGTCAGCTTGCCGCGGCGGCGTTCGCCTTCGGCCTTCTTGGGCGCGGGCGCCTTGGCGGGAACCAGCTTGCCGCCGATCTTCTTGGCGCCGCCTTCTTCTTCCTCTTCGTTCTCAAGGCGGCGGCGCGGCGCTTCGCCGGAGGCGGCCAGCTCGGCCGGCGTCTTGGGGGCGGCTTCAAAGCGGCGGGCGGCTTCCTGCTCGGCGCGCTTCTTGGCGGCCTCGTCGGCGATCTTGCGGGCTTCTTCCTCGACCTTGCGCTTTTCAGCGGCGGCGCGCTCGAGCTTGAGCTGCTCTTCTTCCTGGGCGCGGCGGCGGGCTTCGCCCTCGGCGATCTTGCGGGCTTCGCTGTCGGAGACGCGGGCATCGGCCAGGGCCGCGGCACGGCGCGACTTTTCCTCGTCCGAAAGCTGGCGCAACACCACGCC
>JACCXK010000202.1 GCA_013697055.1 Alphaproteobacteria bacterium
GGTCCGGGCTGGGAACGGCTGCAAGGCCCGGGTGAGGCAGAGCCCTGCACCGTGCACGATCCGCTCTACACCGTAACCTTGGGTAAACTCACCCTGGCAGTGCTGGACGACGCCGTCTCCAACGAAACCGATCTCGACCGCACCACCGCCCGCACCTATGCCGAGGAGCTGGCGAGCCTGACAAAGGCTCCATCGCTTGTCTGGTTCATCCATCACCGTCCCACCTGGGCTGCGATCACCGGCCCGCTCGGCATACCGATCGGCGGCAATCTCACCCTGATGGAAAGCTCCAATCTCAATGCTATCAAAGGCGCGCCGCTGATCCCCGGCAGCGTTGAACTGATGCTGTCGGGCCATATCCATACTTTCGAGGGCATCAACTATACCAAGGGCGTGCCGCCCCAGATTGTCGCCGGAAATGGCGGCGACAATCTGGACGTGACGCCCAAGAACCTGCGCGGCACCCAGTTCCTGGGCCATACCGGCGTGACGGTGGCGGACGGCTTGTCGGTGGGCGGCTTCGGCTTCCTCCTGATGACGCGCAGCGACAGCGGCTGGACCATCGACCTCTACGATTCGGCGGGTGCCAAAACCCGCACCTGCCGCTTCACCTCGGGCAAGCCCGGTCGATTGGATTGTCCGGCATAGCCGCAAGGCGAAGACCTGGCGCGGGTGACGGTGGTGGATGCCGACGGCCGCAGCGAAACGGCCCAGGTCCGCTTCAAGAAAATAAAATGACCTCCATGGCCAGGCTTGACCCGGCCATCCATCTTCAGGTGGCAGCAAAGTTGGATGGGCGGCTCAAGGCCGCCTATGGAGAGTTATTATTTATTGGCGGCCGGCTCCAACGCGTCGAGCAGCGACGCGGTGGGAAAACCATCGGCGGCCAGGCCATGCGTCTTCTGGTATTGGCGCAACGCGCTGCGGGTCTTGCGACCCAACACGCCGTCGGGTGCGCCGCATTCAAACCCCGCCTTGTTCAAATCCGCCTGGAAGCTGAAGCGTTCGGCGCGCGACAAGGCGCGCTCGTCCCGCGGCCAGGAGTGCTTGACCGGAGCGCCGCCGGCCATGCGGTCGGCCAGCAGGCCCACAGCCAGGGCATAGCTGGCGGCATTGTTGTATTTCAGGATGACATTGAAATTGGAGAACAGCAGGAAAGCGGGGCCATGCGCGCCGGCCGGCAGGTAGATCGCCGCGCTGTCGCCGCCGCCTGGTAGCGCTGCGCCACCCACCATCCTGATCCCGCGGGCGCGCCATTCGCTCAGCGGCTTCTGGTTTTCAGCGTCGGCGTCTTCGTAAGCAAAGCCCGCGGGCAGTTTCACTTCGAAGCCCCAAGGCTGGCCGTGCTGCCAACCTTGGCCGGCCAGCAGCCGCGCCGCCGACGCCAGCGCATCGGGCGCCGACTGCCACAGATCGATCCGCCCATCGCCATCGCCATCGGCGGCATATTTCAGGAAGGTGGTGGGAGTGAACTGGGTCTGACCGAACGCACCGGCCCAGCTCGAAACCATCTGGCTGACCGGATAGTGCTGCTCTTGATAGATCTTCAGCGCTGCGAAAAATTCCGGCCGGGCAAAATCGGCGCGGGACCCGTCATAGGCCAGGGTCGCCAGCGCTGCGAAAAGATTCATGCTGCCATTGTCGGCGCCGTAATCGGTCTCCATCCCCCAAACGGCGACCAGGATTTCTTTCGGCACGCCGCTGGAGGCCTCGATCCGCGCCAGCGAGTCGCCATAGCGTGCCAGCATCATTTGCGCATCCTTCACCCGCCGCGCCGACACCGCCGAATCCAGATAGCTCCACACCTGTT
This sequence comes from Alphaproteobacteria bacterium, assembly GCA_013697055.1. Lineage (GTDB taxonomy): Bacteria > Pseudomonadota > Alphaproteobacteria > Micropepsales > Micropepsaceae > Rhizomicrobium. Next base: position 1,811 of record JACCXK010000202.1, read on the forward strand.
TGGAGAATTCCGGCTGGTTGGCGTTGGCGGTGGCGATGCTGGCAATGGGTCGGATGCCCGCCGTGGCGCTGTCGAATGTCGCCGCCGTGATTCCCTGGCCCAGGGCGGAGATGCGGGCGGCATCCAGGAATGCGTCGAACTTCGCATCGCCGGAGGTGGGGCGGGCCGGCAGGGGCGCGATGGGGATGGAAACCGCCGGCGGAACCGGGGGCGTCGGCTTGGGCGCGGTGGTGGCGCAGGCCACCGCCACCAGGGTGCCGCACAGGGCAGCCAGCCGCTGCAGGCCAGTCAGGGGGTGAAAGGCACGGGTCATACCCAAAGGCTACACGGTTTTGCGGCATTTTTTGGCGGAAAACCGCCTTTTTTACCCCGATTTGCCGGGTTGACAGGGGTGGGGCCCCCGCATAGTTTCCGCGCCTCTCGCGGAAGACGGCCTTTTGGGGCCCGATTGGTTCTAAAAAGGCAGTGTCATGAAGGTTCGCAACTCCCTCCGGTCGCTCAAGAAGCGTGACAAGGACTGCCGCGTCATCCGCCGCAAGGGTCGCGTTTACGTGATCAACAAGAAGAATCCGCGGTTCAAAGCCCGCCAGGGTTAAGCGATACTGCGCCGGCGAAAGACAGGCGCATGCTTCTTCCTCCGACCGATTCCAAGATAGTCGCCCGCCGCGCCGAGATCGTATCGGCGCTGCAAGCCATCGTGCCCGATGGCGTGGTGGCCGATAAGTCGGGCCTGGCCACCTTCGATTCCGATGCGCTGAGCGCCTATCACCAGACGCCGCTGGTCTGCGTGCTGCCGTCCACCCGCGAGCAGGTCAGCGCGATTCTGAAATACTCAGCTGCCGAAGGCATCCCCATCGTGCCGCGCGGTTCGGGCACTTCGCTGTCGGGCGGGGCGCTGCCGCGTGAGGATGGCATCCTGATCGGCATGGGGCGCATGAAGCGCATCATCGAGATCGATTACGAGAACGCCTGCGTCGTGGTCGAGCCCGGCGTCACCAACCTCAACATCACCAAGGCGGTGGAAGCCAATGGCTTTTATTACGCGCCCGATCCCTCCAGCCAGGTCGCCTGCAGCATCGGCGGCAATGTGGCGGAAAATTCCGGCGGGCTGCATTGCCTGAAATACGGCCTGACCACCAACAACCTTTTGGGCGTCACCATGGTGCTGCCGGGCGGCGAGATCGTCACCCTGGGCGGCAAGTCGGGCGCGCAAGGCGGGCTGGACATCATGGGCCTGGTCACCGGCTCCGAAGGGCTGCTCGGTGTGGTGGTGGAAGTCACCGTCAAGATTTTGCGCAAACCGCCGGTCACCCGCACCCTGATGGCATCGTTCGATACCGTCAGCGCTGCCGGCGCCTGTGTCGCCGCCGTGATCGCCGATGGCGTTGTGCCGGCCGCGATGGAGTTCATGGATGGCCGCGCCGCCGAAGCCATCGAAAGCTACAACCAGCCCGGCTATCCCAAGGGCGCCGAAGCCATCCTGATCATCGATGCCGATGGCGTGGAGGCGGACGTCTCCCATGCCATTTCGCGCGTCACCGCGATCGTCGCCGAATGCGGCGGCAAGACGGTGGAAGCCACCGACGAAAAACAGCGTGCCCGCATCTGGTCGGGCCGCAAGGCCGCCTTCGCCGCCATGGGCAAGCTGGCGCCGGATATGATTTGCATGGACGGCACCATTCCCCGCCACGCCCTGCCGCAGGTGCTGGACGAGATGGCCAAGCTGTCCGAAAAGTACCAGCTGGGCTTCTGCAATGTGTTCCATGCCGGCGACGGCAACCTGCATCCCCTGATCATCTTCGACATCATGAAGCCGGGCGAGTTCGAGCGCGCCGAGGAGTTCGGCGCCGACATCCTGCGCTTGTGCGTCAAGGTCGGCGGCGTGCTGTCGGGCGAGCATGGCGTGGGCGTGGAAAAGCGCGACCTGATGACCGACATGTTTACGCCGGAAGAGCTGGCGCTGCAGGGCCGGGTGAAATGCGCCTTTGATGTCGGCGGCCTGTTCAACCCCGGGAAGGTGTTTCCCATGCTCTCGGCCTGCGTGGAGCAGGGGCATATCCATGTGCATGGCGCCCAGCTGCCGCATCCGCATCTGCCCCGCTACTGATGGAAAAGGCGGCCAGCGAATCCCAGGTTGCCGAGTTCGTGCGCGCGGCGCGCGAAAAGAAGGCGCCGTTCGAGATCGTGGCTGGCGGCACCCTCCGCGCGGTGGGAAAACCGTTGGCGAACCTGCCGTTGCTGGATGTCTCGGGCCTGTCGGGCATCATCAAATATGAGCCGGAAGAACTGATCGTTACCGCCGCACCGGCGACGCCGCTGACCGAGATTGCCGCCGTGTTGGGCGAAAAGAACCAGCGCCTGGGCTTTGATCCCGCCGACTGGTCGCAAGTGTTGGCCTCCAATGGCGTTGCCACCCTGGGCGGCGCGGCCTCCGCCGATGCCAGCGGCTCGGGCCGCCTGCGCCATGGCGGGGCACGGGATTCGTTGCTGGCCTTCCGCGCCGTCAACGGCTTGGGCGAGACATTCCGCGGCGGCGCCAAGGTGGTGAAGAATGTCACTGGCTTTGATCTGCCCAAGCTGGTGTGCGGCGCTCATGGCACCTTGTGCGTGCTAACCGAAATGACTTTCCGCGTTTACCCCCGGCCGCAACTCGCCGTGACCTTGTGCCTGTCGGACGTCACGCCGGACACCGGCTTCGCCGCCCTGCGCAAGATCGCGCACAGCGCGCTGGAGCCGGCGGGTCTTGCCTATCTGCCTTCTTCAATGTCAGGCAGCATGATGCCGGATGTGGGCCAGGGCGCGGCGCTGATCAAGCTGGAAGGCGCCGCCAAGCCGCTGGAAGAAAAGCTCGCCATGGCCCATGGCCTGCTCGGCAACGCCGCTTCTCGCATTGATAGCGATCCTTTCGTCGCCATCGGCAGCGGCGATCAATTCGCCGATCTGCCGGGCGATATCTGGCGGGTGATGATTGCGCCGTCCGACGCGCCGCGTGTCGCCAGGGAGTTGAATGCCCAGTACTGGCTGGGCGACTGGGCCGGTGGGCTCCTCTGGCTGGCGGCGCCGCCGTCCGATGCCGCGCGCATCCGCGCCATTGCCGCTGCCGCCAAGGGCCAGGCCATGCTGCTGCGTGCTTCCGCCGAAAGCCGCGTCCTGTACGGCCTTTATGCGCCGCAGCCCGAGGCGCTGGCCGGTGTCAGCCGCGCCGTGAAGGCGGCCTTCGATCCGCTCTTTCTCTTCAATCCGGGGCGCCTTTGAAATGAGAAGAAGGGCATGAAGCTTTCCTTCACCCCCGAACAGCTGGCCGATCCGCAGGTCGGCCCCGCCGCCGGCGCGGTGCGCCGCTGCGTTCATTGCGGCATCTGCACCGCCACTTGTCCGACCTATGTGCTGCTGGGCGACGAACGCGACAGCCCGCGCGGCCGCATCGTCCTGATGAAGGACATGCTGGAAAAAGGCGGCGCCCCGACCAGGGAACAGGTGCATCACATCGACCGCTGCCTGTCCTGTCTCAACTGCAAGACCGCCTGCCCCTCCAGCGTCAATTATCAGCGCTTGGTGGACCAGGCGCGCAGCCATATCCAGGAACATTACAAGCGTCCCTTGGGCGACCGGATGCTGCGCTGGATGATCGCCAAGGTGATGACCCGCCCTGCGCTGGTGCGGATCGGCCTGCTGCTCACCAGGATCAGCGCGCCGATCGTGATGCTGATTCCCGGCCGGCTGGGCGCCATGGCGCGCATTGGCCTGTCCGCCAGGCCGCAAGGCCCGGAGCCGACGCATTTCCCCAAGCCCGCCATCGTCAGGCAGCGCATCGCCATCATGCCCGGCTGCGTGCAGGGCGCGCTGGCGCCGCAGATCGACGGCGCGGTCGGCCGGGTGCTGGCGCGGCGCGGCATCGAGCTGGTGGCGCTGGATGGCGCTGGCTGTTGCGGCGCGCTGCCCCATCACATGGGCCGCGAGCATGACTCCCAGGAATGGGCTAAGAAGGCGATCATCGCCTATGAGCAAGGCCAGTATGACGGTGTGTTGATCACCGCCACCGGCTGTTCGTCGCAATTGAAGGATTATGCCCACCAATTCGCCGGCGATCCGGTGTGGGAACCGCGCGCCGCCAAATTCGCCGCCGCGGCCTACGACTTTGCCGAATTGTGCACGCCCATGCCCGCGACCCCGCCGCGCGCCCTGCGAGTCGCCTATCACCCCGCCTGTTCCTTGCAGAACAGCCTGAAGCTGAACGGGGTGGGCGAGGCGATGCTGGAAGCCGCCGGTTTTATCGTCACGCCCTTTGCCGAAAGCCAACTCTGCTGTGGCTCGGCCGGCACCTACTCCATCCTGCAGCCGGAACTGTCCAGCCAGTTGCGGGCCAGAAAGCTCGGCAACATCGCCGCCGCCGAGCCGGACGTGCTGGTCTCGGGCAATATCGGCTGCCTGCAGCACCTGGCGGCGGGGGCGGGCAAGCTTCAACCTATCCTGCAC
>JACCXK010000008.1 GCA_013697055.1 Alphaproteobacteria bacterium
GCCCAAGAGCGTGCCCGATACCGCCCAGGCCAATTACGCCGCCGCGTCCCAGGCGCTGACCTTTGCCTCCAACGCCCTGTTCGTTTCAAGCGCCGGTCTGATCGCTGTCATCACCATCGCCATCGGATTTCTTACCGCCACCGGTCCGGTGTTCATCGCCTTGTTCCTGTTCTTCGAAACACGGGGATTTTTCGTGGGCTGGGTACGGGCGTTGGGCGCCTGCGCCTTCGGCCTGATCAGCGCCTGGAGCCTGACGGTCCTGATGCTGCATGCCGTGCAGCCCTGGATGGACAGCCTGTCGGACATCGGCGCAGGCGGCATCGCCGATGCCCGCACCGGCATCACCGCCGCCATCATCGTGCTGGTATTCTGCGCCGCCCAGTTCGCAGCTCTGCTGGCGGGAATCGTGATTGCGCGCGGCTTCCGCCTGACCGCCGCAACGCGCATGCACGCCGCGCAGACCGTCACCGCACCCGCCGCCACGCTCATCACGCCGCTGGACATGATCTCGCGTCCCGCGCGCCTGGCCGAACAGCTGGGCCGCGGTGAAACAACCACCACCTATGCTGATCGCACCGCCGCAGCCGCCAGCGCCGCTATTGCCGGGCGCGCACCCGTGATGGCCGCCGCCCCGGGCCGCATCGGTGACATGTACCGCCGCCCCGCGGTCACCCGCGAAGCGAGGCGCGGATGAGACGCATCCTGACCGCCCTCGTCTCCGCGTCGCTGCTGCTGGCCAACACGCCGTCGCAAGGCGCGCTGATCCCGCGCCCCGGTTCGGGCGATCCGCGCATCTATGTGGTGGATTACGATCCCGCCCAGGTGGTGGAGCTGCGCGCCACGATGGGCTACCAGACCTTCATCGAATTCGCCTCCGACGAGCATATCGAGAATGTCGCGGTGGGCGATGCCGCCGGCTGGCAGATCACCCCCAACCGCGCCGCCAACCTGTTGTTCGTCAAGCCGATGAGCGAAGTCCCGACCACCAACATGACGGTGGTGACCAACTATCGCCGCTATTCCTTCGAGCTCAGCACTCGGCCGCATGCGCCGGCCGGCGATAAGAGCATCGTTTATACCTTGCGTTTCCAATATCCCGAAGTGGCAGTCGCCACCGTGATGGCCAAGCCCTCCGCGCCCGAGCCGCCGCCGCTGCCCAAGGTGGCCAATGCCGCCTACAGCTATGACGGCTCGCCCCGCATCGTGCCGTCGCGGGTGTTCGATGACGGCAAGGCGACCTATTTCGAATTCTCGGGCGGCGATTCCTATCCCGCCATCTTTTCGCTGGACGGCGACAAGACCGAAGTGGTGGTCAACACCTATATGCGCAGCGGCTATATCGTCGCCGACCAAGTGTCGCGCGGCTTTGTGCTGCGCCAGGGCGCGGACGTCACCCGCGTCTACAATGATGGTTTCCACGCGCCCGGGCCGGGCCCGCAAAGCCCCCGCCGCCGGACCAAAACCTGCTGGATATGCCTATGAGCAACATTCCTCCAGATCTCGCCCGCAGTCCCGTATTTGAGCGCGGCAACGGACTGCATCCCGGCCTGGTGCGGCCCGGCTCGTCCTGGGGCGTGGGGCTTGGCATCGTCGGCGCCTGCGCGCTGGGCATAATCACTTTCATGTCGCTGTCCAGCGCGCGCCAGGCGCGCCAGGTCCAGCCGGTGGCGCAAGTGGTGCCGCCCGCGCCCAAGCCCATCGTTATTGCTGCCGCACCCACGCCGGAACCCGCGCCTGTCCTGGTTCAGGCGGCTGCTCCGCAACCTTTGCCGCAAGCAGCCCCCGCACCCGACACCCGCAGCCCCGCCATGGTGGTGGATTTCAGCCAGGCGCCTGCCGCCGGCACCGTGACCACAACGGTGGCGCAGGCAGGTAGCCCTAACGCCGCCGCGGCCGCCGACGACAAGCTGTCGCCGGATGAGCTCTTCTCCGCCAAGGTGGGCAATTCCAATGTCGATGTCGCCCATTCCTCGCGGCTGCGCGATCTCTCCCACACCGCGCCGCAAGGCACCATCATTCCCGCCGTGCTGGAAACCGCGATCAACTCCGACCTGCCCGGCTTCGTGCGCGCCGTGGTCAGCCGCGATGTGCGCGGCTTTGACGGCACCACGGTGCTGATCCCGCGCGGCTCCAAGCTGATGGGCCAGTATCGCAGCGGCGTGGCGCTGAGCCAGACCCGAGCCTTTGTGGTGTGGTCGCGGGTGCTGACCCCCGACGGGGTTTCCGTCGACATCGGCTCGCCCGGCACCGACCAGCTGGGCCGCGCCGGCATCGAGGGCGAGACCGATACCCATTTCTTCGAGCGCTTCGGCAGCGCCATCCTGCTGTCGGTGATGGGCGCCGGGTTGAATGCGCTGAGCGACAACAATGCCAACACCGCCATCATCATCGGCTCTTCGCAGCAGGCCAGCCAGGTCGCCGCCATCGCGCTGCAGAAGCAGATCGACATTCCCCCCACCATCAAGGTGGCCCAGGGCACGCCACTGCAGGTCTTCATCACCCGCGACCTTGATTTTGCCGGGACGTCGAAATGACGGCCGGGGTCTATCTCGACACCTACCTGTCGGCGCTGGCGCCCTGGCTGACGCGCGATGACGTCACCGACCTGTTGATCAACCGGCCGGGTGAGGTGTGGGTCGAGACCACCAGCGGCATGCTGACCCGCATCGCCGCGCCGCAGGTGACCGATGTGGTGCTAAGCCGGCTGGCGCGCCAGATCGCCGCCGCCACCCACCAGGGCGTCAACCGCGAGCAACCTTTGCTGTCAGCCACCCTGCCCGACGGCGGCCGGGTACAGATCATCGCCCCGCCGGCCACCCGCGAGGGCATGGCCATCGCCATCCGCAAGCATGTGATCAATGACCTGTCGGTGGACGATCTGGCTGAGACCGGACTGTTCGCGGAAGGCCCTGTGGGCGGACGGCGTTCGGTCCGCGATGACGAACTGGCGGCGATGCTGAAAAGCGGCGACAAAAGCGGGTTCCTGAAAGAAGCGGTGTGGGCCAAGAAAACCATCGTCATCAGCGGCGGCACCTCCACCGGCAAGACCACCTTGCTCAACGCCCTGGTGCGCGAGATCGACACCAATGAACGGTTGCTGGTGATCGAGGATGCCCCGGAAATCCGGCTGGACCGCCCCAATGCCGTGGGCCTGATCGCGGTGCGCGGCGACCAAGGTGAGGCACAAGTCGATGCCGACGACCTATTGCGCGCGTCCTTGCGCATGCGGCCCGACCGCATTCTTTTGGGCGAGTTGCGCGGCAAGGAGGCTTTTGCCTTCCTGCGCGCCGTCAACAGCGGCCATCCCGGCTCCATCACCACCGTGCATGCCGACAGTCCCGAAGGCGCGATTGATCAAATTGCGCTTCTTGCCATGACCAGCGGTCTGGACCTAGGCTGGAGCCGCATCCAGACCTATGTGCGCCAAGTCATCGACGTGATCGTGCAGCTCGACCGCCAGAACGGAAAGCGCCGGGTGTCGGACATCCAGTTCCTGGGCGTATCGATGCCGCCCGCGGCGAATGATTGAAATTTTCCTCTCCCCTTGAGGGAGAGGACGCAAAATCTTGCGCTTGACGGAGCGCAGCGGAGCCAAGTGCTTAGATTTTGCTGGTGAGGGGTGCGTTTCCTGCACCCAACTCACCCCTCACCTGAAAAATCAGCGGGTTGAGCGTCGCTGCGCGCCGCTAACCCGGTGATTTTTCTTCCTCTCCCACAAGGGGAGAGGAGATCACGCGCCTGGCACACCCAACGACTTGGCCGCTTCCTGCAAGGCTGCTTGTGCCGCCGGTGTGCCGGCAAAAGCTTGGCGCGCCTGCTTGTAGGCATCCGCCGCCTTGTCCGTCTCGCCCAGCACCATGCGCGCCCGCATCAGGCGCACCCAGCCGCCGCTGTCCTTCGGGTTCGCTTTCAGCTCGCCCGC
>JACCXK010000024.1 GCA_013697055.1 Alphaproteobacteria bacterium
GACATAGACTTCGCGGCAGGCGCCGTAGAAGCGGCGCAGGATTTTGGTCAGAAGGCCCTCGAAGGGCGTCAGATACCAATAATGCCGGAGATAGATCTCATAACGGGTGTGATAGGTCGCCACCACCGGGATGCCGTTCGCATTCGCCAGCGCCTGCGCGGCATGGCCGAGCAGGTCAGGCACCGCGATGTGGATGATGTCGGGTTTGAACTCCAGCAGCTTGCGCTTGACGTCGCCCGGCATGTTCATCACCAGGCGATATTCCGGGCGGCCGGGCAGGGGCATGGACTGCACCGGCACGATGGTGCCGTTGTGCGCAAAGGCCGGCTTGTCGGCCGTGGGGGTGAATACCAGCATTTCGACACCCTGGCGCTCCAGGTAGCCGACCAGCCGGTTGAGGGTCAGCGCGACACCATCGGCAATATAATTGTATGAACTTGTTACCAGCGCGATGCGCAGCGCGCGTTCCTGTGCGGGAGCCACGGCTAGCTGCCCGGTGCGGACCGGAGGACGCGGGAATAGAGCGAATAGCTGGGATTGGTAATGAAGGTCAGCCACAGGCGGAACCAGGACGCCGCCGGCTTGAGGGTGTTGTAGAATTCCGGCGCCATTTCGCGGATCGCCGGCAGGCGGTTCCACGGCACCGACGGAAAGTCGTGATGCTCATTGTGATAGCCGACATTCAGCGCCAGGCGGTTGAGCATGCCGTAATAGCTGCCGGTCTCCTGCCCGGGGTTCAGGGTGAAATGCTCCTGGATCCAGCGGCTGCCCAACGGGTGCAGGCCTATGGAAAACAGCATCGAGGCGGCGAGATAAACGATGGCGTTCCAGCCGAAGAAATGAACCATCACCACATCGAACGCAGCGCAGGCCGTCAGGCTGGCGAGGCTCCAGCCATTGATCACCGAGGCCACACCCTTCAGCCGGCCGGGACGGGTGAGCTGGAATAGCGGGAAAATCAAAAGCCACAGCGCCTTGCCGTACCAGCGGTTGCCGATCAGCCTGGCTTCCCAATGGCCGGCCAGGTCCGCATCGGCGGAATGATCGCCCTGCTTGGCGTGATGCGCCAGATGACAGATGGAAAAACCGATGGCGCCGGGGATCAGGTTGGGCAGGTCGCCGATGATGGCGACCAGGTTGTTGGCCGTGCGGCTCTTGAAGATCAGCTTGTGGGTGGCGTCATGGATGACGACATAGAGACAGTGATTGGCGAAGGCGCCCACGCCATAAGCCAGCAGCAAGGCGGCCCACCAGGCGTGCAGGCCGAGCCGGCCCATCAACGCCGCCAGCACGGACTGCAGGCCGGCGACCCCCAGCATGATGGCGGCGGTCCAGGGATTGCGGCCGATCAGGTCGCGGATTTCGGGATGGGCCAGCAGGATGGCGCGGGTACGGGCCGGGTGCGGCTGATCCTGGGCGGAAACGAAGAAAGCGGCGGCCATCCTCAGCCGACGCTGCGGCGGAGTTTTTCCAGTTCCTGCGCCACGACCGGAACTGTCGCCTGGATCTGTTCCTCGGTGTGGTTGGCCGTCAGGAAGAAGCGCAGCCGCGCCGTGGTGGCCGACACCGCCGGGCGCACGATGGGCTGAACCTCGATGCCGCGCTCGAGCAGATTGTGCGACAGCATCATGGCCAGCTTGTCGTCACCCACGATCAGCGAGGCGACGGGGGAATCCTCATCGCCGCCGATGGTCAGGCCGTTTTCGCGGGCGATCTTGCGGAAGAATTTGGCGCGATCGCGCAGCCGGCGCGGGCGATGGGGCTCGCGTTCCAGGATGTCCAGCGCCGCGATGGCGGCGGCAGTGTCGGCGGGCGACAGGCCGACGCTGAAGATCAGGCCGGGGCACAGATAGCGCATATATTCGATCAGCCCCTTGTCGCCGGCGATATAGCCGCCGCTGGAAGCCAGGGTCTTGCTCAGGGTGCCCATATAGACGTCGATGCTGTCCACCGGCATGCCGGCTTCCTCGCACACGCCGCGGCCGTTCTTGCCCACGATGCCGAAGCTGTGGGCTTCGTCCACCATCAGCAGCAGGTCATGGCGCTTTTTGGTTTCCACCGCGCGCTGCAGATCCAGGATCTGGCCATCCATGCTGTAGACGCCTTCGGCCACGATGAGGCCGCGGCGAAAGCCGGGACGTTCCTTTTCCAGCAGCTTGTCCAGGCCGTCCCAGTCCCCGTTGGGATAGGTGAAGGTCTTGGCGCCGGACAGGCGCGCGCCGGTGATGATGCTGTTATGGGCGCCGGAGTCGTAGATCACCGCATCGGGCCGCGCGAGCAGGTGCGAGATGACGCTGACATTTGTGAGATAACCGCTGATAAAGACCAGCGCGTCGTCGGTGCCCAGAAAATTGGCCAGCTTGCGTTCCAGCTCGCCATGCAGCTCGATCTGGCCGGCCACGATGCGGCTGGCCGAGGCGGAGGTGCCGTACTTGTCGATGGCGTTCTTGGCGGCGGCGGTGACGGCGGGATGGCCGTTCAGGCCCAGGTAATTGTAACCGGAGTAGCTGACCAGCGACTTGTCGTTGCGGCGGATGACGCTGTGGCTGACGCCGTCGCGAGGCTGGAAGAAGGGATTGTCGAGACCGGCACTCTCCATGTCTTCGACACGGCGGCGCAATGCGCGATAGCCCGCAAAGTCGTCTACGACGCTTTTGCGTTCGGGAATTTCGGCCTCAATGGCCTTCTGCTCGGCGGCCGCGGAATGGGTCGTCATAGCGCCTCAGATGCTGATCTCATGAATTGCCCCGCGACCGGTTCGGCCACATACCAAGAGCATAACCAGAAATCTCTATGCCACAACCTTCGCCACCACGGTAAGTCCCTATATTTGCCTTCAAAATCCGCATCGGTGGCACTTGAAAAAACCTCATGGGTTTCAATGGGGCGCGGGTCCGGAAAGCCCGTTTTTCCCCGTTTTGCCGGAAGACCGGACGTAACAATCGGTAGCATTTCTTCAAGCCTGTACAGGCCGTTGCACACGCCTGTACAGGCCAAAAGCTGCGTCATAGTATCCGTGAAAGGCCCAAAAGCGCTGCCGGAACTGATTCGGCATGGCCTGTATACGGGCGCCACATCCGAAAGATTCGAAGAGCAAGTCATGCTTTGTGCGCAGCAGCTGGTGAAGTCTTTCGCCGGGCGCCGGGTGATCGAAGACGTGACGCTCAAGCTGAATCGCGGCGAAGTCGTCGGCCTCTTGGGTCCCAACGGCGCGGGAAAAACCACCACCTTCCAGATGCTGACCGGCATGATCACGCCTGATGCCGGCGCCATCACATTGGACGGGCACACCGTTACCACCATGCCCTTTTATGACCGTGCCCGTTTCGGCATCGCCTATCTGCCGCAAGCCGCCTTTGTGCCGCGCAGCCTGACGGTGGAGCAGAATCTCACCTTGGTGGTGGAGGCGCGACTGCAGGGTGCCGCCGCGCGCAAGGCGCGCATGGAAGAGCTGGTCGAGGAATTCCGCCTGGGCGAGCTGCGCCGGAAAAAAGTGGGCGAACTGTCCGGCGGCCAGCGCCGCCGTTGCGAGATCGCCATCACGCTCGCCTGCGAACCCAGCTTCGCCATGCTGGACGAACCCTTCTCCGGCGTGGACCCGCATGCCACCGAGGAGATCGGCCAGATGATCCATCACCTGGCGGAACGTGACATCGGCGTGCTGATCACCGATCACAAGGCGCGCGAGTTGCTGGGCATCGTTACCCGCGCCTATGTCATCGAAAGCGGCCGGGTGCTGGCGGAAGGCGATGTCGCCGGGATCGTGGCCGATGAGGATGTGCGCCGCGTCTATCTGGGCGAGGAATTCCGGCTTTGACCGTGACCCTGTCTAACTTCCTGCGCGGCGATTTTGCGCGGGGCTTCCTGTCCCGCGTCGCCTCCCAGGCGCTGGCGGTGATCATCCTGATCGAAGCCATTTTCCTGGCGGAGCATTTCACCTGGGTGTTCCGCGATGCGGTGCGCCATGAAGCCGACCTGTCGGGCATCGCGCTGGTACTGGCCTGCACCTCGACTGAGATTTTCGATCTCGCCCTGGCCATCGCCATCCTGATGGCGGCCTATATCGCGCTGCTGCGCATGCGGGAAAACCGCGAATTGCTGGTTCTGTTTGCCTCCGGGCTGGGACCTTTCCAGCTGGGCGCGCTGGTGTTGATCGTGGCGCTGGCGGGCCAGGTGATCAGCATGGCGGGCTCCGGCATCGCCGATCCCCTGTCGCGCTATGCCCAACGCTTCCTTCTGTTCAGTTCAGAATTGCGCTCCTTGAAGAAGGGCGTGGCCAAGAACGAGTTCTATTATTTTCCGTCTTACGTCGCCTATGCCATGGATCACGTCACCGGTGGTGCGGCGCCCCCCCGATCAACGATGAGCGGGGTGGCGGTGATCGATGCCAGCAATCCAAAGCCCAAATCCGACCGCACCCTGTTCGTCTATCAGCAGATCGGGCCGCATACCTCGCGTGTGGTGACTGCCGCCCAGGCGCGGCTGGACGGCCCCGACCGCAGCGGCAAGATCGTGCTGAACCTCAATGACTTCACCTCGCACACCTTCGCCGACGCCAATCCCATGGCCAGCCAGGATGGCGCACCGGCCACATGCACCAACTGCCCGCACGCGCTGAAAGCCGCTGATGCCTTGAAAGCCACTGACGCCTTGAAAGATGGTCCGCCCATCAGCATGAAGGTGCGCGACATGAGCCAGCTGATGATGGTGGACCAGTTGCTGCCTTTTGGTCCGCGCGCCAGCAATACGGCGGAGCAAACGGTGTTCGAGCAACTGTTCGTACCCGATTATCAGACCAGGGATTCGCGCGCCGCACAGATGCGGCTTTTGGCCGAGCGTTTCTCCCGCAGCCTGCTGTCCTTCCTGGCGCCCCTGATCGCGCTGTTGGGCATGGGCCTGACCAACCGGCTGACCAACTGGTTCGCGCTGCCGCTGTCCTGCCTGGTCCTGATGTCGGTGAACCTGTTCTGCGAATGGGTGATCACCACCGCCGCGCCGCTGAGCGTGGCCGGCGCGCTGTTGCCGGTGCTGCTGCTCTATGGTGCGGTGGCGTTCATTGTCTTCAATCTGATCCTGTGGCGTCACAATGACGTGGTGCGGCCGCAACTGGGGCGCTCATGAGCGCGCCACCTGAGTCTCAAAGACGGGGCGCCCGCGCTGTGTACCTCACGCCCTGGGGGCTATATTCCCGCTACATGCTGGGCGCCTATCTGCGCCACATCATGATGGTGTCGGCGGCGCTGATGACCATCGCGCTCACCATCGACCTGTGGCCGCAGATTCCGTTATTCTCCGGCGATCCTGCGGCAGAGGTGTGGAACATCGCGCGGCTGACGGCGTTGCGCCTGCCGGATTTGCTGCCGCCTTTCATTCCCTTCGCCACCTTCCTGGGCGTGGTGTGGAGCGAAAGCGCCTTCACCGAATCGCGCGAGCGCCTGCTGATCTGGAACAGCGGCCGCTCGCCTTTGTTCTGCATGATGCCGGCGCTGCTGGCGGGACTGGTGATGGCGGCGGCACTTTTCGTGGTGGATGCATGGCTGCGCCCCGCCGCCATTCATGTGCAGATCGCCGAAAAGCTGGGACGCGAAGGCATCAGGCTGGACCGCGCCCAGAGCGGCGGCAATCACTGGATCGCGCTGCCGGACGGCCTCTTGCGTGCCGAGATCGAATATGGCCCGCCTTTGAAGCTGCACAATGTCACCATCTACAAGATGGACAGCGACGGTCATCTGTCGGAAGTCGATACCGCCGCGGTCGCGGCACCGACAGGCCATGGCAACTGGCGGCTGGAAAATGGGCGCTATTGGCATTCCACCGCCGCCGACCAGAGCAATGTGCTGAGCACCAGCGCCACGGCTGAGGAAAGCGAGACGCCTTTTGCGACGCGTGAAGTCGCGATGGTGCTGGATCCCTTGTGGCTGCACAATATGGGCCTGTCGGCGCAATATCTGCGGCTGGACGAACTGAGCCGATTGGCCGGCGCGCAGATCATGTCGCGCGACCTCAGCGGTTATAAGACACGCCGCCAGGTGATCTTCGGCGAGACCCTGTTCACCTGCGCCATGGCGCTGCTGGGTGCGTCGCTGTCCTTGCTCTATTTCGCCTACCAGACGCGGTGGCTGGCGCTGGTGACGGTGCTGCTGGCCGGCTATCTGGCGCATTTTTCCAGCAAGGCGTTCCTGCTGATGGGCGAGCTCGGCTATATCGCGCCGTTTTTCGGCGGCTGGCTGGCGCCGTTGCTGCTGATGGCCGGCGTGGCGCGCGCGCTGTATGTGATCCAGAAAAGGCGCGGGTTAGGCGTGCAGCTTCGCGACACGCCACACTATGCGGATGCTACTTCTGAATAAGATGCTCGTGGATCGCCTTGCCGCTGGCGATGTCGGTGCCCATCACATCGAGTGACGGCACGCTGGGCATCAACCCGCCTTCCACCACCTGAAGATAGACATAAGCCACCTTCACGGTATGGCTGCCGACCTGCATCAGTGCCTGGGGACGGTGCTGGGCATCTACGCCCAAGGTCAGCTTGCGCTCTGGCAGGGCAGCGATGGTGAAGGTGATGGGCTTGTTGTTTTGCACTTTCACGCCATAGGCCATCATGCGTTCGATGAAGTTCAGCGGCTGCTTGCTGCCATCGATGTTGAACTTGCGCCAGAAGGCTTCCACGCCTTGGGGTGCTCCTTGCGCGTCCAGCTTCGCCGCATAGACCACGCTGTTGGAATTGGGCGAGCGCTGGACATAGAAAAGCTGGTTGGGCTCGTCCGGCACCTTGAATTCGGGGCGCAGCGCCGGGATTTCGGCGCTTTCGGTGATGCTGCTGGTGAAATCGCGCGCTTGCGCCGGAACGGCGGCCAACAAGGCCAATACAAAAAAGAGTTTCTTCATCAGGCCAGCTTGCGCATCGCGGCGCCCACCAGCGCTTCTGCCTTGGCGGTGTCCTCGACCACCCCGCCCAAGGTGAAGAAGGGATGGATCATGCCGGGAAAGCAAACGTAATCGGTGGGCACGCCCGCTTCGCGCAGCCGTTTGGCATAGGCTTCGTTTTCATCCACCAAAGGATCGAACTCCGCGCTGATCACCAGCGCCGGCGGTAGTCCTTGCAAGCTCGGCCGAAGCATGGGCGAGGCGCGCGGGTCCAGGCGATTAGCGTGGTCGGGAATGTAATTGTCCATGAACCAGTGCAGCGCCGCGGTGGTCAGCATGTAACCGCTGGCGTTGCGCTCGTAAGACGGATAGGCGCGGCTCTGGTCCGTCATGGGATAGATCAGGATCTGCAGCGCGACTTTGAACTCGCCCGAGTCCAAAGCCATCTGCGCCAGCACCGCCGCCAAATTGCCCCCGGCGCTGTCGCCGCCTACCGCGATCTTGTCCGGATCGATGTTCAGCATCTTCGCGTGGTCGAAGGCCCAGCGGGTCGCGGCATAAGCGTCCAGCACCGCGCCGGGAAACAAGGTCTCGGGCGCCAGCCGGTAATCCACCGACAGCACCGCGCAATCGCCATTGGTCGCAAGACGGCGGCAGGTGGTGTCGTACAGCGCCAGACTTCCCAGCATGAAGCCGCCGCCATGGAAATAGACCAGTAGCGGGCACGGGTCCGCACCCTTGCTGGCGCGATAGAAGCGCGCCGGGATGGGGCCATAATCGCTGGGGATAGAAAGCTGGAACGTCACCGCCATGGCGGGCTTTTCCGGCAACAGGATCAGGCGCTGGGTTTCATAGGCCAGGCGCAGTTCGGCGGGCGACAGGTTGGTCGGCAGGTCGCCGGCGCGCTGGATGGCAAGGGCTGCCTGGGGGTGCAGGGGCATGCGCCAAGGTTAGAGGAATGTCCTTGAGCGCGCAATTTTGTTAGCGTCCCAAGTCCAATCCAAGTCCGGGGCCGGCCGGAACACACAAAAACCGGCAATGGGAGAAGCCATGAATTCCGGGATAGATTCAGCTCCGCTTAACAGGGGCCGCATTTTCATCGTCACTTTGATGGCGTTGTTTACCGCAGGCGCGGCGGTCAGCATGCGCGCGGCGACCGCCGTGCAGATGCAGTCCGAATATCTCGCGCCCCTCGGCGCGGCGACGGCGGGCGAGCGGTTGGCCACCGCGCTGGGCGCGGCCTTTCTCGGTTTCGCCATTACGCTTCTGCTGGTCAGCGCCGTCCTGGCGCGGATCGGCTTCGGCCGGGCGCTGGCGGGCGCCGCCATCCTGATGACGGCGGGCTTTGCCATTGTGGCGGGCGCGGGTTCGCTGGGCATTTCGACTTACACGGGTCTTCTGATCGGCATGGTGGTGCAGGGCCTGGGCTGGGGGCTGGTCGAAACCGTGATCAATCCCCTTACCAGCGCGCTCTATCCCGAAGACCGCGTCGGGCGGTTGGGCATATTGCATGCCTGGTATCCGGCGGGCCTGGTCGGCGGCGCGCTGTTCGGCCTTGCCATCGATCATGCCGGGCTGCCCTGGCGCTGGAACATGGTGCCGCTGGCGTTGCTGTGCGTGGTGTTCGGCGCGCTGGCGTTGCGCGAGAAACTGCCGCCGGTCAGCGCTTCCACCGATGCGCCGGTGACGCCGGGCGAGATGATCAAGGCCACCATCAGCAATCCCACCATCTTCATCTGGGTGGTGCTGATGATGTTCACCGCCTCCACCGAATTCGCGCCCGGCCAGTGGCTGGACGTGGCCCTGACCCAGATCGTGGGCATGCGCGGAGTGCTGGTGCTGGCCTATGTCAGCGGCTTGATGTTCGTGATGCGCCATTTCGCGGGGCCCCTGGTCAAGCGGCTGGGCAATATCGGCCTGTTGATTTCGTCGTCCTTCTTCGCCGCCGTAGGCTTGTTCGCGCTGGGCGGGGCCAACAGTCCGGCTACGGTTTTGGCGGCGGCGACGGTGTGGGGCTTCGGCGTCGCCTATTTCTGGCCGACCATGCTGGCGACGGTGGCCGAGCGTTATCCCAGAAGCGGCACCATGGTGTTCGGCCTGATGGGTTCGGCAGGCGCGGCCTGCACCTATGTGGTGCTGCCGTATCTGGGCGCGATCTATGACGGCGCCAAGCTGGCAGCCGCCGGCGGCGATGCCAATCTGGCAGCGAATGCCCAAGGCGCCCAGCTGCATGACATCCTGACGGCCGCGGCCGCGGCCTCGTTCCGCGCCGCTGCCGTAATCCCGGCCTGCCTGGTGGTGATCTTCGGCATCATCGCCGTGGCCGATCGGATGCAAAAAAACCTCTAGATTTCAAGACCTTATAAGGCAAATAAAGCGTTAATACGAATCGGGCGATGCTGTTGCCAACGCTCGTCGGGGACGCTTTTGAAGACATCGTTGGCCGCATTGCTTCTGGCGCTGCCGCTTGCGGCCTGCGTGGACGCGCCTTCGACCACGCCGTCCCAGGTCCAGGTCGCGCCGGCATCACTGGGGTTGGGCGCCCAGCCGGCGCCGTCCGTCCAGGCCGATTGGTGGAAGGCGTTCAACGATCCGCAGCTCGACCGGCTGGTGGCGCAACTCCTAACCGGCAATCCCACCTTGCAAGGCGCGCTGGCGCGCATCCGCGCCGCACAAGCGGAGCTGTCGGTGGCCCGCACGGCGCATTATCCCACCATCAACATCGACGCCAACGAGACGGGCCAGCTTCTCAGCAACAACTATCTCTATCCCCGGCCCTTCGGCGGTTCATTCCAATGGGCCGGTAACGCCGAGGCGCGCTTCCGCTGGTCGCTGGATTTCTGGGGCAAGCAGGCAGCGCTGATCGAACGCGCCCGCAGCGCCAGCGTGGCGGCGGCACTGGATGCCGATGCCGCGAAGCTGGCGCTGGCCGGCATGTTCGCGCAAGCCTATGTCGAGCTGTCGCTGGCCTGGCAGAATCTGGACATCGCCCACCAGACGGTGGACGAGCGCCAGATCATTCTGGATCTCACCCAAAGCCGGGTGGCGGCGGGGCTGGAAAACGAAGCCTCGCTGGAACAGGCCAAGGCGTTGCTGGCGCTGGCGCGCATCGAGGTGCGCCGCGCCGAGGCGCAGCGCGATATCGGCGTGCACGCCATCGCGGCGCTGACCGGGCAGGGCGCCGAAGCCTATGCCGGCGTCACCCGGCCCGCCGCGGGTGTTGAGAACGCTTTGCCGCTGCCGCAAAGCCTGCCCGCCGATCTGTTGGCGCGGCGGCCCGA